>NZ_QUJR01000004.1:0-38702 GCF_003480945.1 Butyricicoccus sp. AM27-36
TCTAAAATCCATTTGGTTTCATTTTGGTGTCACGACCAAATCAAAAGGTTGAAATCGGTAGATATACTGCGGATATTTCGGAAAGTGTTAAGAAAACTGTAGTTTCGCGACAGTCAGAGTGCAGCGAAACGCTGCAGCATCGCCGCGCACTCCGCGCGGGTTGCGGTAGCCTTGGGAGCGAGTGTCGAGGACGTTTTACCGGTCAGAATGCCGTTCTTGACGCACCACTGCACCGCTTTTTCCGCATACGCGGAAACCGAGCCTGCGTCCGTGTAGGCAGACAGGTCTGCCGCGCCGTCCGGCTCACCGGCATAGCGGTACAGCATGGCGGCAAGCTGCTCACGGGTGATATTAGGGAAAGGTAGGAGTCCAAAGAGGAAGGGAAACCGCAGGTGTCCCTTCCTTTTTGCCCCCCGCGGCGGGTGCCGCACTCCCACGCCGCGGGTACGGCGTCGTCCCCACCGCAAAAACAAAAACACCGCAGACCCCAGTCCGCGGTGTTCTGTTTTATTCCATTTCGTCAAGGACGGAAAACGCGGCAAGCTGCTCGGTATTGTCCTCGTTATACTCAATCTCGCGCGAGTACGCCTTGCAGATGCAGATCTGCGCCCAGTGCGTGAGTTCCCCGTTGGTGAGCCACTCGTACACATCGAGCAGCTGAATGACCGCCGTGCTCACGAGCGCCAGCTGCACCTTGTCCTGCACGGCGTCATCTCCGAGCGCCTTCATAAAGTGCCGGTACAGGAAGTACGTCAGCAGGTTATCGTATTCATGGCGTTTGCCCTGATACGCCTGCAAAAACGCCTCTCTGCGGGCGATAATCTCCGGCAGGCGCGCCTTTGCACCGGTCAGCAGCGTGCGCCAGTCGTCCTTGTTGATCTCAAAGCCGAGCAGCATCTCGAGCAAACTCGTGAGCGTGCTCTCCCGCCAGAACGCCTGCGACCACGAAACCGTGTCCTCGTCCGTCTCGTCTGCAGCCTCGTCCTCCCCCTCGGGGAACGGGAACAGCAGGTCATCGTACTGCTCCTGCTGCGCCTTTGCCGTGCGGTAGAGCCTGTCGGCCTTGTCATCGAACGGCGCGTCCTCGCACGCCAGCCGGAACAGCGCATCGCGCATGGAAAACAGCACGTTCTCGAGTTCGGTTTCCGCCTCCGTGCCGGTTTCGGATACGCCGTCCGCCTCGGTCACGTCAAACGCCGGTGCGCCGGTCTGCGCGAGTATCAACTCGGCGGCAGCCTCACAGCACAAGCCGAGACCGTCCTCACGGCCGTCCGAAAACCACTCGTAATACCGCGGGTGGTCGGTGCAGATCTGCGCCATTTTGTCCTCCCCTAAGTGAAGCAGCACTTCACACAGGTTGCAGTCGTTCAGCAGCGGACACCGCTCCTCGGCGTCCAGACGAAAATGCGCCGGCTCTCCGGTCTGCGCGTCCGCAGGCGCAATACTCGCGCGCAAACGCTCGCCAAAATCGCCGGGAACGGTCTCGTAGTACGCAAGGGAATCCTCGTCTACGTCGATCTCCCAGCCGATACAGCAGTTTTCCGTGCAGTCCGAGCCGATGCACCGGAATGCCTTGTAATACGCAGGACGGCGAATATAGCCCATCCTAATCACCTCTCTTGTCTGTCTCATTATAGCAGACGCGGGCGCGGTTGAAAAGGGTTATGACGGCACTGCCTTCTCCCTTGTGTACCGCTTGACCCGCTCGTACCATTCCCGATCGAACGCGGACAGCTGTTCGCTCGACGGCCCGATTGCAGGCTGCGCCGGTGCAGGCTTTGCCCGTTTCTGCATATCCTCAGCGGTGAGAATGCCGTCACGCTCGCAGTTCTGCAGCAGCGTGCGGAAATACCCTGCCGGATTGCGCGGTGCATTCTCAGCCGTCTGTCGGGCGGTATCTAAGAACACCTCACGTTGCATCCCCTTGTTCTGCAGCCTGCGCAGCTCCAGACAGAAGTTATGGTCAAACTTACAATTCAGTTTTTCTTCCAGTTCGGTCGTCAGACCAGAATCAGCCGTAACTGCTTTCTCTTCTCTGGTCTGCTCTGCTCTACTGTCCTCTACTGTTCTCTGCTCTTCTGTTCTCTGCTCTTCTCTGCTCTGTGGATTTTCGGTACAACAAATCGCATTTTCCGTACGATAAATCGCATTTTCCGTGTGGGAAATAAATGCACGCAGCACAAAAGACTTGCCACTCGGATTCTTCTCCCGCATTTCCTGCTCGGTGAGAAGCCAAATGTCAAAATTGATGGGCACTGCATTACGCGTCACGGTCGCCAGAAAATACCCCATCTGTATTCTTTTGGATGTGAGAAAGCCGCGTTCATATAACGCAGCATGGAACAGGCCGCTTGCCACCAGCTGATCGACTACGGCGGCCAGTGTTTCGATCGTCACGTTTTCCAGTCCGGCGGTGTACTCGCGGAGCTGCCACAGCGTGTCCTCGCGGCCCTCGCCGCTGTAAGCGATGTAGTAGCCCTTATCGCCGTAGGCAATGTCGAGCAGGCATTCGTACACATACGGCCCGAGCACGCCGAATTTCTGCCGTGCGGCTCTCAGCTTCGGGTCGCGGTACAGGCCGATGTCGCGCGGCCACCAGTCCAATCCAACTTTTCTGTTTCTGCCCATGTGAGCACCTCCCTTTACCCTACCGCCGGAACGGATAAAAAATTGACCACAAATGGTCAACTCCGAAAAAATATTTTCCGGGAAATAAAAAAACCTCCCCTGTTCACAGTCAGAGGATGTTAAAATCTGTTCGCAGCCCGCGCGTAAGCGCGTATTCAATAGGATTGCTCTGCAATCCGAAAAAACCGGGAGCATGTATCTCGGTTTTTTCACTTCCGGAGGGAGAAAGTTTCTGCATAGGAACTTTCGTACGACTTTGGAACGGCCTACGGTCCGTTCCTCCTTGTCGGCGAAACTGTAGTTTCGCGACAGGTAATGCAAAAAGAGCTGAAACCTTACGATTTCAGCTCACTTTTGGCGGAGAGTTAGGGATTTGAACCCTAGAGACGCTCATCACGCCTACACGATTTCCAATCGTGCGCCTTCGACCACTCAGCCAACTCTCCATCTTGTTAAGTTGTTGTCGTTTTTGATGACTCATCGCTGACGACTTGTTTAGTATATAACAGAATCCCCGTTTCGTCAACCCTTTTTTCAAATTTTTTTGAAAAAGTTTTTTCAGGTCGAATTGGGGCGGATTGCAGGTGTAGGATTTGGCGTTGCGCAGACCATACAACGGCATACATTCCACCAAAGGGTTCGACCTGTAAATCATAACGATTATGGGATACCGTAGGGTAAATCCTTTCAACCGCCAAACGCAAAAAAGAAAACCGCCTGCTCTCACAGACGGTTCTCCCCTATTTACTTCTGAAACTGCCCGCGCACTTCCATATACTTGATGATCTCCTCAACCGTGCCGTCAAAGCCGAGCACGCCGCTGTTGAGCGACAGATCATAATTCCGCGCGTCATACCAGTCGTGGCCGGTGTGGTGCTTGTAGTAGCGGGCGCGGTACTCGTCGATCTCGGCGATCTTCTTTGCCACCTCGTTCTCGGGCAGCGAGTCCACCTTCATGGCCTGCTCGAGACAGAAATCCTTGTCCGCATGGACGAACACGCGCACAACATCCGGTCGGCCTGCCAGAATATAGTCGGCGCAGCGGCCGATCATAACGCACGGACCCTGATCCGCCAGCCGGCGGATGATCTTCACCTGATAGGCGAACAGCGCCTCATCCTTGAGGTAGGACTTGGACGAGTCGTTCGGCACGGGCGTGTTGCCGTGATAATGCGCGCGCAGGCGCGTCAGGAAATCGCCCTTGAGACGCTCGTCCGAGAACAGCATGGCATTTACACCGCTGTCCTCACTCGCCATGGTGATGATCTCGCGGTTGTAGAACGGAATGCCCAGCTTGTCCGCCAGCATCTTGCCGACCGTCTTGCCGCCCGAACCGTACTGGCGCGCGATGGTGATAACGTAAGGTTTCATAATTTACCCCCTACATAAATTGATAATTGAGAATGGAGAATTGAGAATTGTGGTATCGCGCATAGCGCGATTACTTAATATCGGCGCTGTGCGCCGCACATTCATTTTCCATTTTCCATTCTCCATTTTCCATTTCCGAAATTTATTCTCCCAGATAAGCCTTCTTAATAGAGTCATCATTCAGCAGATCGGACGCCTTGCCGGTCTTGACGATTTTGCCGGTCTCAAGGACGTAGCCTCTGTCCGCGATGGACAGCGCCTTCTTTGCGTTCTGCTCTACGAGCAGGACGGTGGTGCCTGCCTTGGACACTTCCTCGATGATCTTGAAGATTTCGCCTACGAACAGCGGCGACAGACCCATGGACGGCTCATCGAGCAGCAGGATGCGCGGCTTGCTCATCAGCGCACGGCCCATTGCGAGCATCTGCTGCTCGCCGCCGGACAGCGTACCGGCTGCCTGATTTTTACGCTCCTCCAGACGCGGAAAACGCTCGTAGACCATTTTCAGCGACTCCGGAATTTCATTTTTCGGGCGGGTATACGCGCCCATACGCAGGTTCTCCGCGACCGTCAGACCCGCGAACACGCGGCGGCCCTCCGGAACGTGGCTCATGCCCAGCTTCACAATGGCATGACCCGGCTTGTGCGTGATATCCTTGCCCTCAAACGTCACCGTGCCGCCCTTACTCGGCAGCAGACCCGTGACCGTGTGCAGCGTGGTGGTCTTGCCGGCGCCGTTTGCGCCGATGAGCGCCACGACCTCGCCCTCGTTTACCTCGAAGGAAACGTCGCGCAGTGCATGAATCAGGCCGTAATACACGTTGATGTCCTTTACTTCCAACATTGCCATACTTGTTTCCTCCTTTCTTATTCGCCCAGATATGCCTTAACGACTTCCGGATTGCTCAGCACTTCCTTGGGCGTGCCCTCAGCGAGCAGACGGCCGAAGTTGAGCACATACAGGTACTCGCAGATGCCGGAGACCAGCTTCATGTCATGCTCGATGAGTAGGACGGTTACGCCGAACCTCTTGCGGACGATTTCAATCGTCTCCATCAGCTCCTCGGTCTCGTTCGGGTTCATGCCCGCCGCCGGCTCATCGAGCAGCAGCAGCTTGGGGTTGGTAGCAAGCGCACGCGCGATCTCGAGCTTGCGCTGCTTGCCGTACGGCAGGTTGGCTGCCTTGTAATCGGCTACGCCGTCCAGATTGAACACGCGCAGCAGCTCCATCGCCTTTTCGTCCATCTGCTTCTCCTTTTTGCGGTAGGAGCCGAGGTGGAACATGCTCTCTGCGAACGAGTAGGTGATCTGGTTGTGCAGACCGGTCTTTACGTTATCCAGCACGCTCAGCTGCGAGAACAGGCGGATGTTCTGGAACGTACGGGCAACGCCCAATTTACAAATTTCATGCGGCTTTTTGCCGATGAGGTTCTGTCCGTCCAGACGGATGCCGCCGTCGGTCGGGCGGTACACGCCGGTCAGCATATTGAACGCGGTGGTCTTGCCTGCGCCGTTCGGGCCGATGAGGCCGACCAGACCGCCCTTTTCGATTTTCATGCTCAGCTCGTCAACGGCACGCAGACCGCCGAACGAAATGCCGAGCGAAGTAACTTCCAGCATTGCCATGGCTTACGCACCCTCCTTCTTGCCGCCGGCCTTTTCGGCCTTTTCCATCTGACGCATTGCGCGCTTCTCCAGCAGGCGAACCTTGAAGGAGGAGTTGTTGAACAGCATCATTGCAATCAGCAGGATTGCGTAGATGAGCATACGGTAGTTGCTCAGGCCGCGCAGCAGCTCGGGCAGCAGCGTCAGCAGTGTTGCGGCGATGATAGAACCCCAGATGTTGCCCAGACCGCCGAGAACGACGAATACGAGCACCAGAATGGAGGTGTTGAAGTCAAACTTGGCAGCGGTTACGGTGGAGAAGTTCATCGCGTACAGCGTGCCCGCCATGCCTGCGAACGCCGCGGAGACCACGAACGCGAGCAGCTTGTAGTGCGAGGTGGAGATGCCGATGGAGTCAGCGGCAATCTTGTTGTCGCGCACCGCCATGACCGCGCGTCCCGTGCGGCTGTTTACAAAATTCAGCACGAAGAACAGCGTAACGAGGATGAGCACAACGCCCGAGGTGAAGGTGGAGATCTTGGTGACGCCGGATACGCCGATCGGGCCGTTGATGATCATCTTGCCGCCGTCGCCCAGCTGGAAATTCTGGTTGACCAGGCTGAAATGCAGACCGGCATCATCCAGACCGAGGTACATAACGTTTACAAGGTTTTTGATGATCTCACCGAAGGCGAGGGTTACGATGGCGAGGTAGTCGCCCTTGAGGCGCAGTACCGGCACGCCGACGATGACACCCGCAATCGCCGCAAACAGTCCGGCAACGACCATAGCGACAGCCAGACGCAGTGGTGCAAGCGGAATCGCATCCGCCAGACAGGTGGTGGTGACAATGCCCGCAAACGCGCCGACCGACATAAAGCCCGCATGGCCGAGCGACAGCTCACCGAGGATGCCGACGGTCAGGTTGAGCGAGATCGCCATGACAACATACGAGCAGATCGGCACGAGCAGACCCTTGATCTGGCTGGAGATGCCGCCGCCCGCGATGGCTGCCTGCACGATGATGTACGCAATAATGACAATGCCGAAGCACAGCAGCGTGTCACGTCCGCGCTTGGACGCAGCATAGGATTTTAACTTGTTCATATGACTGCCCCCTTAAACCTTTTCGCTCACATGCTTGCCGAGCAGGCCGTCCGGCTTGACCAGCAGCACCACGATGAGCACTGCGAACACGATCGCGTCCGACAGCTGCGTGGAAATGTACGCCTTGGCAAAAATCTCGATGATGCCGAGCAGAATGCCGCCGATGAACGCGCCCGGAATCGAGCCGATGCCGCCGAATACGGCAGCGGTGAATGCCTTGATGCCCGGCAGAGAGCCGGTGGTCGGCATCAGGGTCGGGTACGCGGAGCACAGCAGCACGCCCGCGATAGCGGCAAGACCCGAGCCGATGGCAAAGGTGATGGAAATGGTCGTGTTGACGTTGATGCCCATCAGCTGGGCCGCGCCCTTGTCCTCGGAAACCGCACGCATCGCCGTGCCGACCTTGCTCTTGCCGGTGAACAGCATCAGAGCGACCATGATGACAACGCACGCCGCAATGGCAACGAGCGTTACCTTGGAGATCTGCATCTGACCGCCGAACAGGCTGAGCGCCTCGCCGGTAACGACCGAGGTAAAGGTCTTCGGGTTGGAGGACCAGATCAGCAGCGCCGCATTCTGCAGGAAGTACGAAACGCCGATGGCCGTGATCAGCACCGCCAGCGACGGCGCCATACGCAGCGGCTTGTAGGCAAGTCTCTCAATAACAACACCGAGCGCGGTGCAGACAACAACAGCCAGCACAACGCCCATCCACGCCGGCCAGCCGAGATAGGTGGTAGCGCAGAAGCACATGTAGCCGCCTACCATGATAACATCGCCGTGCGCGAAGTTCAGCATTTTTGCAATGCCGTAAACCATCGTGTAGCCGAGTGCGATGATGGCGTAGATGCTGCCCAGACTGATGCCGCTGATCAAATGATTCAAAAAGCTCATGGTTTGGAACACCCCATTCTTTCTTTTAAGGTAGGAGTTAGGAGGGAGGAGGTAGGAGTTTATCCGATGATTTACCCGTACCGTAGGGCGCGACGACCCCGGCGCGCCGTTCGTAACGATGTGCATACGGTTTATACGGCGCGCCGAGTCGTCGCGCCCTACGGGAAACGTTTATCGTCGTCCACTCCTACCTCCTATCTCCTACCTCCTATCTTCTTTATAATAGCGGTAAAGGAGGACTGCTGCCAGACCTCCTTTACTCGCCCTTGCGTTTATGCTGTTGGAACCCTACGGTTCTGTTTTACATACCAACGTAAGCGCCGTTCTCGATAACCATGCCCTTCGGGGACTTGGATACGGCACCGGTCTCATCCCAGGTCATGCCCTCGCCGGTCAGACCGTCAAAGGTCATGGAGGTGAACTGCTCGATCATCTTGTCGCACAGGTCCTCAGCGGACATATCCGGCGTAGCGCCTGCATTCTCGAGTGCCTGCTTGTAAGCGTAAACACAGTCGTAAGCGTCGGCTGCGAACTGGTTCGGGGTTTCACCGAACTGCTCCTTGTACTTCTTAACGAAGGAAGCGGTCTTTTCGTCGGTTGCGTCTGCGTTGAACGGGGTCAGCAGCATAACGCCCTCGGCCAGCTTGGGATCAAAGCCTTCCATGGTCAGGATGCCGTCCATGCCGTCTACGCCGAAGAACTTCGGCTTGTAGCCCATGCTGTTTGCCTGCGTCAGGATCAGGGATGCCGGCTGATAGTACATCGGCAGGAATACCAGGTCAGCGCCCTTGCTCTTTGCATCGTTCAGCTGAACGGAGAAGTCGTTAGCGGAAGCATCGGTAAAGGTCTTGTCGGAAACGACCTGCAGACCCTTGGTCTTTGCCTCTTCTACGAACTTGTCGTGAATACCGGTGGAGTAAACGTCATCGTTCTTCCAGATGATCGCAATCTTGGTGCCGAGCTTCTGCTCTGCAATGTACTGCGCGGATGCGGTGCCCTGATTCGGGTCAACGAAGCACATCTGGAACACATTGTCCTTATCTGCGGTTACCGCAACGGTGGAAGCAGACGGAGTCAGTGCGAAAATACGGTCGCTGTAGTTCTCAGCGGCGGTAGCCTCGCACGGCTTGGAGGTTACGGAGCCGAGAGACAGCTGCATGCCCCAGTCCTTCAGGGTGTTGTAGGCGTTGACAGCCTTCTCGGCGTCGTGCTCATCGTCCTGATAGTTCAGCTCAAACTGAATATCGCCGCCCTCAGCGTTGATCTCGTCAACCGCGATCTGTGCGCCGTTCTTGCAGGCGTTGCCGTAAATAGCAGCCGCGCCGGTCAGCGGGCCGGTGCCGCCAATCTTGAAGGCAGTACCGGAAGCGGTGCTGTCGGAGTTGCCGCTGTTCTGCGAATCCGAGCTGCTCGAAGCGGAGCCGCCGCAGCCGGTCAGCGCCGTAGCCAGCATAGCGCCGGCGAGGAGCATACTGAGTGTTTTCTTCATGGTGAAATCTTCTCCTTTGTTTCCCCCGAATCGGCATACCCTATCGGGTGTCTTGGATTATGCTTCACATTATACTACCATTTCCGCATTTCGGCTCACTTTTTTTGCGCTGAGAATACAATTTCAGATAATCTACTGATTATCTTTTGAGTAACTTTACGTTTTTTGTATCTTCTCACAAGAACACTTGTCCGTCCTGCAAGGATTCCTGCAAATTGCTTCCATCCTGCCGCCGTTTTTGCAGGGAGAGCCTGAAAAATTTTTCTCACGCTGAGAACATCATAGACTATCTTCGCTATTCATAAGATATTCGTAGGGCGGGGTGCCCTCGCCCTGCGGTGTTCATTCAATCTGTGCAACATTTCAAGGAGGTACCCCATGACCGAAAAACGCCACGGAAAAGGACTGTTATTCATCGTAACGCTGGTTCTCGCTGCCGGTGTGATAAAGTACGCCGATATCCCCTTCGCGCAGACCGTGCGCGAAAAGGCGGCTTCCGCCCTGTCCGGCGCGGCAAACGCGGACCATGTTCTCGCGGTATTCGGCGGCTCTGCCATGCCCGCAGATACCGTTCCCGCGGAATCCTCCGGCGGTGCGGACGATATTTTAGACCGCGACCAGACCCTGTTCCCCGACACGGTTGACCAGACCGTCTATCCGATGGAGTTCGAGCACACCACGCCGACTTCCGGCACGCTGACGTCCTCTTTCGGCAGCAGGCTCAGTCCCATCACCGGTCAGCCGGGCTTCCACTACGGGCTTGACCTTGCCGCAGACGAGGGCACGCCCATCACCGCCTTCGCGGACGGCACGGTGCGCGAGACCGGCGAATCCGGCTACGGTCTGTACGTCATTGTCGATCACGCGGACGGTTTTGCAACCCTATACGCGCACTGCAGCAGCATTTCCGCCAAAGTCGGTGATAAAGTGACCTGCGGCGAGCAGATCGCCAAGGTCGGCCAGACCGGCAACGCCACCGGTCCGCACCTGCACCTCGAGCTGTGGCACAACGGCGCGGCGCTCAATCCTGCCGACTATCTGACGCTGTGAGCCGGATTCAGGTCCGCGACGGCTTTCTTGTGCTCATGGCTGCGCTCTGGTGCGCGGATGAGAGCGGCGTGCTCCCCATTTTCCTGCTGGCGGCGGCTGTACACGAGTGCGGACACCTTTTCGTCATTCGTCTGTCCGGCGGCACGGTGCACGCCCTGTGCCTGACCGCCTGCGGCGCTGTCCTGCGGTGCAGCCTGCCGCCATCGCCGTTTTCGCGCGCCGCCATCTGCCTCGCCGGACCGGCGGCCAGCTTTGTGCTCACCGCACTGGCGAACCCGCTCGGCGCGTACCGGCTTGCCGGCGCGAGTGCGCTACTCGGGCTGTTCAATCTGCTGCCCGTGCCCCCGCTCGACGGCGGCATGGCGCTCCGGCACCTCGCGGACGGACGGTTTACACGCCTGCTGAACGGGATTGCGGGCGTGTCCGTTCTCGTCCTCCTTGCGGGCGGCGTCCTCCTGTGGAAGTCGGGATTCGGCGGGTGGCTGTTGCTCGTTGGCATTATGATAACCGGCAGTGCATTCCGTAGGGGGCGCCGACCTCGGCGCACCGCATGCAACCCGCATGCACGCGCGTAACCGCAGGAGCGAACAATGTTCGCCCACAACACGTTCGATTTTACGTTGTTCGGGGGCACACTGTGCTCCCCTGCGGGTTAATCGTTGCAGATGAAGCCGCTCCGGAGTGCCCCGCCCTACGATAAATTCTCACAACCCTTGTAAATTTTGCCGAAATCGTGTAAAATAACGGTACAAAGATTTATCCAAACGAACCAAAAGGCTCACAAAGCCTTTGGATAGAAAGGACCGAACAATTATGCTGGGAAAACGCAGAAAAAAAACTGATCTCCCCGCCGTATGCGCTGTTATCGTAGCGGCAGGCTCCTCCCGCCGTATGGGCGGCGAAAACAAGCTGCTGCTCGAAATTGACGGCGTACCCGTCCTCGCACGCACGCTTTCCGCCTTCCAGAAATGCGCCGCCATCCGCGATATCGTGCTCGTCTGCCGTGAGCAGGACATCATGCCCTATACCGAGCTGGCGAAGGCCTTCTCCATTGACAAGCTGTGCACGGTGACGCGCGGCGGCGAGACCCGCACGGAATCCGTTCTCGCGGGCATCACGGCCGCACCGGAAAACGCCGTGCTCGTTGCCGTACACGACGGCGCCCGCCCGCTCGTCTCCGAGGCCGTTATCACCGAGGCGGTTACCACCGCCGCCGCGTGCGGTGCTGCCGCGCCGGTCGTTCCGGTCAAGGACAGCATCAAGCGCATCGAAAACGGCAATATCGCCGCCGATGTCGCCCGCGACACGCTTGCCGCAGTGCAGACCCCGCAGGTGTTCCGCAAGGACCTGCTCCGCCGTGCGCTCACCTCGGCTGCTGAGCGCGGCTACAGCTTCACCGATGACTGCGCGGCTGTCGAGTCGCTCGGCACCATCGTCAAGGCGACCCACGGCAGCTACCAGAACATTAAAATCACCACGCCGGAGGACATTCTCGTTGCAGAAGCGCTCCTCACAAGGGAGGTCAAGTGATATGCGCATCGGACACGGTTACGACGTACACAGACTGGTCTCCGGCAGGCCGTGCATCATCGGCGGTGTGAACATTCCGTTTGAGCTTGGTCTGGACGGTCACTCGGACGCGGACGTGCTCACGCATGCCGTCATGGATTCCCTGCTCGGCGCACTCGCGCTCGGTGACATCGGGGGGCACTTTCCGGATACCGACCCGCGCTACAAGGGCGCGGACAGCATCGCGCTGCTGCGGCACGTTGCCGCGCTCGTGCGCGAGAGCGGCTGGCAGCTCGGCAATTTGGATGCGACCGTGCTCGCGCAGGCGCCCAAGCTCGCGCCGCACATTCTGCAGATGCGCGAGAACCTTGCCGCCGCCATCGGCTGCGCGGTCGAGCAGGTTTCGGTCAAGGCGACCACCGAGGAGGGACTGGGCTTTACCGGCTCCAAACAAGGCATTGCCGCGCACTGTGTGTGCCTTTTAGAGCGGATTTAACAATCCCAATCCCCTGTTTAGATGGAAAAAGGTAGAGGAAGTGATTCCAATGGATATACAGGTAAACGACATTCTTACCATGAAAAAACAGCACCCGTGCGGCAGCAAGCAGTGGCAGGTGCTGCGTATCGGTATGGATTTCAAGCTGAAATGCCTCGGCTGCGGGCATGAGGTCATGCTGCCGCGCAGCAAGGCGGAGAAAAACATCAGAACCGTAGAACGGGAGGGTGAAATCGTATGTTGATAGACGGCAGACAGATGCACATTCAAATCACCAAGGGCGATATCGGGCGGTACGTCATTCTGCCCGGTGACCCGGCGCGGTGCGAGAAGATCGCGCAGTATTTCGACGACCCGAAGCAGATCGCCCACAACCGCGAGTACACGCTGTGGACAGGCTCTCTGGACGGTGTTCCGGTTGCGGTCTGCTCGACCGGCATCGGCGGTCCGTCTGCGGCCATTGCCATGGAGGAGCTGGTCGAGTGCGGCGCGGACACGTTCATCCGCGTGGGCACGTCCGGCGGCATTGTGGACAAGGTAAAGGGCGGCGATATCGTCATTGCCACCGGCGCCATCCGTCAGGAGGGCACGAGCCGCGAGTACCTCCCCATCGAGTTCCCGGCAGTCGCGGATTTTTCCGTTGTTTCCGCGCTGCACGAGGCGGCGCAGGCGCTCGGCTTCCCGTATCACACAGGCGTTATCCAGTCCAAGGACAGCTTTTACGGCGAGATCCGTCCCGCTCAAATGCCCATCGCGGACGAGCTGACCGCCAAGTGGAAGGCATGGAAGGCGGCAGGCGCGCTCACCAGCGAGATGGAGACAGCCGCGCTCATGATCGTCGCGCAGGTGCTGCACGTTCGGTGCGGCGCGGTGCTCAACGTGCTGTGGAACGCGGACAACGATGATGCTCCCGCCATCCCGCCTGACGCCACCGAGCGCGGCGTAAAGGCCGCCGTGGAGGCCATCCGCGTGCTCATCCGTGAGGACAGCAAGGCATGAGTGAACAACAGAATCAGCAGACAGCGGCCCTCGGCACAGCACCCGTAGGGCCGCTGCTGTTTCGGCTGGCGCTGCCGACCATCACGGCACAGGTTGTCAACCTGCTTTACAGCATCGTGGACCGCATTTACATCGGACGCATCCCGCTCGAGGGCAAGCTGGCGCTGACCGGCATGGGCGTCACCTTCCCTGTCATCACGCTCATCTCGGCATTCGCGGCGCTGATCGGCATGGGCGGCGCACCGCGGGCGTCTATCGCGCTCGGCGCAAGGGAGCACGACCGCGCGGAACGCATTCTTGGAACGTGTACGGCGGCACTCTGGGCACTTGCGCTCGTGCTGACAGCACTTTTCCTGCTGTTTCAGGCGCCATTACTGAAACTGTTCGGCGCATCTGCCGACACCCTGCCGTATGCGATGCAGTACCTCAACCTCTACGTTCTCGGCACGGTTTTCGTGATGACATCGCTCGGTCTGAACGGCTTCATCACCGCGCAGGGCCGCTCCTCGGTGGCGATGAAAACGGTAGTTATCGGTGCGGTGCTCAACACCGCGCTTGACCCGCTGTTCATCTTCGTGTTCCGCATGGGCGTGCGCGGCGCGGCTGTAGCGACGATTATTTCGCAGGCGGTATCTGCGGCATGGGTTCTGCGGTTTCTGACCGGAAAGCAGACGGTTCTGCGCCTCAAACGCGCGTATTTCCGCATTGACCGACCGGTTCTGGCATCCGCAGTCGGTCTGGGCGCGTCCCCGTTTGTCATGCAGTCAACAGAAAGCCTGCTCACCATCGCGTTCAACGTATCGCTGCAAAGGTACGGCGGCGATGCGGCGGTCGGCGCAATGACCATCCTGACCTCGGTGGCGCAGATGGTGCAGCTGCCGCTGACCGGACTCGCGCAGGGCGCGCAGCCCATCCTCAGCTACGCCTGCGGCGCGAAGCGGCCCGACCGCATGAAGCGCGTCGTGCAGCTGAATCTCGCGGCGGCGTTCGTGTTCGCGTTTTCGATCTGGGCAGCTGTGCAGCTGTTCCCGCACACGGTCGTGCACCTGTTTACCTCGGATGAGGAGCTGGTCGAACGCACCGTCTGGGCGCTGCGCGTGTACTTTGCGCTCGGATTTACCAATGCGTTCCAGACCGGATTCCAGCAGTCGTTTGTGGCGCTCGGCGAGGCGCGTATCTCGCTTTTTCTCGCGCTTGAGCGCAAGGTTTTCCTGCTGATACCGTTTATTTTAATCCTGCCGCACTTTTTCGCGGATAAGCTGTTCGCCGTGTTCCTCGCGGAGCCGGTCGCGGATTTATTAGCCGCGGCTACAACGACAACGCTGTTTTTGCTGCGGTTTCGGCAGATCACGCGAGATATGTGAGCCAATTTCCCTGCATCGGCTCAATCCCTGCCGCGAAATTTTGAGATACAAAAAGGCTCTGGATATGCTCCAGAGCCTTTGAGGCTGTCGAAAAACTATCGTTTTCCGAGCAGCCTCTCGCTCGAAACCACGCTTTCGAGCGAATACTGAAGAAAAACCGCGCCCTGCGGGCACATTTTTTCTTCCCTTGTATAAATTCCGAGATACATGCTCCCGGAATTTATGAATTTGCTTCGCAAATTCTATTTTATGCGTGCTGTCGCACGAAACGCAATACGCCAATCTGACTTTTTGGGCAGACTGAAAGGCTCCGGATATGCTCCGGAGCCTTTCTCTATACAATTTCAGCGCAAATTAACCGTTTACCGCTGCCTTCAGCGCCTCAACCTTATCGGTATTCTCCCACTTGACGCCAAGCTCCTCGCGGCCCATGTGGCCGTAGGCTGCCAGCTGCTTGTAGATCGGCTTACGCAGGTCAAGCTGCTCGATGATTGCCGCCGGACGCAGGTCGAACACCTTCTCTACGGCCTTCTCAAGCACATCGTCGCCAACAACGCCGGTGCCGAAGGTCTCTACCATAATGGAAACCGGCTCGGCAACGCCGATGGCATACGCCAGCTGAATCTCGCAGCGCTTTGCCAGACCTGCCGCAACAATGTTCTTCGCAACCCAGCGAGCCGCATACGCGCCGGAGCGGTCCACCTTGGTCGGGTCCTTGCCGGAGAACGCGCCGCCGCCGTGACGGCCGATGCCGCCGTAGGTGTCCACGATGATCTTACGGCCGGTCAGACCGGAGTCGCCGTGCGGGCCGCCGATGACGAAACGGCCGGTCGGGTTGATGAAATACTTGGTATTCTCATCCAGCAGATGGGACGGAATGACCTTCTTTACCACCTGCTCGATCATGTCCTTGCGGATCTGCGCGAGGGACACCTCCGGGCTGTGCTGGGTGGAAATGACAACGGTATCCACGCGGACGGGCTGATTGTCCTCGTCATATTCAACCGTAACCTGGCTCTTGCCGTCCGGACGCAGATAGTCGAACGTGCCGTCCTTGCGAACGTCGGTCAGACGCTTTGCCAGCTTGTGCGCCAGAGAGATCGGCAGCGGCATCAGCTCCTTGGTCTCATCGCACGCATAGCCGAACATCATGCCCTGGTCGCCTGCGCCGATAGCGAGGTCAGCCTCAGAGGCACCCTCCTTGCGCTCGAGGGAGTTGTCAACGCCGAGTGCAATGTCGGCGGACTGCTCGTCGATCGCGGTCAGGACAGCGCAGGTGTCGCAGTCAAAGCCGTACTTCGCGCGATCGTAGCCGATCTCACGAACCGTGTCGCGGACAACCTTCGGGATGTCCACATAGCAGGAAGTGGAAATCTCGCCCATTACTTGAACCATACCGGTGGTGCAGGTGGTCTCACAGGCTACGCGGGCATACGGATCCTGCGTTAAAATCTCGTTAAGGATCGCGTCCGAGATCTGGTCGCAGATTTTATCGGGATGGCCTTCCGTAACCGATTCCGAGGTGAAAAAATGATGTGCCATTAAGTATCAGTTCCTTTCTCCAGTTCATTTTCAGAGCATTAAAAAACGCTCCTCAGCGGGAGCGAAAAGTTCGTTTTGCTCCCTCATCTTTCGTATTCTTACGCCGGATTTGGCACCTTACGTTGCAAAACAACGCAGGTTGCCGGGTTTCACAGGGCCGTTCCCTCCACCGCTCTCGATAAGGACATGTATTCACTTACGCCGTATATTTTATATAAAATTTCCGGCTTTGTCAAGGGGTATTTTCGGCATCCAAGGAGAAAATCGCCGCATTGACATTTTCCGCTTGCACCGTTATAGTAATAGAGGTAAGAATTTGCCCTGCATATTTATCACATCATATGGCCTTCTCAGGCTGACGCACGGCAGCACTTACCCGCATTCACTTTGCGCCAGGGCGATACCTTATTATTGCCTGAACGGCGCTCTGTTTTGTTATGGGAGAGATCAAGGGTATTATGAATGTAAATGTTGGAATCGACATCGGCTCAACGACCGTCAAGATCGTCGTTGTCCGCGATGGAGAGATTATCCACAAGCACTACGAACGGCATTTTTCCAAGGTGCGTGAAAAGGCGGTCGAGCTGGTGCGCGCGGCGCGCGGCCTCATCGGCACGGATACGCCGCTCCGCTGTTCGATCACCGGCTCGGCCGGTTTAGGCGTGGCGAAGGCCGCGGATATTGATTTTGTACAGGAGGTGTTCGCCACCCGCAAGGCGGTAGGCGTGCACGTTCCGCAGGCCGATGTTGTTATTGAGCTGGGCGGCGAGGACGCGAAGATCGTATTCCTCACCGGTCAGCTGGAGGAGCGCATGAACGGCTCCTGCGCGGGCGGCACCGGCGCGTTCATCGACCAGATGGCGGTCCTGCTGGACGTTACGCCGTCCGAGCTCGATGAACTGTCACAGGGCGCGGAGCGCATCTACACCATCGCGTCCCGCTGCGGCGTATTTGCCAAGTCGGATATTCAGCCGCTGCTCAACGAGGGCGCGCGCAAGGAGGACGTTGCCGCGTCCATCTTCCAGGCGGTCGTCAACCAGACCATTGCCGGTCTGGCGCAGGGCCGTGAGGTCAAGGGCGATGTGCTGTTCCTCGGCGGTCCGCTGTTCTTTTTCAAGGGCCTGCAGAAGCGCTTTCAGGAGACGCTGAAGCTGGACGATGCGCACGCGCACTTCCCGGCTCTCGCGCCGTATGCCATCGCGGCGGGCGCGGCGGAGTACGCAGGCGGCACGCAGAAGACCTACACGGTCGATTCGCTGCTCGCGGCGCTTGAAAAGGCGGCGGACGCTCCGGTCGTTGCCAACTACCTGCCGCCGCTGTTCGAGGATGAGCAGCAGTACGAGGAATTCAAGCACCGTCACGCCATGCACGATGTCATGACGCAGAACGTCACCATGTACGAGGGCGACGCATATCTCGGCATCGACTGCGGCTCCACCACCACCAAGCTGGTGCTCATCGGTGAGGACGACCAGATTTTGTTCCACCACTACCAGTCCAACAAGGGCAATCCGGCGGACGTTATCCGTGAGCAGCTCACCCGCCTGTACGAGCTGTGCGGCGACCGCGTACATATCGTGTCCTCGGCGGTCACCGGCTACGGTGAAGCGCTCATTCAGAATGCCTTCGGCGTGGATTTCGGTCTGGTCGAGACGGTCGCGCACTTCCGCGCGGCGCGCCATTTCTGCCCGGATGTTGATTTCATCATCGACATTGGCGGTCAGGACATCAAGTGCTTCAAAATCCGCAACAAGTGCATCGACAATATTTCGCTCAACGAGGCGTGCTCGTCCGGCTGCGGCTCGTTCATCGAGACGTTCGCCCGCTCGATGGGCTACTCCATCGAGGAATTCTGCAAGCTGGGTCTGTTCGCAAAGCACCCCATCGACCTCGGTTCGCGCTGCACGGTGTTCATGAACTCCTCGGTCAAGCAGGCGCAGAAGGACGGCGCGGGCATTGACGCGATTTCCGCCGGTCTGTCGGTATCCGTCGTCAAGAACGCACTGTACAAGGTTATCCGCGCCCACTCGCCGGACGACCTCGGCCAGCACATCGTTGTGCAGGGCGGCACGTTCCTCAATGACGCCATCCTGCGCTCGTTCGAGCAGGAGATCGGCCGCGACGTGACCCGTCCGGCAATCTCTGGTCTGATGGGCGCTTACGGCGCAGCACTGCACGCCAAGGACAACCGCCGCGACACCACCACGCTCATCGGCACGGATATCCTCGCAGGCTTCGAGCACAATGTGCGCTCCACGCGCTGCGGTCTGTGTGAGAACCACTGCAATCTGACGATTAACGACTTCGGCGGCGGCCGCCGCTTCATTTCGGGCAACCGCTGCGAGCGCCCGCTCGGCGGCACGAAAAAGGCCGACCTGCCCAACCTTTATAAATGGAAGCTGGAAAAGCTGAAAAGCTACGGTGAGCCGTCCGGCATCGCAAACCCGATTGCAAAAATCGGTCTGCCGTTCGGTCTCAACAACTTCGAGCTGCTGCCGTTCTGGACGGCATTCCTGCGTAAACTCGGCTTCGAGACCGTCCTCAGCGACGTTTCCACCCGCGATATGTACATGCAGGGTCAGCATTCCATCCCGTCGGACACGGTTTGCTATCCGGCGAAGCTGATGCACGGCCACATCGAGAACCTGCTCGAAAAGGGCGTCGATGCCATCTTCTATCCGTGCATGACCTACAATCTGGACGAGGAACGCGCGACCAACCATTACAACTGTCCGGTCGTTGCCTACTATCCGGAGCTTTTGAAGGCGAACGTCTCCGCACTCGCGGACTTCGACTTTATGATGCCGTACTTTGAACTCGCGGACAAAAAGCGCTTCACGAAGCACGCCGTTAAGTATTTCTGCGGCAAGTACCCGCAGATCAAGAAAAAGCAGGTCATCGCCGCTGTCGAGGAGGCGTATCTGGCGCAGGACGAATACTACATTGACGTTCGCATCGAGGGTCAGCGCGCCATCCGCTACGCGGACGAGCACGACCTTGACGTTGCCGTTATTGCAGGCCGTCCGTACCACGTTGACCCGGAGATCAACCACGGCATCGACCAGCTGATCGCGTCGTTCGGTCTGGTCATCGTGTCCGAGGATGCAGTCTGGCAGCTGACCGATGCACCCGAGGTGCATGTGCTCAACCAGTGGACGTACCACTCGCGCATGTACGGCGCGGCCAAGTACGTCACCCAGAAGGAGAACGCCCAGCTTATCCAGCTGGTGTCCTTCGGCTGCGGCATTGACGCCATCACGACCGACGAGATGCGCGCCATCTGCGAAAACGGCGGCAAAATTTACACACAGCTGAAAATCGACGAGATCAGCAACCTCGGTGCGGCAAAAATCCGTATCCGCAGCATGCTGGCCGCCGTAGAGGAGGGACGCAAGCTTGCAGAACAGCAAAACGCCTGAGGCAACGCCCGCATATTCCTACCCGCAGTTCACGGAGGAAATGCGAAAAACCTATAAGATCCTGGTGCCGAACATGCTGCCCGTGCAGCTTGGACTCATCTGCCGCCTGATGAAAAACTACGGCTACGACATGGAGCTGCTGCACACCGAGGGTCCGAACATCGCAGAGCAGGGTCTGCGCAACGTACATAACGACACCTGCTACCCCGCCCTGCTGGTCATCGGTCAGCTGATGGACGCGATCGAATCCGGTAAATACGACATCCACAAAATCGCGCTCATCCTGCCGCAGACCGGCGGCGGCTGCCGTGCCTCCAACTATATCCACCTGCTCCGCAAGGCGCTGGAAAAGAACGGCTACGGCTTTATTCCGGTCATTTCGCTGAACTTTTCCGGTCTGGAGAGCAACCCCGGCTTCAAGCTGACCAAGACCATGCTCGTGCAGGTGGCGTACGCACTTCTGATCGGTGATCTGATCATGATGGTCGCTAACCAGTGCCGTCCGTACGAGATCGTGCCCGGCTCGACCGACAAGGCGATCGACATCTGCATGGACGCAGTCATCAAGCGCTTCACCGGCGAGCGCATGGTTCGCTACGGCGAGGTAAAGCACCTGTTCCAGTTCGTGCTGACCGTGTTCGGCAAGCTGAAGCTGGATAAAACGCAGAAGAAAAAGCTGGTCGGCATCGTCGGTGAGATCTACGTCAAGTTCTCGCCGCTCGGCAACAACCGTCTGGAAGAATTCCTGCTCAGCGAAGGCTGCGAGCCGGTGCTGCCCGGTCTGATGGACTTCTGCCTGTACTGCATCTACAACTCGGTCATCGACCACGAGCTGTACAGCCGCAACGGCAAAACCGCCGCCGTCTACAAGATGGTGTACCAGTTTGTGCTCGGCAAGCAGGCCGATATCATCAAAATGATGAAGAAAGACGGTCATTTCCGTCCGCCGATGCCGTTTGACGAGGTACGCAAAAAGTCGCACGCCATTATCGGTCAGGGCGTCAAGATGGGCGAAGGCTGGCTGCTCCCCGCCGAAATGGTCGAGCTGATCAGCGAGGGCGTGACCAACATCGTGTGCACCCAGCCGTTCGGCTGCCTGCCGAACCACATCGCGGGCAAGGGCATGATCCGAAAAATCCGCGAGGTGTACCCGCAGGCGAATATCGTCGCGGTGGATTACGACCCGGGCGCGTCCAAGATCAATCAGGAAAACCGAATCAAACTCATGCTTTCGAGCGCAGAGTAAAGCAAAGAGGACTGCAACGCAGTCCTCTTTTTTATGCACAGACGGTGGATAACTTATTCGTCGATGATGGTGGTGAACGTCAGGGTTTCGCTTTCGTTCGGGTGCAATTTGCGGATACCCTGCTTGTGCTCGATGGCATGGTCAAGGTGATTGCCGTCCGGCAGGGTGCTCCACGGCTCAAGGCAGACGAACGGCACCTCAAAATCCTTATACGGGCTCCACACCGCGAAATAGTCGAAGTCGGTGAAGTCCATCGTCACACGGCGGCGGTTCTTCGTGCTGGCAATGGTCGCCGTGCGGAACGGCAGACCCTCGGTCATGACCGCATCGTTTGCAAACAGCTCGCGGGAAATCGGCAGTCTGCCCTCGGTCAGCGGAACGGAAATGCGGTCGGCGGTCAGCATGACGTTCTCGTCGGTTACAATGCGGCTGAGCGCATCCGTGCCCTCAAACTCCACATAGTAGTCGGTTATCTTCTCGCCGTCCTCCCAGCAGAGCGTGTAGGCGTCATGGCCGCCAATCTCGTAATACATCACGGAATCGCTCGTATTCTTGACGATATGCTCCTTTTTCAGCGCATTTCCGTCCAAAGTATAGCGCACGGTGCAGATAAAATCCCACGGATACATCTTCTTCGTGTACTCGCTCGGCGTGAGCGTGAATTCCGCACAGGTGCCGCTGATTTTCTGTGCCTGCCACTCCAGATCGCGCCCGAAGCCGTGCTGCGTGATCTCATACGGCTTACCATCCACCGTATAGGTCTTATCCTTGAGCCGTCCCACGATTGGGAACAGAATGGGCGCATGGCGTTTCCATGCCGCCGGATCGCCCTTCCAGACGTACTCCGTGCCGTCCTTTTTGCTCGTAAAGCGGGTCAGTTCGGCACCGAATTCGTTAATTTCCACGCGAAAGCGTTCGTTTTCCAATACCTGCATGGGTTTTTCCTCCTTTACTTGAGGCAATACCACATAATTAAAGCTGCGGCTCCTTGCGCAGGCTCCGGTCGCGCTGCCGCGGCGCTTTACGGAAATTTTGTGTCCTGACTTTGTTGCGATTTCTTGTAATACGTCAAGTATTACTGCGAAACCGCGTCGCGTCAGTACGCAAAATTTACTCGTAAATCGCTCTTGTTCAATTATGTGGTATTACCTTAAGTTCAGGATACCCACTTTATCCGGCAAAGTCAAGAAAAAAGGACGAACCAAACAGTTCGTCCTTTGCTTTTACTCCAGCTCCGAAATCGCTCTGCGGATTACGGCATCCTGCTGCTCCACAGCGTCGAGCAGGCTCCTGTCCTCGAGCGGCTTATTGCCTCTCATGGCCTCGGTCAGCACAGCGCTGACCTGATACAGCCGCTCAAAGCCAAGGTTCTGCGCTACGCCCTTGAGGGTATGCGCACCGCGGAAGGCAACTTCCCAGTCCTGCTGCAGAGCCGCGTTGTGCAGGTCGGCGCAGGTCGGGTCGTCCTGATACTTCTTCACGAACTTTTTCACCATGCTCTCATTGCACAGGCGCTGCAGCGTGTCCGCATAATCGCCGCCGATCTGTGCATAAAACTCTTCCAGATTCATGTATGTACTCCTCCTCAGGTCTGTACGTCGTTGCGCTTTTGCTTTGCCCAGTACATCAGCTTGTCCGCCCGGCGGATGGCCTCGACCAGCGGATGCGCCTGATACACACCGCCGATGCTGACGGTCGGGTGGATATTCTCGTACTGCGGTATTTTGGTCGTGTACACGGCTCCCCGAATGCGCTCGAGTGTCGAACGGAATTTCTCCGCCGGGATATGCGACAGCAGCAGCACAAATTCATCACCGCCATAGCGGACGAGTGTGTCCGCTGTGTTGACGCGCGCGAGAATGACATTCGCAACGTGCCGCAGCACCGCGTCGCCCGCAAGGTGGCCGTATTCGTCGTTGATCTCCTTAAAGTTGTCAATGTCGATCACCGCCAGTGCCTCCGCCTTTTCCAGCTCGGGCTGCTGGTCCTCGAGGTAGCGGCGCCCGTACGCGCCCGTCACCGGATCCAGATAAAAATCCTCTCCGTGCGAGGCATCCAGCCGGAACTGCCGCCCGCCGCTCGTCACCCAAACGCTGTCGCTGAGCCTGCTGCCCAGCTCGAGCACGCACTCGCGTCCGTCCACGACCAGATAGCGCGAAATCAGCTGATACGCGCACTCGTCGGTAAGCTCCAGCTTGCTCATGCGCGTCTTGTCCTCCATGCAGCAGCAGGAAATGCATCTGCTGCATCTTTTTCCGTGATTCCACACCGGAGAGCACGGCAGGACGCGGTCCGAGAACGTGCCGTCCGCATTCAGCTGCAGGATTTCGCCCCTTTTCGGATCAACCAGCCGCACCACATCAAAAATACGGCTCATGCCCTCCATTGAAGCCGCAAGCTGTCTGCCGGTGACAGCGCCGGAATCCGGCAGCGCCATTTCCGGCAGCATGATATCGGTCTGCATCTCGCGGAACTGACCGACAGCGCCGAGATACCGCGGCTTGGCGTCACTCGACCAGAGCGCACGAGCCGCGAGCATGTACTCGTGTTCCCAGCCGTTCTCCGGAAACCGCAGGGTGATCGGCATGCTGACATCCGGAGCATCCCGCGTGGTAACATACAGCGCGTTTTCCAGGCGGTGAAGGTCATCCTTGCTGAAGATCGTGAATTTTTCCGTATCCGCCGCATCATACAGACGGCTGCCAAACGGCAGCGTATCCGTGTGGTCCGTCACAGAGATGGTGCGCGTTGCCGCATCATAGTCGAACTGAATGCCGCAGGACTGCTTGGCAAAGAACTCGGTCTTGATGCGCTCGGTCTCGAGCGCCTGAATCGAACGTCCGACCTGCGGCGTCGCCCGCTTGAGCATCATTTCGGCCGAAAGCTGCTGCGTGTGCGCCGTGCTGTGCATATATCCCTCGTTGGCCTCGCGCAGACGCTCCTTGATCTGCAGCGACGCATCGAGCAGGCACTCGAGCAGCAGCGGATTGAACGTGCCGCACTCGCCGTTTACGATCATCCGCAGGGTGGTCTCGTGGTCATACGCGGACTTGTAGCAGCGCACGCTTGTCAGCGCGTCGTACACATCGGCAACCGAAACGACCTGCGCCGCAATCGGGATCTCCTCGCCGGTCAGGCCGTCCGGATAGCCGCGGCCGTCGTAGCGCTCGTGGTGCCAGCGCGCGATCTCATACGCGGTCTTGAGCAGCGGCTCCTCATTGGAGAACGGCAGGCCGTGCAGAATATCCGCACCGACCGTCGTGTGCGACTTCATGATCTCGAACTCTTCCTTTGTCAGCTTGCCGGGCTTGTTGATGATCTCATCCGGAATACTGACCTTGCCGATATCGTGCAGCGCGGACGCACTCGAGATCAGCTGAATGTCCTCCTGCGTCAGCGAATAGCGGTCGGTCTTCTGCACCAGACGGCTCAGCAGCACCTCGGTGATGGTGCGGATGTGCAGCACATGCGGGCCGCTCTCGCCGTTGCGGAACTCGACAATATGGCTGAAGATATTGATCATCAGGTCGCTGATCTTCTCTTTTTCGTAAATCTGCTCGGCGGCAAGCCGCATCAGCCGCTTCTGCTTGGCAGCCAGTATCAGCGCGTTGACCACGCGGCGGCGCACGACCATGCAGTCGAACGGGCGACTGATATAGTCGATAACGCCGAGGTCATACGCGCGCTCGATGTGCTCGATGCCGTTCTCCGCCGAGATCATCACCACCGGGATATCCTCGATCTGGCGGTTGTTGTTCATCGCGGTCAGTACGTCAAAGCCGTTCATCTCCGGCATGACCATATCCAGCAGGATAAGGTCGATATCAGTGTGCGTCCGCAGCAGCTCGATCGCGCGTGCTCCGTTTTCCGCCTCGATAAAATTGTATTCATCACCAAGAATATCGGCTAAGATCGTGCGATTCAGCTCGGAATCATCTACGATCAGAATCGTGCTTTTCTCTTTCATTCGTGCTAAAACCTCCTGCCGGTCAAGCAATAGATACCGTGATTGATTGATCACAGGCCGCATAAAACAAATCGTGTTCCTGCATGCATCTGCATGCATAAAAGCCGAGGTCTGCAGGGCAGAAAACCGGCAGGGATAACGCTAAAATAATCCATTAGTATGATAACATTCTTTACAGGTTTATGCAAGCTATTTTGTTTTGAAAATGCAGATTTTTTAACATTTCACACATTTTACCCTAAAAAAAAAAAAAAAACGCACTTTTTTCCTGCTTTTCAGCCTGCCGAAGCAAGCATGCAGTGTATCAATATGCAAAAGGCAAGCCCGACTCCCGCAGGAATCAGCACCGCCGCCAGTGTCCACTTTGCGCTGCGCGTCTCCTGCAGGATGGTAAGGCAGGTTGTCGAGCACGGCGCGTGCGCCACGGTGAGCACCAGTGTGCAGAGCGCGGTCTGCACCGTCCAGCCGTTTGCCAGCAGCAGCGCGCGGAAGGAGGCAAAGTCCACGCCGGAGGCAATCGTGCCGGACGAGAGGTAGCCCATCACGATGAGCGGCATGACCAGCTCGTTCGCCGGAAAGCCGAGGATAAACGCAAGCAGTATCACGCCGTCTATCCCGAACACCCGCGCTGCCGGGTCTAAAAATGCCGTGATGTGCGACAGGATAGCTGTATTCCCTATCTGCACATTGGCGAGCAGCCAGATGAGCACGCCCGCCGGAGCCGCCACGGCGGCGGCTCTCGCAAGGACGAACAGCGTCCGGTCGCGCACGCTGCGCACGATAACGCGCCCGATCTGCGGCATGCGGTACGGCGGCAGCTCGAGCGCAAACGACACCGCCTCTCCGCGCAAAACCGTTGCCGAGAGAATGCGCGACACGAGCAGCGTCA
Source organism: Butyricicoccus sp. AM27-36 (assembly GCF_003480945.1). Classification (NCBI taxonomy): domain Bacteria; kingdom Bacillati; phylum Bacillota; class Clostridia; order Eubacteriales; family Butyricicoccaceae; genus Butyricicoccus; species Butyricicoccus sp. AM27-36. The sequence continues at coordinate 25,576 of NZ_QUJR01000004.1, forward strand.
AGCCAACGCTTGCCGCGATGACGCCGGTCAGCAGCAGCGCGCCGCCTGCCGCGCTGCCCGCAAAGAACACCGAGCACAGAAAAATGAGCAGCGGAAACCGTCCGTTGCACGGCGCAAAGCTGTTGGTGAGGATGGCAATCAGCCGCTCCCGCGGCGAGTCGATGATGCGGCAGCCCGTCACGCCGCAGGCGTTGCACCCGAAGCCCATGCACATGGTCAGGCTTTGCTTGCCGCTTGCTCTCGCGCACTGGAAGGCGTGGTCAAGCTGAAATGCCACGCGCGGCAGGTAGCCTGCGTCCTCGAGCAGCGTGAACAGCGGGAAGAAGATCGCCATCGGCGGCAGCATGACAGAGACTACGGTTGCCAGCACGCGCCACAGTCCGTCGGTCAGCATCGAGACGAAAAACGGCGGCAGTCCCAGCTTCGCAAGCGCACCCGCAAACGGCGTGCCGAGTGCCAGAAGATGCGTGCTCAGCCACTCGCTCGGCACGTTTGCGCCGAATAGAGTGATGTAAAACACGCCTGCGAGCAGCAAAAGCATGAGCGGCACGCCAAACCTCCGGCTGAGGATCACATCGTCCGCTCGGTCATCCCGCGCGCAGGCGCATTCCGGCTGCTTGACGCACGTCAGTGCGATCTCCTCCGCGCGGAGTGCCGCCGCTGCGGTTGCAATATCGTCCCTCTGCTCCTCCGTCAAATCCTCGTCCATCGCCGGATAGCGGATGGCGGTCGGGTGCGTTTCATTTTCGCCTGCCGCCGCTCGGCGTATCGCGGCTTCAAGCTCGTGCAGACCCTTTCCCTGCCGTGCGGCGCACGGTATCACCGGTATGCCAAGCTCCCGCTCGAGCGCGGCAACATCAATCTCAATGCCCTTTTTCGCGGCTTCATCCATGAGATTCAGACACAGAATGGCGTTTTTCTGTACCTCCAGTACCTGCAAAGCAAGGATGAGGCTGCGCTCCAGACAGCCCGCGTCCGCCACGAGCACCACCGCGCACGCCTGACCCGAAACCAGAAATTCCCGCGCGGCACGCTCCTCCTCCGAGTGCGCCCGCAGCGAGTAAGTACCCGGCAGGTCGGTCAGCGTCAGACCGCCGCCGCGCAGCCTGCGCTCGGCGCACGCGACTGTTTTTCCGCTCCAGTTGCCAGTGTGCTGACGGCTGCCGGTCAGGGCGTTGAACACGGTCGATTTGCCGACGTTCGGATTGCCCGCCAGCGCCACGGTGCGCCTCATGGCTGCACCTCGATTTGAGCGGCATCGCATTTACGCAGGGCAACCACCGCGCCGCGTATCCGGTACGCGATTGGGTCGCCCGAGAGCGCACGCCGCACACAGGTTACGCGCGTGCCCGGCACTAACCCTAAATCCTGCACGCGCCGCCGCATGCCGCCGCTGAGATGCAGCGCCGCAACCCGCGCCCGCTGTCCGTCCCGCAGCGCCGACAGCGAAATATTTGCCGAATCTGCCATTCCAATCAGCCCCTTATCCATAATTTCTGCTTACAGACTATGCACTTTTGCGAAATTTGGTGCTACTCTTCCCTGCCTGCACATATAGTAAGGCAGACCCCAAAGGAGGCTCGGCTGCATATGAAAACAAGCGAATCCTATCTGCCCGAGGGCAGCTACATGGTACAGCCTGCGGTCCGGCAGGCATTTTCGACACTCGGCGCGCTGCGGCAGGCGCAGGACGAGGGACGCATTTTGGAAGCTGTCGCACAGCGGTGCACCGCTGCGCACGACCTGCTGTTCGACCTCGGCATCGCGCAGGGCATCCTGCCGCGCGTGTCCTGCGCGCTCGGCGTGGCGGAGGGCGACACGCGCGAGATTGCCATCCTGTCGCGTGTAGGCAAGCCCACCTGCTTCGTCGTCACCGATATCGACGAGAGCACAGACCCGCCCACAGCGTGGCTGTCGCGCACCATCGTCCAGCAGAAGGCGCAGGACCGGCTGCTCGATTCCCTCCGTCCGGGTGACGTGATTCCGGCGCGTGTGACACATCTGGAGCCGTTCGGCGCATTCGTGGACGCAGGCTGCGGCGTGCCGTCGCTCATCGGCATCGAAAATCTGTCCGTGTCGCGCATCTGCCACCCGAGCGACCGATTGACCGTCGGGCAGTCCATTCTGGCGGCTGTCCGCACCGTGGAGCCGGAAAACCGGCGAATCTCACTCACCCACCGCGAGCTGCTCGGCACCTGGGCGCAGAACGCGGCGCTGTTCTCCGTCGGTGAGACCGTGCGCGGCGTTGTCCGCTCCATCGAGCCGTACGGCGTGTTCATCGAGCTTACGCCCAACCTGTCCGGCCTTGCGGAGCCGCGCGCGGACCTGCGGCCCGGCATGGCGGTATCCGTGTACATCAAGTCCATCCTGCCGCAGCGGATGAAGGTAAAGCTGACCATCATCGACGTTCTCTCGCCGTATGACGCACCGACACCGCCACGGTATTTCATCACCGAAGGACACATTGATGAATGGACCTATACGCCGGTTGGGTGCGATAAAAAGCCGGTTAAAACCGTTTTCGAGTGAACAGCAAAAAAATGGAGAATGAAACCGTCACGTTCATTCTCCATTTTCAATTATTTCTGATTTTTCACTCTATCCCAGTACACTTTCGCGGCCTGTTCGGTCTTATTCGGGCCGTATTCGTAGTATTGTGCGCCGCGTAGCTCCTCAGGCAGATACTCCTGCTGCACCCAATGGTTGGGGTACATATGCGGATACTGATACGTCAACCCGCGGCCTAATTTCTTTGCGCCGCCGTAATGCGTATCCTTGAGGTGCGCCGGAATATCGCCTGCCCTGCCCGCCCGAATATCGGCAATGGCGGCATCAATGCCATTGATGGCACTGTTGGATTTGGGCGCAGTTGCCATCAAAATGATCGCTTCCGCGAGCGGAATCCGCGCCTCGGGCAATCCCAGCTGGAACGCGCTGTCCACGCACGCCTTGACGATGGCGGCGCACTGCGGGTACGCCAAACCGATATCCTCGCTTGCAATGACAAGCATGCGCCGCGCCGCGGAGATCATATCGCCTGCCTCGAGCAGCCGCGCGAGATAATGCAGCGCCGCGTCCGGGTCGGAGCCGCGCACGGACTTCTGCAGCGCCGAGAGGATGTCATAGTGGCTGTCGCCGTCGCGGTCGTAGCGCATATTCGAGCGCTGCGCCGCCTGCTGCGCGTCCGCGAGCGTAATGCCGTCCTCCCCCGCACCGGAGACGAGCAGCTCGACCGCGCCGAGTGCCTTGCGCACGTCGCCGCCGACCGCCTGCGCGATGTAATCCGCCACGCCGTCCTCGACCGGCTTTGCGTCCTCGCCCATCGCAAGTTTCAACGCACGTTCCACTGCCCGGCGCATATCGGCAGCCTCGACCGGCTTGAACTCGAATACCGTGCAGCGGCTTAAAATCGCGTTGTAGATGTAAAAATACGGGTTTTCCGTCGTGGACGCAATCAGCGTGATCTTGCCGGTTTCGATGAACTCCAGCAGGCTCTGCTGCTGCTTTTTGTTGAAATACTGGATCTCATCGAGGTACACAAGCGCACCGTTCGGCGCAAGAAAGGTGTCCAGCTCGTCAATGATCGCCTTGATGTCGGCAATGCCCGCTGTGGTGGCGTTTAAGTGGTACAGCTTGCGGTCGGTCTGCTGCGCGATGATGGACGCGACCGTGGTCTTGCCCACGCCGGACGGCCCGTAAAATATCAGGTTCGGGATGCTGCCGCTTTCAATGACGCGGCGCAAAAGGCCGTTTTCGCCCAGTAAATGCCGCTGCCCGACCACATCGTCCAATGTCTTCGGACGGATTTTGTCTGCTAAAGGTTGGTACATAATTTCACCTTAACCATTTTTTTCGTAGGGCGTGACAAGGTGAATTGCCCTGCAGGGCAAGAGATGGTCCTCTGGAGGACGACCTCGGCACGCCGTTGTAAACCATCTGCATACCGTTCAATGCGGCGCGCCGAGTCGTCGCGCCCTACGATTATCGTTCATATGTTATGAATTATATCATAAATTTTCGTTATCGACAAACCCTCTTGACTTTATCGCTTTATTATGATAAACTATCCCCATCAAAGAAAACGACCACAGGAGGTCTCCCCATGGACAAGCCTTTTCTCGATAAGCTGCGCAAGATCGACCCGTATGTGCCGGGCGAGCAGCCGAAAACCGACAATATCATCAAGCTGAACGCCAACGAGAACCCGTACCCGCCTGCTCCGGGCGTGACCGAGGTTCTGCGCACGTTTGACGCCGCAAAACTCGCGATTTACCCGGATGCGAACGCAAAAGCACTCAAAACCGCTATCGCAGAGCGGTTTGACCTGCAGCCGTCGCAGGTATTCCTCGGCAACGGCTCGGACGATGTGCTTGCGCTGGCGTTCCAGTCGTTCTTCTGCTCGGACAAGCCGATCCTCTATCCGGACATCACCTACTCGTTCTATCCGGTCTGGTGCGATCTGTTCCGCATTCCGTACGAAAACATGCCGCTTGACGAGGATTTCTGCGTCAATGTGCGTGATTACGACAAGCCGAACGGCGGTATCGTCCTGCCGAACCCGAACGCGCCGACCGGCCGCGGCGTAACGCTCGGGTTCCTCGAGGATCTGCTGCAGCACAATCAGGACTGCGTTGTCATCATCGACGAGGCGTATGTGGACTTCGGCGCGCAGAGCGCTGTTCCGCTGCTCGACAAGTACGAAAACCTGCTCATCGTGCAGACCACCAGCAAGTCACGCTCGCTCGCGGGCATGCGCATCGGCTACGCGCTCGGCTCGGAGACGCTGATTTCCACGCTCGAGGCGGTTAAAAACTCGTACAACTCGTACACGATGGACGCCATCGCACTTGCCGTTGGTGAGGCATCCATCCGTGACGAGGATTATTTCCAGCAGACCTGCCGCAAGGTCAGCACCACCCGTGACCGCTCGGCGGAGGCGCTGCGGGCGCTCGGCTTTACCGTGCTGCCGTCGCTGACAAACTTCCTGTTTGTCACCCATCCGAACAAGAAAGCGCCGGATATCTTCGCCGCCCTGCGCGAAAAGGGTATCTTTATCCGCTATTTCAAGCTGCCGCGCATTGATAATTACCTGCGTATCACCGTCGGCACGGATGAGCAGATGGATAAGCTTATCGCCGCGCTGAAAGAGATTCTGTAAGAAAAACCCTCTCAAACGAGCAATGTCAGTAAGTTAAGCTGACATTGCTCTATGAGAGGGATTTTTTCTGTTTACTTCTGCGGAATGGTATACTGCCTTGCCCGTTCGCTGTCCGCGACACCCTTAGTTGTCGGGTCGTTGACGGCGTTCCACACGCTCGACAGCACAAGGAACAGGCAATACGGATTGCGCACCGCATTGCAGAGCAGCGCGCCGACGCTCTCCCAGGTGGTGAGGTCAGCGGCGGTCAGACCGGCATACGCCAGCACCGCGGCGAACGCGCTCACGACGATCTGCACCCAGAACACCGGATTCCTAAACCGCACCTTCCAGTTCACTCGACTTCCTCCTTTTCCAAATCACTGATGCGGTGGTTAGCCACGCGGACACGCTCGTCCAGCAGCGCGACCTGCTGCTCCAGCCTGAAGGTTCGGGTGATGAGGTTATTGTGCTTTTCGACCTTCTTTTCAAGCTGTTCGATGCGGTAATTGACCAGCTTGCCGGAGACGATAATGCCGCCGGCCGTGCCCGCCAGCGTCCCCAGCAGACTCAGTCCCGCAATGATGATCTCAGCTGACACGTTTTCACCTCCTTGCTTCGCATAAGTGCCTGCACCCATACGCCGTTCAGAGGGGAAAATTGACCACGAATGGTCAACTCGGTCGAAATTTTTCTTTAGGCAACACCGCACAATTAAAGCTGCGGCGCTTTACGGAAATTTTGTGCCCTGACGTCGTTGTGCTTTCACGGCAATACACAAAGTATTACCGCAAAACCGCGCCTAGTCAGTGCGCAAAATTTACTCGTAAATCGCTCTTGTTCAATTATGCGGTATTGCCTTTTTTCTTACTTTTCTTTGAGCGCACCCTTTTTGATGTTCGCCTGCAGGATTTTGTCCGTCAGCTCATACAGGTACGCCGAGCCTTTCTCCGTGCGGCTCTGGCGGCCGTAGACCTGCTTGGCGGTCACATCGTGGTCAGCCCAGTCGCTGCCGCCGTTGCTGTTGTTGAGCAGAAGCGGCTGCAGATTGTCCATCGCGTGGGCAAAGTGCGCCTCGGCGGTCTCGTCGGCCTCAAATTCGTCAAAAACAGCCATCAGCCCGCGTTTCTGGTCGTCCGGCAGGAGCGAATAAATGCGCTGCTTTGCCGCGTCCTCGCGCGCCTTCTGCGTCTTCAGACCGTCGGTGTCGTAGGCGTAGGTGTCGCCTGCGTCAATCTCCACCACATCGTGCAGCAGGCACATGAGCATGACGCGCGCCACATCCACCGGCTCGTTGGAATATTCCTGCAGCAGGTACGCCATGATAGCCATGTGCCATGCGTGCTCGGCGTCGTTCTCGCGGCGGCCGTGGCCGGAGAGATGCGTCTGCCGGAAAATGTTCTTCTCCTTGTCGATCTCGAGAATGAAATTCAGCTGTTTCTGCAGCCGTTCGTCCATAAATCCATCTTCCTTTCGATATGAAAAAACGGGTACAGCCTGCGCCATACCCGCCGAATTATTTATCTTTGAGGAGCGTATTCAGCTCTTCCATAAAGGTGTTGATGTCCTTAAACTGGCGGTAGACCGAGGCAAACCGCACATACGCGACCTCATCAACCTTACGCAGCTGCTCCATGACAAGCTCACCGATGACCTTGCTGGAGACCTCGCTTTCGAGCGAGCCGAACAGCTTCTGCTCGACGTGATCGACGATCTGTTCCAGCTGCATCAGCGAAACCGGGCGTTTCTCGCACGCCTTCACCAGACCGTTGAGCAGCTTCTGGCGGTCGTACGCCTGCCGGGTGCCATCGCGCTTGATCAGCATAAGCGGCATGCGCTCCACCGTCTCGTAGGTGGTAAAGCGTTTTCCGCAGTGGAGACATTCACGCCGGCGGCGGATGCTGGTACCCTCGTCCGTCGGACGGGAGTCCACGACCTTGCTGTCTTCAAAGCTGCAAAATGGGCACTTCATCGTACTTCCCCCTTGTGAACACCGCTTCACGCGCGTGGTTTGTTAGCTGCCTGCTGTTATTATACTACGCGGAGTGCTGTTAAGTCAATTTTTTATTGTGATAAAGCGGCACCTTTTCCTGCACTGCCCTATCCGAGCGGCTTCTTTCTCTGCACCGGTCACCCTGCGCCGATAAACAAACGCAAAAAAGGCACCCGAACGGGTGCCTTTTCGATAGTCGTTAGATCTTGCGACGGCGGCGGAACTTCTTACGGAAGAAGCCCCACAGACCGGTAGACAGCATAACGGACGACCAGCCGCCGGCCAGGATACCGACGATCAGCGGCAGGGTGAACTGCTTGAGCGACGGAACACCGAGGATGTATACCATGCCGATGGTGAACAGCGTGGTAAGGGTGGTGTTGATGGTACGGCCCATGGTCTGCCAGATGCTCTTCTCGCCGATGACCTCAAACGGCTCCTTGCGCGCGGTGCGCAGGTTCTCACGAACGCGGTCGAATACGATGATGGACGCGTTGATGGAGTAGCCGAGGATGGTCAGTGCAGCAGCGATGAAGTTGCTGTCGAGCGGAATCTGCAGCAGAACGTAAACGCTCAGCATAACGAGCAGGTCGTGAACCAGGCAGCAGATCGCAGCCAGACCACTGGTCAGCTCGAAGCGGAAGGTGATGTACACCAGCATCAGCAGGATTGCAAGGATCGAGCAGAGGAATGCCGAACGCTGCAGGTCGCTGCCGACAGAAGCGGATACGTCGTTGTTGTTGAGGATATCGGTATCGGCAAGGCTGTACTTCTCCAGCATCTTGTCGATCACGGCAGCACGCTGCTCGGAATCGATCGAGGTGGAGCGGATCAGCACGTCCTCGTTGCCGTCACCGGAGGAGGTTACAGAGGATGCGTCCACGCCGGTTGCGTCCTTGAACAGATCGCTGACCTCGGTCTGGATATCCTGCGTAACAGCGGTATGCATGTTGAACTCCATCTCGGTACCGCCGGCAAAGTCGATGCTCAGGTTGAACAGGTTCTTGCCGAACGGCAGCAGGATCAGTGCGACAAGGCCGGTAGCGACCAGTACGACAGAGATACCGCCAAAGATCTTGAAGTTCTTGAGGATCGGGAAATGCTTCTTCTCTTCCTTGCGCTCACGCAGGCCGTAAGCCTTCGGGTTGCGGATGTGGAAATCAACCATGCGGTTGAGCAGGAAGTGGGTGATGGTCAGCGCGGTGAACATGGACACGATAACACCGATGCCCAGCGTGGTAGCGAAGCCGACGATCGTGCCGGTGCCAAGGAAGAACAGCACGCCGCACGCGATCAGGGTGGTGATATTGGAGTCCAGAATTGCGGTGAACGCACGCTTGAAGCCGGAGTCGATAGCGCTCTTGACGGTCTTGCCGGCAGCCATTTCCTCCTTGATGCGCTCGAAGATAATGACGTTTGCGTCAACCGCCATACCGATGGACAGGATGATACCTGCAATGCCCGGCAGGGACAGGTTTACGCGAATCAGGCTGAACAGCAGCGCCTCGATAACCATGTAGAAGCACAGAGCGAAGCAGGAAACAACGCCCGGAACGCGGTACATGATGATCATGAACAGCATAACGAGGATCAGACCGATCATACCTGCCTTCAGGCTGGAGCTCATCGCGTCAGCGCCGAGCTGCGGGCCGACAGAGCGAAGCTCTACCTGCTTGAGCGAGAACGGGATCTGACCTGCGTTGATGAGGTTTGCCAGCTCGGTCGCGCTGTCGCGGGTGAAGTTGCCGGTGATAACACAGCTGTCGTTGTCGATCTTCTCGGAAACAGACGGATACGAGATGATCTGTTTATCCATCATGATATACAGAATGTTGGTGCCGTCCGTGCGGGCAGCAACGGAGCCGGTCGCCTCAGCGAACTTCTTCCGGCCCTCGCTGGTGAACTGCACTTCAACGTAGTGCTGATCGGACATGCCGTTCGTCGGGTTGCCGTAGCCGTAGGACGCCTTCTTGATGTCCGAGCCGGACAGCCACTCCTTGCCGTCGGCATCGAGGAAGGTCAGCTGAGCGGTGGTGCCCAGGGTCTGAACCGCTTCCTCCGGGTTGGTGATCTGCGGGATCTCAACCGTTACGCGGTTCTCGCCGCTGAGGGATACAGTAGCCTCGGTAAAGCCCTTGTCGGTCAGACGCTGACGAATGACCTTCTGTACCGAGTTCATGTCGTCGGACAGGTTGTTGGTGTCGTAGCCGTCCGGGATTTCGGCCTCGTATACGATACGGGAGCCGCCGACCAGATCCAGACCCAGACGGATACCGTTGTCGGTATCGAGTACGCTCGGGATGATGGCCTTCAGACCGGAGTCTGTCGTGTCTGCGGAATCGGTCGAAGCCGAGTCAGCAGAGGTGTCAGCAGACGCATCCGTGCTGTCTGCCTTGTTGTCCGCCTTGTCTGCGCTGCTGTCGGTAGACGAGGTATCGCTCGTATCCGTCGCAGACGTGTCGGACGTTGCCGTGTTCCGGAACGGCATGGTCCAGCCGCCCGGAATGTACACTCCTGTTACCGCCGTCACGCCGAGGAAAATGATGATCAGCATGACCGCGATAAAGGAAGTTACACTCTTTTTCACTTGCAAGTGCCTCCTTTATTTTTTTGTTACACAACTGATTTAGTATACAGCATAATAGCCAAAAAGTCAATCATTCTGCACATATTGTATAACAATTCCGCGCCTGTGGCGCGTGTGCAATAGAATATCCCGCTGCGCGGGATATTCATAAAAACCGTGGGGCATGTACCTGTGCAGCGCGGCTTTTTAATGCCGCGCAAGGTTAGCACCGGTTTTTATACCGGTAATCATATTTATGTGCCGCGTGCGACGCGCAAATATGCGCCCGAGATGTATCCGCGCCGTGTGCGGTACATCCTATCTCGTTTCAGACTGTGATCTGAAACGAATCAAAGGTTGATCTCTACCTTTACGTCCTCACCGGTCAGGTACGGCGCGATCGCCGGACGAACACACTCGTTCAGGAATTCATCTACCTGAGACGGACAGCGGCCGATGTAAGCGGACGGGTCGAGATGCTCGAGGATCTGCTCACGGGTCATGCCGAACATCGGGTCACCGGCGATGCGGTCAACCATATCGTTCTCCAGACCCTCCTCCTTGATGCGCTTGCCTGCAGCCATGGAGTGCTCGCGGATGCGCTCGTGCAGGTCCTGACGGTTGCCGCCGCGCTTTACGGCGTCCATCATGATGTTCTCGGTTGCCATGAACGGCAGCTCGTTCATAACGTGCGCCTCGATGACCTTCGGATAAACGACCAGACCGGAAACGACGTTGATCATGATGTTGAGGATTGCGTCAACGGCAAGGAATGCCTCCGGCACGGAAATGCGCTTGTTCGCGGAGTCGTCGAGCGTGCGCTCGAACCACTGGGTAGCCGAGGTGAACGCCGGGTTCAGGCTGTCGCAGATGACGTAGCGCGCCAGTGCGCAGATACGCTCGGAACGCATCGGGTTGCGCTTGTACGGCATGGCGGACGAGCCGATCTGGTTCTTCTCGAACGGCTCCTCTACTTCCTTCAGGTGCTGCAGCAGACGCAGGTCGGTTGCGAACTTGGAAGCGGATTCTGCGATACCGGCGAGCGTTGCGAGCGTCTGCGCGTCGATCTTGCGGGAGTAGGTCTGGCCGGAGACCGGAACCACGCCTGCAAAGCCGAAATCATCGGCAATGCGCTTCTCCAGCTCCTTAACCTTGCTCTCGTCGCCGTCAAACAGCTCCATGAAGGACGCCTGCGTGCCGGTCGTGCCCTTGCTGCCGAGCATGCGCAGGTTTTCGATGCGGTATTCTACCTCATTCAAATCCATCAGCAGCTCGTTCATCCACAGGGTAGCGCGCTTGCCGACCGTGGTCAGCTGTGCGGGCTGGAAGTGGGTGAAGCCGAGAGTCGGCTGGGACTTGTGCGCATCCGCGAACTGCGCCAGCTTGTCCAGTACGGTCGCCAGCTTTTTGCGAACCAGCAGCAGACCCTCGCGGATCTGGATGATGTCGGTATTGTCGCCGACATACGCACTGGTAGCGCCGAGGTGGATAATGCCGGCCGCCTTGGGAGCCGCCTTGCCGAAGGTGTAAACGTGCGCCATAACGTCATGGCGTACCTCCTTCTCGCGCTGACGGGCCACATCGTAGTCGATGTCGGTCAGGTGCGCGGCCATCTCGTCCACCTGCTCCTGCGTGATCGGCAGACCGAGCGCCAGCTCCGCCTTAGCCAGCGACAGCCACAGCCGACGCCAGGTGGAGAACTTCATATCCGAGGAGAAGGTGTAGAGCATCTCCTGGGAAGCGTAGCGCGAGGAAAGCGGGCTTTCGTACACGTTGTTCATGTTATTCGTCCTTTCCGGTGTGTATTTTATCCAAATTATAACGAAATAACGGACTTGGATGGTATCTAATCTTCCATAACAGTCCGATTTTAGTTTAACACTTTGCACCGGTCATTTCAAGCAAAACCGACCGGTTTTGCGCTATCTTGTAGCAATAAACAAAGTTTGCAGCGGTTTCGCCGTTAGATTTTGCGTCCTCCCCTTTTTCCTGCACCGCCTGCGCGGTTCAAGTGCCCCAGAGGTTCGGTGCAGAAACCAAAAAGCAGCACCCTTTTCAGAGTGCTGCTCGGAATTACGAATGCTTACGCGTTCTTGATAAACGCTTCGAGGCGGTCGAGACCCTTGTCAATCTCGGTGAGCGAGGTCGCATAGCTCCAGCGGATGAAGCCCGGCGCAGCAAATGCGGTGCACGGAACGGTCGCAACCAGACCCTTCTCAAGGAACAGCTGCGCGAAGTCCTCGGCGCTCTCGATGACCTTGCCGTACATGGTCTTGCCGAGGAAGCCCTTCATGTTCATCATAACATAGAACGCGCCCTCCGGCTTGATGCAGGAAACGCCCTCGATCTGGTTCATGCGCTCTACCAGATGGTCGCGGCGCTGCTCGAACGCCTGCTTCATCACCTGCATATCCTCCTGCGGGCCGGTCAGTGCGGTGATGGCCGCCTGCTGGGAAATGGTGGACGGTGCAGAGGTGGAGTGGCTCAGGTAGTTCGCCATCACCTTGGCCAGCTGCGGATTGGACGCGCTGTAGCCGATACGCCAGCCGGTCATCGCGTAGCTCTTGGATACGCCGTTGACCAGAATGGTGCGCTCCTTCACGTCCTCGCCCAGAGAAGCGAAGGAAACGAACTCATTGTTATCGTATACGAGGTTACAGTAAATTTCATCCGCGATAACGTAGATGTTATGGCGGCAGCAAACCTCAGCGATCGCCTCCAGCTCGGCCTTGGTGTATACCATGCCGGTCGGGTTAGACGGAGAGTTCAGCATGAACACCTTGGTCTTGTCGGTAATGGCGGCATCCAGCTGCTCTGCGGTGATCTTGAAGTGCGCCTCCTCGGTTGCGGCTACGATGACCGGGATTGCACCTGCCTGCTTTACCATCTCGGAGTAGCTTACCCAGTACGGAGCCGCGATAACGACCTCATCGCCCGGGTTGCACAGCGTCATCAGCGCGATATAAACCGAGTGCTTTGCACCCGAAGCCACAACGATCTGCGTCGGCTCATAGTCCAGACCGCAGTCCTCCTTCAGACGGTAGCAGGCTGCCTTGCGCAGGTCCATCAGACCGGCTGCCGGCGTGTACTTGGTCTGGTTGTTCTCAATTGCCTCGATACCGGCCTGCTTGATGTGCTCCGGCGTCGGAAAATCCGGCTCACCGGCACCAAAGCCGACAACGTCCTTGCCCTCTGCCTTCATCTGCTTGAACAGCGAATCAATGGCCAGCGTCGTGGACGCCTGCACACCTGCTGCAATCTTGGAAATCGGCTTCAATGCCATGCTCAGCACTCCCTTATATCTCTCATCAGTTATCATGTGTTTTTATTATATGCCTGCGAACTTATTTTTGCAAGTCCTGACTTAATAAATTGCAAAATCGACACAATAAAAAAACCCGCCGATATTGGCGGGGCAGGGGGGGAATTTT
>NZ_QUJR01000004.1:38712-270021 GCF_003480945.1 Butyricicoccus sp. AM27-36
GGTCAGGTGTGGAATTTTCACAAAACACGGTCGCGCGAGAAGATAATCAGAGCCGTTCCCCGTTCAATCGTGACGGCAAAGCGGCTGTTCGGTTTTGCCTCGTTCGAGGTGGAGATCATGCCGACACGGGTAACCGTGCCGTTCGTTAATTCATATTTTGCATTCTCGATGGTCACGCCCTCGAGCACCGCGTCCATCGGCACGACCGAGAAGTAGGTAAACGTCTCCGGCATGATGAATTCCTGCCGTCCGCCCTGATGCAGCTCGACGCGGTTGTACGGATCGAGGATGGTCAGGTGACCGCCGAGCGTTTTTGCTTCCTCAAGCAGCGAGAGATTTGCCAGCATATGGTCGATGCGCCCGCCGGTCGCACACACGAGCGTTGCCTCGCGACAGCCGCGGCGGAACACCTCGCGCAGACAGCTCTGCGAATCCGTGTCGTCCTTTTCGGGCTTCAAGAGGATAACGTCCTCTCCCTCCACCTCGGTCATGGAATCCCGGTCGGAGATCATGAAATCCGGATGCAGACCGAGCGCCCGCGCATGCCGCAGGCCGCCGTCCGCACACGCAACAAGCGCGGACGGATGCTCGCGCAGAAACGCGCGGATGTAACCGTAATCGGTTTCCGGTGCAGCCGCAAAAATCAGCGCGTGCCGCCCTTGGTAAGTTCCCATTCCTTCAGATCCTTTACACTTTCGTACAGCTTTACATAGCTTTCATGACGGGTTTTCGCAATTTCGCCGTTTTCCACCGCCGCAAGGATGGCGCAGCCCTTCTCCTTGACATGCGCACAGCCGGTGAATTTACACTGCCCGATGTACGGCTCGAACTCCGGAAACGCATACTGCAGATCCTCGGCAAGAACCAAATCCATCTGCTCGGTCTCAAACGAGGAGAAGCCGGGCGTGTCCGCGATGTAGCCGCCGCCTTCGATCGGATGCAGCTCCACATGGCGGGTGGTGTGCTTGCCGCGGCCGATCTTGTCCGAAATCGCACCGACCTCAGCGCCGAACGAGCTGTCCAGACGGTTGAGCACGCTCGACTTGCCGACACCCGAGTTGCCCGCAAACGCGCTCACCCTGCCGCGGATGCGTTCGCGCAGTGCGTCAATGCCCTCGCCGGTGTGCGCGCTCACGCGCAGCACCTCGATGCCGCTTCTGCGGTAGGTTTCATACAGCTCGTCGCCCGGATTCGCGTCCGTCTTGTTGATGACGACCAGTGCATCCATGTTCTTGTGCACCGCGATCGCCGTTACCTTGTCGATCAGGAACGGGTCGGTCACCGGCGGTGCCGCGCTCGCCACGGCAACGACCAGATCCAGATTCGCCACAGCCGGCCGGATCAGGCTGTTCTTGCGCGGCGCGATCGTCTGCAGATAGCCGGTGCCGTCCTCCGGCTGAATTTCCAGCGTCACACGGTCCCCGACAATAGGCTTGCCCACGGTCTTGCGGAACCGTCCGCGTGCTTTGCATTCAATGAGGCCTTCGGCGGTATCCACATAGTAGAAACCGCCGATGCCCTTCAGAATGATCCCTTCGATCAAACTTAATTCCTCCGTTTTTAACTGAATGTGTACGTCTGCGAGGTAGTCGAACCGTCCACGCTGACCGTAACATCATGGTCGCCCACCGAGCCGCTCACCGAGATGGACGTGCTGCCGCCGCTCGTGCTGCAGGTGTCGTCATACTGGATCACGCCGTCCACATAGATGATAACATGCGCGGTATCCGTGTTGTCCGGCAGCGAAACCGGAATGGTCGCACTGCCGAGGCTCGGCGTATCGTCGTAGTCGCCATCGCCGTTGTCCTGACCGCCGGAATTGCCGCCGCTGTTATTATCCGGCGAGTTATTGTTCGATGTGCTCTTGCCCTTGGAGATCTGGATGTTGACGACAGTGCCCTTTGCGACCTCCGCGCCCGCATCCTGCGACTGCCATACGACCGAACCGGCCTCAGCGGTGCTCTCGACCTCGTTCACCGAGCCGATGGACAGACCCTTTTCCGTCAGGGCCTTTTCCGCCTGGTCCTTTGTCATGCCGAGCAGACCGGGCACGGAGACGTTTTCGTTATCGTCCTTCTGCTTGCCCTTGCTGATATAGACGGTCAGCGTCGCGCCCTTTTCCAGCTCGGTGCCCGCCTCCGGGTCGGTGCGGATAACCTTGCCTTCCTCCACGTCGTCGCTGTATTCCTCAACGACCTCGCACTTGATATCGCGCGACGCGAGCGCCGCCTGCACATAATCGAGCGTCTTGCCGGTAAAGTCGATCACCTTGTAGGTATCCTTGACGTTTTCGCCGCCCGAGGACACCGTTACCGTGATGATCGTACCCTTGGTTGCCTTTTTCTTGCCGTCGCCGTCCGGGTCCTGCTCGAGTATCTCACCGACCGGACGGTCGGATTCCTGCCGTTCGGTCGCTTCCTTTACCGTGAAGTTGTCGGTTATATCCGGGTCGGCCATCACTTCATCGATATTGCGTCCGATGAGGTCGGGCACGATAATCTTCTCCGACTTGTCGCCGCTGCCGGTGATCACCAGAATGCCGACCAGCAGCAGACTGATCACCGCAATCACGCCGACCGCCATGCCGACCGCCATGCCGGGGCGCTCGGCCAGCTTTTCAAAAAAGCCATCCGGCTCATCCTGCTCCTTTTTGCGGAAACCGGTGCGGGTGCGGGTCCGGGTCTGCGTGCGCGTGCGGGTGCGCGGCGCAGCTACGCCCTCAACGGAAGCGGCTTCATGCTCTGCCGCACTGCGGCGCGCCGCACGCTGAATGTCCGCGCCGATGATCTGCGTCTCGCCCGAGTTGTCCTCGCTTGCCACATAGTGGAAGCGTGCGTTCGGGTCCGAGCGAAGCACCTCCATGTCCTCGTACATCTTTTCCGCGGACTCGTACCGGCGGCTGATGTTCGCGCTCATGGCGTGCATGACAATGTCGTCCATGCCCTTGGGAATGCCCGGCACAAACGCGCTCGGGATGATCGGTACCTCATTGATGTGCTGCATGACGATCTGGAGCGCGGTTTCGCCCTCAAACGGCAGCTTGCCGGTCAGCATTTCGTACATCATCACGCCGAGCGAGTACAGGTCGGTGCGGTAGTCGATCTTGCTGCCCTTTGCCTGCTCCGGCGAGATATAGTGCACCGAGCCGATGGCCTCCTGCACCACGCGGGTCTCCTGCGCGGCAGCGAACGAGGCAATGCCGAAATCGGTCAGCTTTGCGGTGCCGTCCCGCAGGATGATAACGTTCTGCGGCTTAACGTCCTGATGGATGATGCCGCGCGAGTGTGCGTGCATGAGCGCGCGGGCAACCTGCTCAGCGAAGAAAATGGTCTCCTCCCACGACAGATGGCCCTTGCGCTGCAGATACTGCTTGAGGGTGATGCCCTCGATCAGCTCCATAACGATATAATCCGTGCCGTCCTCGCTGCCAACGTCGAACACGGAAACAATATTGTGGTGGCTCAGCTTGGCAACGGCGCGCGACTCAATGGAGAACCGCTTGCGGATATCCGGATCCTCCGCGAACTCCTTTTTGAGCACCTTGAGTGCCACATCGCGCCCGAGAATGGTATCCCGCGCCCGATAAACGACCGCCATGCCGCCAACGCCGACGATTTCCTCAATCTGATAGCGTCCGCCGAGCATACTGCCGATATATTTATCCATAGTCCGTCACGCTCCCTGCTTTTTACCGAGGGTGAACAGCGCAACGGTGATGTTGTCGCGGCCACCGCCGTCAAGCGCCAGCTGCAGCAGCGCGTCACCGGCCAGCTCGAGCGTCGGCGCGTTTGCCAGCACCTCCGCGATCCGGCTGTCCTCCGCCATGCCGGTCAGACCGTCCGAGCAGAGCAGCAGCATGTCCTTTTCGTTCAGGCGCACTTCAAACAGGTCGCCTTCGACACACGGCTCCACGCCTACCGCACGGGTGATGAGGTTTTTCTGCGGATGGGTGCGCGCATCCGCCTCGGTGATCTTGCCGCGGCGGCGCATCTCCTCCACATAGGAGTGGTCCTCGCTGATCTGGTGCATGGCTTCGCCGTCAAAGCGGTACGCGCGGCTGTCGCCCACGTTGATGACGGTCGCGCAGTCGCCCTGAATGAGCGCGGCAACCAGGGTCGTGCCCATGCCGCGGAACTCCGGCTGCCTGCCCGCCAGAGAGAAAACCGTCTCGTTCGCCTGCTTGAGCGCCTGCGTCAGCAGGTTCTGCCGAGCCGTTTCGTCCAGCGTGCCGCTTAAAGCGTCACCCGCGGACTCGATAAAGCTCTGCGCGGCAAAGCGGCTGGCTACGTTGCCCGCATTTGCACCGCCCATGCCGTCGCACACGACGAGGAGCGCGGTCTGGTTGTCCTCCCGCGCTTCGATCTGAAAAATATCCTGATTGGTCGGGCGCACCCGTCCCTTATCGGTCAAGCCGAAATATTCCATTTCACAACCTCCTTCGATTGTGTTTATATGTGAGAATATTCAAGTTAATCACGAGAACTGCTCTTACCGTCCTCCTTCAGCTGCCGCTGACGGAGCTGACCGCAGGCCGCATCAATATCCGGACCCAGCTTGCGCCTTACGGTCGCGGTAACGCCGCGCTTCTCGAGCGCCTGCTGGAACTTGCGGACGGTTTCCGGTCTGGACGGTTTCAGCGGGCTTTCCGCCACCTCATTCAGCGGAATGAGGTTGACGTGCGCCGGACGGCCCTTGAGCAGCTTCGCCAACAGGTCAGCCTGCCACGGGCGGTCGGTCTTGTCGCGCGCCATCATGTACTCGTAGGAAATGCGCCGTCCGGTGGTGTCGAAATAGTACCGGCACGCCTTCATCAGGCGCTCGACCGGATACGCATCGTTCACCGGCATGATGGACGAGCGTGTTTCGTCATCCGGCGCGTGCAGCGATACGGACAGCGTGATCTGCAGCTTTTCCCGTGCTAACATCTCTATTCTATCAGCAATTCCGCTGGTTGACAAGGAGATATGGCGCTGTCCGATGTTGATTCCCTCCGGGCAGCTCACCAGATGCAGGAATTTGAGCACGTTGTCGTAGTTGTCGAGCGGCTCGCCGGTGCCCATCAGCACAATGTTGGAGACCTTTTCACCGCTGTCCTTCTGCATGAACAGGATTTCGTCCAGAATCTCGCCTGCGGACAGACTGCGCGTGCGTCCGTTGAGTCCCGACGCGCAGAACTTGCAGCCCATTCGGCAGCCGACCTGCGTCGAAACGCAGACGGACACGCCATGCTCATAGTGCATCAGTACGGACTCCACGCAGTTGCCGTCCCGCAGACGCCATAAGTATTTCACCGTGCCGTCAACGCGGCTCACTTGCTTGCGGGCGACCTCCGGTACGGTCAGCAGGAAATTTTCCGCTAAACGCGCCCGTAAGTCCTTGGATAAGTTGGACATCTCTTCAAAGGACTCCACACCCTCGTGAAGCCATTTGAAGATCTGTCCCGCACGGAACGGCTTTTCGCCCATTTCCTTCAGGGCGGTTTTCAGTTCATCTATTGTAAGGGATTTGATTTCGACCATGTGTCTCTCCTTCAAATCTTCTCTTGTTTCTTATATGGCGGAATGTTCCGCCGATTGTCAATTTATTATAACCGTTTAACAAATATACCGTAGGGCGGGGTGCCCCGCCCTACGGTTCCGGTATCACTTCCGGTGCATTTTCGCAATAAAGAACCCATCCGTATTGTGAACGGGCGGCAGCAGCGTCACCATACCGTCTGCCCTCTCTCCGCAGACCGGATGCGTCCACGAAACCGCTTCAAACTCCGGGTTTTCGGTGAGAAACGCGCGGACAACGTCCTCGTTTTCCCGCTGCAGGATGGTACAGGTCGAGTAGACGAGCGTGCCGCCCTTCTTTACATACTGTGCACAGTTTGCAAGGATTCTCGCCTGAATCTCCGGCAAAGTCCGGATTTCATCCGGATTCTTGAACCGAATTTCGGGTTTCTTGCGGATAATGCCCAGTCCCGAGCAGGGCACGTCGCACAGCACAACGTCCGCGCTGTCCTTCCACTCCTCGCGGCAGACCGACGCGTCCTGCAGCTCGGTGCGGATATTCGGCAATCCGAGGCGGGCTGCGCCGTCGCGGATGCGCTTCAGCTTGTGCTCGTAAATATCGCACGAGGTGACGCTGCCTTTCCCCTGCATTTTTTCAGCCATGGCAAAGCTCTTGCCGCCGGGCGCCGCGCAGCAGTCGAGCACGGTGCTGCCCGGTTTCGGGTCAGCGACCGCCGCCGCGAGTGCGCTTGCCGCGTCCTGCACGGTCACGCGGCCCTCGATAAACGCCGGAAGCGCGGCTGCGTCTCCGCCGCTGCACAGCAGGATTTCCGGGAATGCCTCGTGCGGCTGCACGGTCAGTCCGGCGGCCTCCAGCTCTGCCTGAGCCTCGGCAGGCGTGCATTTCATCGTGTTCACGCGCACCGAAATCGGCGCGTCCGCGTTATCCGCCTGACAGATTTTCTGCGTCAGCTTCTGGCCGTACTGCTCGGAAAGCAGGCGCACGAGCCACTCCGGGTGGCTGTACTGCAGTGCGTAGTAGCTTTCCTTATCCGGGCAGTTCAGGCGCGGCAAAGAGCCGTTTTGGGCCGCATTTGCGGCATTTCTCAGCACCGCATTGGCAAAGGCGACCGTGCGGTCATTTGCATGGCCGTAGTGCTTGACCAGCGCGACCGTCTCGGCAACCGCCGCATGCGCGGGAATCTTATCCATCAGGATCAGCTGATACAGACCCATCCGCAGGCACGCCAGCACACGCGGCGCGATCTTTTTCAGCCGCACGCTCGAGAAGTGCCGCAGGTACCAGTCCAGTAAAATTTGGTTCTGCACCGTGCCGTAGGTCAGCCGCGAGGCCAGCGCCGCATCGCGGCTGTCCAGTCCCGCGCGGGATAAATAGTGGTGCAGCGCACCGTCCGACCAGGCGGCCTCCTCTGCCATGGAAAACAGCGAGAACGCCGCCACCTCACGCGGTGTTTTGGGGCGTTTATCTATCATTGCGGTCTCTTCCTCCAAAAATCAGCACCAGACGCAGCAGCTGTGCCAGCGAGGTCGCCAGCGCGGCAACATAGGTCAGCGCCGCCGCCGTGAGCGTCTTTTTCGCCATCGGGTACTCGTCTGCGGTCAGCAGGCCGTTCTGCTGAATGGTCTGCAAAGCGCGGCGGGATGCGTCCAGCTCCACCGGCAGGGTCACCAGCTGGAACAGCGTGGAAAGACCGAACGCCGCAATGCCGATCGTGACGAGCGTGCTCGTGTTAAGGATCAGGCCGAGGATCAGCAGCGGCATCGCCGCCATCGAGCCGAACTGCGTCAGCGGGATGATCGCCGCGCGCAGCTTGATCGGCGCATAGCCGATGGCGTACTGCACCGCATGCCCTGCCTCGTGCGCGGCAACGCCGATGGACGCCACCGACGTGGACGAGTACACCGCACTCGACAGCCGAATGACATTGCTTCTCGGGTCAAAATGGTCGGTCAGCTTGCCGGAAACGTACTCGATCCGCACACCGGAAACGCCGTTGTACCGCAGCACCGCCTCCGCCGCCTGTGCGCCGGTCAGTCCCCGCAGATTTTGCACCCGCGAGTAGCGGTTAAACGTGCTGTTTACCTTGCTCTGTGCCCAGAATGCAAATAAAACGCACGGCAGAACCAGTACAATGTAGTACATGTCAATGCCGTAGTAGTAACCATGATAAGGCATAAGAAAACCTCCATACCGGAGTGGAGAATTGGAGATTGGAGCTTACGTCCTCTCCGTTCTTCACTCCTCACGCTTTTTCATTCGTCTCCCAGCTTAGTGCCGACTTGGATTGCGTGCCCACGCAGAAAGTCCGTCGCCTTCATTCTCTTACCGCCGACCAGCTGAATCTCGGTCAGTTTGAGCGCGCCCTCTCCGCACGCCACGGTCAGACCCTTTTTCGGGTCGGACTCGAGCACCGTGCCCGGCTCTCCTCTGCCGTTTGCCTTTTCGGCGGCAAACACCTTCAGTCTTTCACCGGAAAGCGTGGTCAGCGCGATCGGCCACGGATTTAGGCCGCGAATCAAGCAGTCGATTTCATGTGCGGACTTGCTCCAGTCGATCACCGCCATCTGCTTATCCAGCATATGGGCGTAGCAGCTCTGTGCATCGTCCTGCGGGCGCGGCGTGATCTCATCTAATTTGACGAGCGTTTGGGTCAAAAGTTCCGCACCGGACTGTGCCAGGCGGTCAAAAAGCTCGCCTGCGGTCTCCTTCTCACCGACCTTGGTCTCATAGGTGAGCAGCATATCGCCGGTGTCCAGACCCTCCGCCATCTGCATGGTGGTAACGCCTGCCATTTCATCGCCCGCGATGACCGCCCACTGGATCGGAGCGGCACCGCGCCAGCGCGGCAGCAGCGAACCGTGCACGTTGATGCAGCCGTGCGGCGGGATATCGAGCACCGCCTTGGGCAGCAGCTTGCCGTACGCGACAACAATAATGACTTCCGGTGCCAGCTCGCGCAGACGCGCCTGCTCGTCCTCATTTTTGAGGGTATTCGGCTGGAAAACCGGAATATCATGCTCGAGTGCGAGCGTTTTCACCGGCGGTGCAGTGAGAATCTGCTTGCGGCCCTGCGGCTTATCCGGCTGCGTGTACACGGCGCAGACGTCATGTCCGGCGTCGATGAGCGCCTGCAGGCTCGGCACGGCGAAGTCCGGCGTGCCCATGAATACGATACGCATTATTCCTCGTCACCACCCTGCATATCCTCCGGGTCGATGTACTCCTCGACCTTCTCGGTGAACAGATGGCCGTCCAGATGCTCGGTCTCGTGGCAGAAGCACTGCGCTACAATGCCCTCGCCTTCGCGCTCGAACCAGTTGCCAAAACGGTCCTGTGCGCGAATCTTCGCCCAGGTCGGACGGGTCACATAGCCGTAAACGCCCGGCACGGACAGGCAGCCCTCAACAACGCGCTCGGAGCCTTTCTGCTCGATGACTTCCGGGTTTACCAGCTCGACCATCTCCTCCGGCTCCTTGTTCACATCCAGCAGCACGACAACGCGGCGCAGAATGCCGACCTGCGGTGCCGCCAGACCAACGCCGCCGGAGTTCTCGAGCGTTTCGCGCATATCGTCGATCAGCGTATGCAGACGGTCGTCAAACTTCTCTACCTTGCGGCTGTGCTTGAGCAGCTGCTCGTCGCCCTCGGTCAAAATCTTTCTCAGTGCCATTGTTTTATTCCTCCACTTGATTCAGCTTATCCATGTATTTTTGTAAACATTCCTGTATATTTTTCTCATCGAGCGCCGGAAACGGCGTCACCGGCTGCGGCTTTCCGCTGCCGATATGCTTTTCCAGCCATGCCACATCGTGCCAGCCATCAAACTTCCAGCCGGAGTCGTGCCACACGCCTGCGTCCTCGAAACCGAGTTTTCTCTGCATGCGGATGCTCTTTTCGTTCGGCAGGGTCACGCAGCTGTACAGGTGGCGCAGCCCCTGCAGCTCGAGCAGGTCGATCAGGCACGCCAGCACGGTCGTGCCCACACCGTGTCCGTGGGTGCCCTGTGCCAGATAGATGGACAGCTCCGCATCCCAGTCGTACGCCGCGCGCTCACGAATGCGGTGCGCGTAGGCATAACCCATGATCATGCCGTCCTGCTCGCAGATGAGATACGGAAACGCAGCCGCCGTTTCGCGGATACGATCTGCAAACGCCTCAGCCGTCGGCACCTCATATTCAAACGTGATGGTTGTATTCGTTATGTAAGGCTCGTAAATCTTCAAAAGCGATTCTGCATCGTTTTCTGTTGCCTTGCGAATGACAAATTTGCTCATTGAATTAACCTTCTTTGCCGGGGTCTCAATTACTGCTACATTTCATTATTGGAATCCGCAAACACGGTAACGCCCCGGTTTTTACCGTCCTGCATAAACTCCCGCAGCACGCCCGAGATGAGCCTGCGCCATCTTGCACAGTCCTTCGCACGGATGGTGAGGTGGTAGCGATACCGTCCCATCACCTTGACCATCTGCGCCGCGGCGGGGCCGAGCACGGGTGCTTTCACATCGGCAAACTGCCCTTCCATCAGGCTCTGCAGGCGCGTTTTGAGCGCGAGCAGACTGCTGAGCACCTGCTGCTCCAGTTCACCGACGGCGGTTATCATGGTGATGTCGCACACGGGCGGGCACCGGAGCGCTTCGCGCGTCTGCATTTCGCTCTCGTAGAACGCCTCGTAGTCCTGCCGCGCGGCGGTCAGGATGACCGGATGCAGCGGGCTGTACGTCTGGATCACGGCGCGTCCGGTGTCAAATCGCCGTCCGGCGCGGCCGACCACCTGCGTGACGAGCGAAAACGTGCGCTCATGTGCGCGGTAGTCCTGCGCGTACAGGCTCTGGTCCGCGTCCAGCACACCGACCAGCGTGACGTTCTCAAAATCCAGTCCCTTGGTCACCATCTGGGTGCCGATGAGGATATCGGCTTCGCCTTTGCCGAATTGATTCAGCAGGCGTTCGTGTGCGCCCTTGGCGGTCATGGTGTCCGCGTCCATGCGGAGCACCCGCGCGGACGGGAACCGCTCGTGCAGCTCCTCCTCCAGCTTCTGCGTGCCGGGCGTTTCGGTGAACAGGCTCGTGCTGCCGCACTGCGGGCACTTGCCGGTTATCTTGATGGATGCGCCGCAGTAGTGGCACATCGCGCGGCCGGAAACCGAATGGTAGGTCATGGTGGTCGAGCAGGACGGGCACTCCGGCACCCAGCCGCACACGCCGCAGCCGATCACGCGGCTGTTGCCGCGCCGGTTGAGGAACAGGATGGCCTGCTTTCCCTTTTCGAGCGTGCCGATCAGTTCGCGCTCGAGGTCAGGCCCGATGATGCCGCTCCGTCCCTCGCGGGCCAGACCGCGCATGTCCGAGATGATGACCTCGGGCAGTCCGGCACCGAGGAAGCGCTCGGTGAGCGTGAAAACCGGATATTTTCCCAGTTTTGCACCGTAATAGGTTTCCACAGACGGCGTTGCCGAGCCGAGCACGAGCAGCGCGTCCGTCTGCGCGGCACGGTACTTTGCCACATCCCGCGCATGGTAGCGCGGCGACTGCTCTGAGCGGTACGCCGCATCCTGCTCCTCGTCGATGATGATAACGCCGAGATTCTTCGCGGGCGCGAACACCGCCGAGCGTGTGCCGATGACCACCCTTGCTCTGCCGGTTTTTATCTTTTTGAAGCTGTCGTACCGCTCACCGGCGGACAGCGCCGAGTGCAGAACCGCGACTTCTTCGCCAAATCGAGCCGCAAACTGCCGCAGAAGCTGCGGTGTCAGTCCGATCTCGGGCACGAGCACAATGGCGCTTTTGCCCTGCTCGAGCGCGTGCGCGATCAGCTGCAGGTACACCTGCGTCTTGCCGCTGCCGGTCACGCCGAACAGCAGCGCCGCACGAGGCGCGTTTTCGTCCATGAGCGCCGCCATGCCGTCATACGCCTGCTGCTGTGCCGCCGAAAGCACCGGAGCCGCGGCGCGCGGCACCTCGGAAAAGTCCGGTGCGCGCAGCACTTCCTCGTATTCCGCGCGGAGGATGCCCTTTTTCGTCATGTCGCGCAGCGCGGCGTCGCTCACGCCGGTCATGTAGACAATTTCCTTCTGGCTCATCGCACCGCCGTCCGACAGCAGCGACACCACGTCCATCCGCGCCGGACTGCGGCGGCTGATATGCGACATGGCTTCACTTGCTTCCATGTCCAGACGGAGCATTTTTTCGGTCTTATCACCGGTTTTCTGCGCCGTATTGCTGTGGTAGATGAGTATTCCCTCGCCTGCCAGCGCGTCCAGTGTCTGTCCCGCGCCTTTGCCGAGCCGTTCGCGTATCTCGCTCACCGAGAGCGTCTGTCCCGGCTGCTCAAACAGCGCCAGCACCTGACCGGCTTCGCCGTCCCGCTCCCGCAGAGCCGCCAAATCCGCGTCCGGCGCGAGCGTGTACGTCTCGTTTCGCTTGAACCACAAGCCGGCGGGCAGCATGGCGTGTACACAGTCGAAGTAGGTGCAGTACAATCTTTCCCGCATCCACGCCGCGAGTCTCAGCTGCTCGGCGGTCAGAATCGGCGTTTCGTCCAGCACCTCCACGATGGGCTTGAGCTTGAACTCGCCCGCATCCTCGCGGAAGGAGAGCACCACCGCTTCCGCCCGTTTATTGCCAAAGCCGAACGGCACGAGAACGCGGGTGCCGATCTGCACCTGTTCCCGCAGCTCGTCCGGCACACGGTAAGAATATAGCTTGTCGATGGCATAGGTTGCCGCATCCACGGCGGCCGCACAGATTTTTTCCGCCAAGGAACACACCAACCTTTCGTTTTTGGACGCGCAATGCGCGTCCCTACAATAATTTAACATTCTGCACACGGTATAACACCATATAACCATGTGATAATACACCGTAGGGCGGGGTGCCCTACGGAACAGATTTTAACCCTGCATCGAGAGAAGTCTATCGAGAATCAGGTCCGCCAGATCTTCCTTACTCATCATCGGCGGGGTTTCCCGATGGCCGTCCTTGAACAGCAAGGTAGCCACATTGGTATCCGTGCCGAAGCCCGCGCCCTTATCGCGCAGCGAATTCGCTACAAGCATATCGCAGTTCTTGCGGCGCAGCTTGCTCTCGGCGTTATCGAGAAGGTTCTGCGTCTCCATCGCAAAGCCGCACAGCAGCTGTCCCGGCTTTTTGTCCTTGCCGAGTGCGGCGAGGATATCCGGATTGCGGGTCAGCTCGATATTCATCTCGCCGTCACCCTTTTTGAGCTTTTCATCCGCAGTCTGCGCCGGACGGTAATCACCGACGGCGGCAGCCTTGATGATGAAATCCTGCTCGGGTGCGCGGCTCGTCACCGCGTCGTACATATCCCGCGCGGAAACAATATCCACGCGCGTGACACCGTGCGGCGTATCGAGCGCGGTCGGTCCGGAAACGAGCGTTGCGTCCGCACCGCGCATGGCTGCGCGGGCCGCGATCGCGTAACCCATTTTGCCGGTGGAGTGGTTGGACAGGAACCGAACCGGGTCCATGGCCTCCTGTGTCGGGCCGGCGGTAACAAGAACGTGCCTGCCTGCCAGATCCTGCTCGGTCAGCGCCTTTTCAATGCCCCAGAGCAGCGTCGGCGTGTCCGGCAGCTTGCCGCGTCCGCTGTCGCCGCAGGCGAGGTGACCTGCGTCCGGCTCGATGATGTGGAAGCCGCGCTTTCTCAGCGCAGCGAGATTCTCCTGCGTCACCGGATTGTCATACATGCCGGTGTTCATCGCGGGAGCGACAACGACCGGCGCCTTAGTGGCAAGCAGCGTGGTCGTCACCATGTCGTCCGCGATGCCGTGCGCCGCCTTGGCGATGACGTTTGCGGTCGCGGGTGCGATAACAAACACGTCAGCGGCCTTCGCGAGCGAAATGTGCTCCACCTCCCACGGAAAGCTGCGGTCGAACGTATCCACGACCGCGCGGTTGCCGGACAGTGTTTCAAACGTCATCGGCGCGATAAACTGGGTCGCGGACTCGGTCATCAGCACATGGACAGTCGCGCCGTTCTGGTGCAGCTTGCTGGTGAGATCGGCAGCTTTATAGGCCGCAATGCCGCCCGTCACGCACAGAACGACCGTTTTCCCTGCAAAACGCATGGCTTAGAGGTCCTCCTCCGGAATGTCGCCGTCGCTCAGAGAGCCGTCGTCAAACTCGTTCAGGCGGCGCACCTCGTCCGCGTTCTCATCCTTGTCCTCGTCATCCTCGGAGTCGGTGTGCTCCTCGTCCTCATCCAGATCAAGGGTATCGTCCACATCAACCATAGCGGCTGCAATGGCATTGTTCTGCGGAATGGCAGTCTCTACACGCGGACCCGGACGGTAAACGATCTTGCCGGCTGCGATCTCGTCGAGCGCCAGCTTAACAGCCTTGTCCGGCAGCGGCTCGCCCTTTTCCTCCGACTCATCGGCAATATCGCGGGCACGCTGTGCTGCCAGGTTTACCAGCAGATAGCGGTTGCCTACTCGTTTCATCAGTTCCTGCATAGAAGGGTTCAGCATAGTAATCAGTTCTCCTTATTTACCAGATATAGTTTTATTTTATGAAAGTTTCTGTTTATATACTGTCGCTTATCGACGCTTGGCGAGAATGCCGTGCAATTCTTCAACCGCACGCTCCACCGTGTCGTTTACGACGACGTAATCAAATTTATCCTGCTGCGCAAGCTCGCCCTTCGCCGTTTCCAGACGCTTCTGCACCTTGGCTTCGTCCTCGGTGCCGCGTCCGCGCAGACGGTTCGCGAGTTCCTCGAACGACGGCGGCGCAATGAACACCATCACGGCATCCGGACGCTTTTCATGCACCTGCATCGCGCCCTGCACCTCGATCTCGAGGATAACATCATAGCCTTCCTCCAGCTTTTCGTTCACCGGAGCCTCCAGCGTGCCGTAGTAGTTATCAACGTACTTCGCGTGCTCGAGGAACGCATTAGCGGCGATCTTCGCCTCAAAGTCCTCTTTCGTGAGGAAATAATACTGTACGCCGTCCTTTTCGCCCGGACGCGGCGCACGGGTCGTCGCAGAGATCGAGAAGAACAGCTTCTCGTCCTCGCTCAGCAGCCTGGACAGCACTGTGCCCTTGCCTGCACCGGACGGTCCGGTGAATACATACAACGTTCCCTTACGCATCTTCTGGTTCTCCTTCCTCGGTCTCGCCCGCAAAACGAGCCGCAACGGTCTCCGGCTGCAGAGCACTGAGCACCACATGGTCGCTGTCCATGATGAGCACGGCGCGGGTGCGTCTGCCATAGGTGCCGTCCACGACCATGCCGCGGTCGCGGGCCTCCTGCACAGTGCGCTTGACCGGTGCGGATTCCGGGCTGACAATGGCGATCAGCCGCGACGAAGCGACCATATTGCCAAATCCGATATTGATGAGCTTCATCGCTGACCTCACTCCTCGATATACTGTAAATTACTCGATATTCTGAATCTGTTCGCGGATTTTTTCAATTTCGCTCTTGATATTGACCACGATCTGCGCCATGGACACATCGTTTGCCTTGGAGCCGATGGTATTGGTCTCGCGGTTCATTTCCTGCACAAGGAAATCCAGCTTGCGGCCGACCGGCTTGACCTCATTCAGCATGCCGTCCAGCTGCTGCAGATGGCTGCGCAGACGCACGGTCTCCTCGTCCACGGCGGTCTTGTCCGCGTAGATGGCCGCCTCGGTGACGATACGGGTCTCGTCGATGGACGTATCCGCCAGCACCTCCTTCATGCGGGCGAGCAGCTTCTCGCGATACTCACGCACGCGCTCCGGCGAGCGGACCTCCACCTCACCGACCATGCGCTCGATCTCGGACGCACGGTTTCGCACATCCTCAGCCAGTTTAGCACCCTCGCGGGTACGCATTTCGTCGAAATTGTCGCAGGCTTCGCCAAATACGGACAGCACATCGCGGGTCATCTCGTCCGCGTCCTGCTCGATGCGCTCGGAGCCGAGCACATCCGGCAGCTTCGCCAGACTCATCACGCTCACGTCGTCGCGCAGACCGTACTTGTCGGCCAGCTCATGCAGCGCCGTCAGATAGTGCTCCGCGACCGCATGGTTCACCGTAACCGCAATGTCGCCGCCCTCCTGCGTCTCCACGCCGATGTAAACCTCAACCTTGCCGCGTGCAATGCGCGCCGCGGCAGCCTTTTTCACGGCATCATCCAGAAAGCCGTACTGACGCGGAGCCTTTACTGTGCAGTCCAGATAGCGATGGTTGACCGCACGCAGCTCTGCTGTGATGGTTCTGCCGTGCAGCTCCTGCTTGGCACGTCCGTAGCCGGTCATACTCTTCATAGATATCTCTTTCCCTTCTTATTCGGGCGGCAGGGTGCGGCGCAGCAGCGCGATCACCTTTGACAACCCGATATCATATACAATAAAGCCGATATTTGCCGCGATCCACAGTCCGGCAAGCCGGAAAATGCCCGGCATTTTCAGCTGCGGAAACAGACCGCAGCTTACCAGAACAGCCGCGAGCACCAGCACAATGTTAAAATACGCCAGCTTGCCGCTCAGCTGCGTGAAAACCGGCAGACGGCACTCGATCAGATATTTCACGATCGGGTACAGGCCGAACAGCAGCACATAGGCCGCCGCGATCAGCTTGCGCGGTGACAGCAGCAATCCCAGCACCGAGGTGACGAGGTACAGCAGCACCGCCGTTTTCACGTTCGCGTGGCGCAGCAGCGGTATCGCTGAGGCCACACCTGCTATCAGGCAGGCCGCCGGTCCGATCTGCGGCATCACACCGCCGAAATACAGCCACGCCGTGGCCGCCGCTGCCAGAAGTCCGCCGCGGGCGATCTCGCGCGTGCTCATATCAGCAGCCGCCTCCGCCGCAGCACATGTTCAGGCAGCAGTTGCAGATGAGCGTCTGCACACAGCAGTCGCACATGCTTGTCTCCTGCATGGGCCGGTAGCCGCCGTAGCCGCCGGACAGATGGAGATTCTGCAGCGCGTGCTGATACTCCGCGTTGTTCGGGTCCATCTGACACGCCTGCGTGTACGCGCGGGCGGCCTCATCGTACCAGCCCTTGCGGTAGTATACCGTGCCGGTCAGATAGAACCACTCCGCATCCCGTCCTGCGGCTCTCTGCAGCAGCGCCTCCGCCATGCCGAGGTTGCCCTGATTGATGGCCTGCCGCACCTGACTGTACAGCGCGGCATTCGCACCGGTGTAGGTGCGCTGCTGATAGCCGCCGTACTGCTGACCGTTGTATGCGCCGCCATAGCTCTGCTGCTGTCCGCTGCTGCCTCCCGCCGGATTTCTGCGT
Source organism: Butyricicoccus sp. AM27-36 (assembly GCF_003480945.1). Taxonomy (NCBI): domain Bacteria; kingdom Bacillati; phylum Bacillota; class Clostridia; order Eubacteriales; family Butyricicoccaceae; genus Butyricicoccus; species Butyricicoccus sp. AM27-36. Next base: position 55,490 of record NZ_QUJR01000004.1, read on the forward strand.
TCGTTCATGATCATGTCGTACGCTTCGTTGATCTCCTTCATGCGGGTTTCGGCCAAATCTGCCAGCGGATTGTTTACATAGTTATCCGGATGATACTTGCGCGCCAGCTCACGGTACGCGCGCTTGACGTCATCATCACTCGTTTGCGGTGTTACACCGAGCACTTTATAGGGATCCATGTTTTCCCCTTCCTTCGTTCGTCTGGTAGGTGCCGTTCAATACCTGTCGGGTGACGGTCGGCATACCAAGAAAAATGATATTGCGGATCAGGTCCGCATCTCTCCGGGGACTCAGCAGGTCAAACGCCATGCAGATATCCGCCAGTGAGCGTTCGAGCGTGCGCTCGAGCGGTTCCCTTACCGCAGAGATGTCCGGCGTTTGCAGCTCGTACCGCAGAACGACCGGATTGTAGCTGTTCTCTTCCATATCCTTTTGGATGTCCTGCACCGCATCGACAAGGTAGATCCACCTGCCGATCTGGTAGAACATCTGGTGCAGAATACGCTCGCGGGTGTCTCCGGTGCGCGGCACAACGGCAGCTGTCATGCGCGAGGACGTATCCGCCGCACGGTCCATGGACGGGCAGCGTTCCGCCTCCAGACGGCGCAGATCCTCGAGCGCCTGCCGGATGTCCTCATCCGCTTCGGGCATGCGTGCGCGCGCCTTCTCATAGCCGCGGCGGCCGAGGCGGCACAGCAGCGCCGCAAGCGCGCGTTTCGCGCCCTTTTCGTCCGCCAGGTCATCCTGAAACTTGTGATAGGTCAGCAGGATGCTCGCGTCCGCCGCCAGACGAAGTGCATCGTCTGTCTCGGCGCAGCTTTTCCGCCGAAACGGAGAAGCGTCGCATCGTTTTCTGCACAGCGGAGCAGTCTCCGCCTCCTCACTTCCTGCAACAAGTGCAAAAAACGTCATATCGTAGCTTAAAAACAAGGTGTAAAATCTGCCGTATTCTGCACGGATCGCGTGGCATAAGCCGCAGTAAACCTGCTGAAAACGGTCAGCCTCCTTCACCCGCAGCTCGGCCTTCACCGGACGGATAAAGCCAAACATCGCATAGCCCTTTCCCGCCGTGCGGTGTGCACGGACTTTCGTATTCAATCTATTTTACCGAACTTTTGCGTATCTGACAAGGGCGAACACAGAAAATTGGCGAAAATTCATAAAAAATTAAAACTGCCTGTCGTGAAACCACGGTTTCGCCGACTCTATTCCGCATCAAAGCCGCTCGGTGATGGCAAACGGCGCTTCATTTCTGAGCTTCAGCTTATGGCTGTACCACATCGCCGCCAGAATGCCGCCGATGAACAGCACGCCGCCGATGAGCGCGGACAGTCCGCCGCCAAGTTTCATGCCTGCGCCGACGCCGTAGCCGACAAAAAACAGCACGAGCGGCAGCAGATACACGAGCACGGCAAAGCCGAGCACCTGCTTGGTCTCGCCCTCGAGCAGCACGCGGTCGCCGACGGACGCATGCGCGTGATTGCGCGCGGTAACGTAAAGCGTCTGGGTTTCCAGACCGCCGCAGCCGCCGCACTTGGCACAGTCGTGGCCGCACGCCGAGCGGCGCGTTACCTCGACCTCTGCCAGACCGTTCGGCAGCAGCTTTTTGATGGTTCCCTGTTGGGTCACGTTGAAATCTTCCTCTCTATTATTCAAAACCAGTTGCAGTAATGGAGAATTGAAAATTATGGTCATGTACAAAGCACATTCATTCTCCATTTTTCATTCTCAATCTGCAAACTCTTCCATAATCCGAAATGCTGCTCTGATTCCGTCCACGGCGGCGGACATGATGCCTCCGGCGTATCCGGCGCCTTCGCCGCACGGAATGATGCCGCTGCAGCCGAGTCCGAACAGATCCTCGCCGCGCGTCATGCGCACCGGAGACGAGGTCCGCGTTTCCGGACCGGTCAGCAGCGCGTCCGCCGTGTCATAGCCGCGGATTTTACGGCCGAAATACGGCAGGCTGTCCCGCAGCATGGTCTGCGCGAAGTCCGGCAGGCAGGCTGCCGCCTCTCCAAGCTCCACGCCGATGGGATAGCTGGGCTTGACCGCACCGAGTTTTCGGGTCGGCTTGCCGTTCAGAAAATCCCCGACCTTCTGGCACGGCGCGCGGTAAGAGCCGGTCTGCACGTACGCCGCGTGCTCGATCCGGCGCTGCAGCGCCACGCCGCCGAACGGCGTGCCGTCGTCGTAGTCCTTCGGGTCAACCGACACGGCAAGCGCCGCGTTGGCGTTTTTGCCGTCGCGCGCATGATAGCTCATGCCGTTGGTGACGACCGTGTTCTCCTCGCTCTGTGCCGCAACGACCACGCCGCCCGGGCACATGCAGAAGGAATAGCACGCGCGTCCGTCGGCTCTGCGCGAGAGATTGTACTCCGCAGGCGGCAGCATGGGATGTCCCGCCGCCTTTCCGTACAGAGCGCGGTCGATCTCGGTCTGCAGGTGCTCGATGCGCACGCCCACAGAGAACGCCTTCGGCTCAAAGTACACGCCGTTTCCGTGCAGCGCGGCAAAGGTGTCGCGCGCCGAGTGACCGATGGCCAGCACCGCCCGCTCGCAGGCGATGTCCTGCCCGTCCGCCTGAACGGCGCAGAGCGCACCGTTTTTGACCGAAACACCGGTCAGCGGCGTGCGGAAGCGCACTTCACCGCCGTTTTTGATGATCTCGCGGCGCATTTCACGAACTACAGTCTTGAGGATATCCGTGCCGACGTGCGGCTTCGCCTTTTTGACGATATCCGCCGGAGCACCGTGCTCGGCAAGGATTTCCAGCACATTGTCGCACAGCGGATCACCGATGCGCGTGGTCAGCTTGCCGTCCGAGTAGGCGCCGGCGCCGCCTTCGCCGAACTGGATATTGCAGTCGGTATCGAGCGCACCGCCCTTCCAGAACGTGTCCACGACCTTGTCGCGCTCGTCCAGATCTCTGCCGCGCTCGAGCACGAGCGGACGGTAGCCGTGCTTTGCCAGTACATAGGCGGCGAACAGTCCCGCAGGACCGAGACCGACCACCACCGGACGGTGCTCGAGCCGCTTTTCGCCGTGCGGAATGACGATTTTCGTATTGGGTTTATAACGCACGAAGGGCATTTGCAGTTTTTCCGCAAATGCCTTTTCGTCGAACGGCGCGTCCAGACGCACCGAATATACCCGGCTGATCTGTCCGCGCCGCGCGTCAATGCTGACGCGGCAGACCGCCGCTTGTATGTCGTTTGCCGTCAGACCGGTCAGCCGACGTGCCTCCGCAATGGCGGCCTGCTCCGGCAGATCAAACGGCAGACGGATGCCGGTTACCATCAGGCTCACTGGCTGTCACCGCCCTTTCTTGTACGGTGCACGGTCGGCTCTGCGACCGTGCTGTCCGTATTGTCTGTACTGTCTGTCTTATCCGAGGTGATCGTCTCATCCGACACATGCGGGTCGGTGATCTCAATCTCGACCTCGATATCCTCCTCGACGAGTGTTACGCCGCTCGGCAGACCGACGGTCGTAGCCATGCCCTTGACCTTGTGCCTGCCGACGCCGAGCGATACCGAATCGTAGGTCAGACCGATGGACAGGTTATTCACATCGACCTTCTGCAGCTGGCTTTCACTGCCGCGCAGCTCCATCTCGACCGACTTGGTGAGGATGGAAACCTTGTACGGCGTATTCTCCTGCGCGGTATCGTTCCACGCGAACTTGGAAACCTGCACCTTGCGGGTTGCAATACCGTCCACCGAGATGGTGACGTTTGCCGTTTCCGGCTGACCACTGACGAGCGAAACGCCGCTCGGCAGCTTATCCTTGATGGACATGGAGATCGGCGTGCCCGTGTGGACGCTGCCGAGGTCGATCTCACCGAGGTTGATTTCCTTGATGTCGCTCAGCACCGCCTGATCGCTTGCGATAACCTCTACGTTCTCCGGGTCGATGACGCACTGCACCTGATTCTGCGTCAGGCTGCCGCCGTCCTTGAGAGTGACGGTCAGCGGAATTTTGTTGACGCGGTAGATCGGAACCGAAACCTTGATCTTTTCGGTCTGGCTGGTGATATAGTTCGAGGTGAACGCCGCACCGTCCTGATCATACAGGGTTATCCTGCATTCGTAGTTGGTCAGCGAGGAATTGCGGCCGGTAACATCCACGGCTGCAACCGCCTTGGCCACCTGCGCCAGATCGGTTGCCGGACCGAAAACGGTGACCTTTTTGGTTGCCGCGGTCGGCTTGCCTGCGCGGTAGCCGTCGCTCGGTGTGCCGGTCACATTGACCTCGATCGGAACATCCTTGCTCTCCACGCGGTCCACGCGGACGTGCACCTTGCCGGGATTGACATAGTTAGTCTCCACGCCGGACTTGCTGACCGACACGGTGACCGGAAGATCGTATTCATTCGCCTCGGTCAGACCCGAGATATCCACCGTTGCGGTGATCTGGCTGGCGCGGACCTCGCCGACGCTCTTGCTCTGACCGCGCAGGCTGACAGTGACCGTTGTGTTCTCGCCCTCGATGAGCTCCAGACCGGTCGATGCTTTCAGCTGCGACGCACCGATGACGCGCACCGGCACATCGTCAAAGCGCATGTTGCGCTCAGGATTGTCAATATCCATAACAACTGCCCACAGAACGATAGACAGCGCCAGCGACAGGAGCTTCAGCAGAAAATCCTGCTTTTTGATAAAATTCTTCTTCACTTGCCGGCACCTCCCTTCCACTTGTCGCGGATGGCGGCAATACGGCTTTTTTCGTTCCTGTTCCTGAGTTCATCGCCGAGCAGCTCGCTCTCGAGCATTTTCTGCAGAATCTCGGGCGACAGATGGCGCTTGAGCATGCCGCCGATGGCGACAGAGATCGCGCCGGTCTCCTCGGAGACAACGACGAGCACGCTGTCCGCGGTCTCGCTCATGCCGACAGCCGCGCGGTGGCGCGTGCCGAGGTCGCGCGACAGGCCCTGATTGCCGGAAAGCGGCAGCACGCAGCCTGCAGCGCACACCCGTCCGGCACGGACGATCATGGCGCCGTCATGCAGCGGGCTGTTCTTGAAGAAAATGTTCTTGATCAGCTCGGCAGACGGTGCTGCGTCCACTCTCGTGCCGGTGGCGATGATCTCGCCGAGACGCTCCTTGCGCTCGAACACGATGAGCGCGCCGGTCTTGGTCCTGGACATATCCGCGCACGCGGAAACGGTTGCAACGATCATGCTCTCTACCACATTCGGGTCGGTATCCGGAATCAGCATGCGGCTGAGGTTGCCCTTGCCGATCTGCTCGAGCAGGCGGCGCAGCTCCGGCTGAAAAATGACCACAACGGCGAATACGCCGACGCTGAGCGCGTTGCGCAGCAGCCACGAGATCATGGTCAGACGCAGGAAGCTGGCGAACAACATGATAAGCACCAGAATAAGAATACCCTTTGCCAGTCGTGCGGCGCTGGTATCCTTCAGCAGCTTCATAACACGGTAAATGATATACGCCACGACGAGGATATCCACCACGTCGATCGGCGTCATTGTGCGGAATTGATCAAACGCACTGAAAAACGAACTTATCATGGTCCGCCATGATAAATTCGGTGAGAATACATTTTGCAGCGCTCCCATTTTGTCACCTATCCTAACTTGCTCCTCATATTCGCGGGCATTTGCGGATGCACGCAGCAGATTGCACGCAAACACCATGTTTTACCTTACTTATACTACCACAAATCCGGCTTTCTGTATAGCGTGTTCACAGTTTTTTTACCAATCTGCAAACTTTGTCTGCGGCCTGCTCCAGCTGCCGCGCCGTCGAGTAGAACGACAGGGACAGCCGCACGGTTCCGGTGTCCTCCGTGCCCGCCGTCCGGTGCGCGAGCGGCGCACAGTGCAGCCCCGCCCGGGTGCACACCCCCTCGTCCGAGAGCATATCCGCGAGCACCTCACTCGGCGTGCCGGGAACACGGAAGGACAGCACGCCGGTCTGCTCCTTTCCGGCAAAGCACTCGATTTTGCTTTCGCGGGCGAGCGCACGAGCAAGCTCATGCACCAGCCGTCTCTCCTGCCCGGCAATGTGCGCCGGCGTGACCGCCCGGACAAAGGCGATGCCCGCCGCGAGTCCCGCGATGCCGGGCACATTCGGCGTGCCGCTCTCGAGCGCATCCGGCAGAAAATCCGGCTGGCGCAGCTCCTCGGAGAGACTGCCCGTTCCTCCGGTCAGCAGCGGCTTCGCGGCAATCCGGTCGTCGAGCGCCAGCAGAATGCCCGTGCCCATCGGTCCGTACAGCGCCTTGTGTCCGGGCATGCACACCGCCGCAAGACACGGATAGCGCTTTACGTCAATCTCCGCCACGCCCGCCGACTGCGACGCATCCAGGATGAGCGGCACGCCTGCCGCCGTCAGCAATTCCGCGATTTCGTCCAGCGGCGCAATGCTGCCGAATACGTTGGAAACGTGGCTCAGTATCATCAAGTCGGCGCCCTGCACAAGCGCCTGTTTCAGCGCAGAAACCATAGCCGCGCCGTCCCACAGCGGCGTATCCAACACGGTCGGCTCGATATTTCGAGCCGTTAGCGGCCGCATGACCGCATTGTGCTCGTAACCGCTCACAATGACGCGGGAATCCGGTTTTACGAGCGCATTTACCGCAATATTCAGCGCATGTGTGGCGTTCAGCGTAAAAATGACGCGCTCCGGCTCGCCCACGCCGAACAGCGCCGCTGCCTGCTCCCGGCAGGCGTACACCAGCTCTCCCGCTCGATCGGCTGCCGCGTAGCCGCCTCGTGCGTAGCCTGCCGCGCCATACATCGCACGGCGAACTGCCTGCTCGACCGCCCGCGGCTTATACAAGGTGGTGGCAGCATTATCCAGATAGATCATGTCAGTCCTCCCGCAGCACACGGCACGGCGGCACACCAAGCTGACGCAGCCGATACACGGCCCAGTCCGCCTGCTGCGCGCTCACGCGCACCGCCCATCCGCAGGATTCGGTTCGTTCGTGACGCGGCGGACGCGCGACCTCTCCCGGTACACCCAACCGCGCCAAATGCCGCCGCAGGCCGATGGCCTCGGTCTGACTGCGGCAGATCAACAGCGCATAACCGCCCATAAGGGCACTCCTCCCTCCCAATTCTGAGAAACTAAGGCAATACCGCATAATTGAACAAAAGCGATTTGTGAGTAAATTTTGCGGACTGACGAGGCGCAGTTTTGCGGTAATACTTGATGTATTACCGTGAAATCTCGGCAGCGCGGACGGAACTCGCGCAAGGAACCGAAGCCAAAGTCAGGGCACAAAATTTCCGCAAAGCGCCGCGGCAGTGCGACCGGAGCCTGCACAAGGAACCGCGGCAGCGTGACCGGAGCCTGCACAAGGAGCCGCGGCAGCGCGACCGGAGCCTGCACAAGGAGCCGCGGCAGCGCGACCGGAGCCTGCGCAAGGAGCCGCAGCTTTAATTGTGCGGTGTTGCCTTAAGGTTTCTCCCCTCATACTATGTTGAAATGAGCGGAAAAGTGTGCTATGCTGATTAGGTTATAAACTACAATCCTGACTGGAGTTGAAAACAATGGAGCTTTCCGCCCTTTCCCTGCGTCTGCGCGCGCTTTCCGTGCTGCGCGGACTGCTTTCCCATCCGCTGGTGCGCGCCTACGGCGACACGCTGACCGCGCTCGACGGCACAGCCGCCGACTTTGCCGACCGCTACGGCGCACTGTGCGCGACCCGCTTCTCCTGCGGCGATATCGCGCAGGCAGTGCTCGACGCCGTGCACTTTGACACCAACACCCTGACCGATACCATCAACGCACCGGAAGCGGCTGTGCTCAACGCCGCAACCCACGATCTGGACGTGCTGAACGCTCTGCTCGCGCTCGACGGCGAAGCCTTCAAGTCCGCCGCAGCGGACAAGTTCTACGAGCCTGCCCTCGAGGATCTGCCGGACTTCGAGGCCGCGGACTCGCTTCCGTTCTCCACCGGTGCTGCACTTGCCGATTACTACCGCGAGGAGGGCTACGGCTTCTTCGCACAGTCCTCGGCGTTTGCCATGCAGGACGACGGCTCGGCGACCCCGATCGTGCATCCCGATGCCATCCGTCTGCACGACCTGCCCGGCTACGAGATGCAGAAGCAGAAAATCCTCAAGAACACGCTTGCCTTCCTCGACGGACGCGACGCCAACAACATCCTGCTCTACGGCGACAAGGGCACCGGCAAGTCCTCGACCGTCAAGGCGGTTGCCAATGAGTACGCCGACCGCGGCCTGAAGATCATCGAGATGTCTCCGCGGCAGATCACGAATTTCCCCAAGCTGTTCGAGCAGACCCTGCGTTCGCCGTTCCGTTTCATCGTGTTCCTCGACGACCTGACCTTCAGCAGCGAGGACGACAACTTTGCCGCGCTCAAGGCGTTTATCGAGGGCGGTCTGGCCGGAAAGCCGTCCAATCTGGTCATTTACGCAACCTCCAACCGCCGTCATCTCATCCGTGAGAGCATGGCTGACCGTCAGGGCGATGAGGTGCGCGTGCGCGATACCCTCGAGACCGTCACCTCGCTGTCCGACCGTTTCGGTCTGGAGATCACCTTCTCCGTGCCGGATAAGGACGAGTATCTGTACATCGTCGAGCAGCTGGCCAAGGAGAACGAGCTGAACCTTGATACGGACGAGCTGCACCTGCTTGCAGAGCGCTTTGCGCTGCGCCGCAACGGCCGCTCGCCGCGTACCGCAAGACAGTTTATCAGCCAGCAGCTGGCGGAGCAGTATGGCAAGTAATTGAAGATGAAAAATGGAGAATGATTTCATTTTTCATTTCTGCATTCTAAATAAAACAAAACGCAGACCTTAAAATCATAGGTCTGCGTTTTGTTGCTATTGTGGAATCATTTCCGTTGTTTCGGAATGTTTTGGGTATTGCATACGCTCTACCGTAGGGTGCGACAAGGTGAATTGCGGCACCCTACGGAAAACCGCTCTATATTATATTTCTCGAAATGAAAAAATGGAGAATGGCTGACCGTTACATCAATTCTCCATTCTCCATTTTCAATTCTCAATTATTTACCAGCCGAACGAACCAAACGGACTGGAGAATCCATAGCTGCCGTAGCCGTCATTCTGCTGCGAATTATCGTTCTGGCTGCTCTGGCTCTGCTGGGTCTGGGCATTCGGGTCATTGCCCTCGAGGTCGTGCGAATCGGTCAGCGTGATGGTGATATTGAGCGTCTTGCCGGTCGAAATACGGTATACGCTCAGCGTCAGCTTGTCGCCAGCCTTCTTATCCTGCTTGAGTTCGTTTACCTTATCCATGTCCGGGGTCGGGGTACCGTCAACGGCGGTGATGACATCACCGACCTGCAGACCCTCACTGGCTGCCTTTGCGCGGGAATCAATGGAATATACCTGCACGCCGGACACCTTGCCGTCCGCGGACTCGACGTTCTGGCCGGTGATGCCGATGGACGGACGGCCGGAAACGTAACCGTTCTGAATCAGCTCATCAACAATATCCTTGGCGGTGTTGATCGGGATGGCAAAGCCCATGCCCTCAACGGTGGCGCTGCCGAACGCATTGCCGGACAGCTTAGCGGACGTGATGCCGACCACCTGACCGTACTTGTTGATGAGTGCGCCGCCGGAGTTGCCGTTGTTGATGGAAGCATCGGTCTGAATCAGCGTCATAACACGGTCATTGACGGTCAGATCGCGGTTGATAGCGGAAATACGGCCGCCGGTGATGGTGTTCGCAAACTGCACACCGCCGGGAGAACCGATCGCGTAGGCATACTCGCCCGGCTCCAGCTCATCCGAGTCACCGAACTCTGCGGCGGTCAGGTCGCTTGTCGGCGTTACCTTGATGACCGCAAGGTCGGTCTGCTCATCCGTGCCGATGATCTCGGCATCAAGAGAGGTGCCGTCGCTCAGCTGTACGGAAACCGACTGCGCGCCATCCACAACGTGGTTGTTGGTGATGATGTAGCCGTCCTTGCTCATGATAACGCCCGAGCCGCTGCCTGTGCCCTCCGAGGTGGTGGAGATAACCGAAACGACCGACGGATTGACCTTTTTGTAGATATCCTCACCGGCCATGCCGTCCGCGGTATCATAGTTGTCCGAGGAATTACTTGAATCCGACTCCGGCTTGCTGTTGATCTGCAGCGTCGGCGCGGAATCCGAGGTCGATGCCGAAGCGCCGGAATCGCTGTTTGTATTGCCGCCGAACGCCATATTGCCGACAACTGCGCCGCCTGCAAACAGCAGGCACGCGGCTGCTACGCCGCACAGACCGAGCGCTAAGCCTCTGCTGTGCTTTTTATTCTTCGGGGTGTGTGGCTTCTGACTCATCGGCGGAACCTCGCCGAAGCCGGTCTGCTGCTGCGCCTGACGGAACTCCGGATGCTGCACCGGCGTCTGGAACGGCGTGCGCGGCTCTTCTGCCTGCGGCTGCTCGCTCTGCGGTGCCTGTGCAGGCTGTTCCGCCTGCGGCTGCTGCATCGGCTGCTCGCTCTGCGGAGCCTGTGCGGACTGCTCCGCCTGCGGCTGCTGCATCGGCTGCTCGTTCTGCGGTGCGGTGTTCCGGGTTTCGGTGGCCGGCTGTTCGTTATTCTGATCGCTGCTGTTCAGCGGTGTTTTGTTGTTCATGTTGAAGTCGTCCATGATACTGACCTCCTGTTGTTATTCGCGGGAACATTCCGTTCCCTCTGTTGATGCTTCTATCATAGTTTCTCAATGTGGCAGTTTGTTGAAAACAATATGAATATTTTTTGAACACTGCCTGTCGCGAAACTACAGTTTCGCCGACAAGAGGAACGGACCGTGGGCCGTTCCAAAGTCGTCCGAAAGTTCCTGTTCAGAAACTTTCTCCCTCCAGAAGTCCAAAAAGGGTGATACATGCTCCCCCTTTTTGAGCATTTGCAGAGCAAATGCTATTTCATGTGCGCTGCCGCGCGAAACGCTTCAATACAGCACATGCAGAAAAAGGACTTCCATGCACAGTGATAGCACATGGAAGCCACTTTTTACGCGTTATTCTGTCGGTTCTGCTCCGGTGCGAGCGGCAGGGTGAACTCAAACTCGGTTTCGCCGCCGCCCGAGCGGACGGAGATCTCGCCGCCGTGCAGGTTGATGATGTTCTTCACAATATACAGGCCGAGACCTGCGCCGGTCTTATCCATCGAGCGCGAACGGTCGGTCTTGTAGAAGCGGTCGAACACATGCGGCAGATCCTCCGCCGAGATGCCGATACCGGTGTTGCTGATGGCGAACACGCACAGCTGTCCCTCCTGATGGACCTTCAGCCCCAGCGTACCACCGTCCTCGATGAACTTTACCGCGTTATCGGTCAGGTTGTACACCGCGCGGTACAGGTGGTCGCGGTCACCCATGACGGTCAGCCGTTCCTCGAGATCGCACTGCACATCCAGCTTCTTTTTCTCAATCTTCTGCTCGAACGAGAGCAGGATCTGCGCCGTCATTTCGGTAAAGTCGAACGGCGCCGGACTGAGGATCAGCTCGCCGGACTGAATTTTTGCGGCATCCAGCATGCGGTTTACCATGCGGGACAGGCGTTTGGTCTCCTCCGCGATGATCTTCAGGTACTTGTCGCGCTGGTCGAGCGGAATCGTGCCGTCGATCATGCCGTCCACAAAGCCGCCGATGGTCGTCATCGGGGTCTTGAACTCGTGGCTGACGTTGGAAATGAAGCCGCGGGTCAGCTCCTCAAGCTGGTCAAGGTCGCGCGCCATGTTGTTGAACGAGACCGCCAGCTCGTCAATCTCGTAGCAGCGGTTGTCCTCGGGCACGCGCACGTCGAAGTTGCCGCCCGCAAATTCCTTGGCGGCGGCGGCAATCGTCTTGAGCGGACGCGTGAAGTGCTGAGAGATCATGAACGAAATCACCAGCATGACCGCCAGTGTCACCAGCAGGATGAGCACGAGCGTCTGCGTCGAGTGACGCACCACGCCTGCCGAATTCGGGTCCTGCGTGGAGACGAAGATCATCAAATCCGCATCGCCGTTATCATCCTTGACGCAGGTGCCCACCGTGTAAAACGAGGACTCACTCAGCACGCCGAGTGACCCGACAGACGCATAACTGCCGTTTTTGTGCATCTCTGCGACCACTTCGTTTGAGATATGATAGCCGGGCAGCGTGTAGGTCGTGCCGTCCGGCTTGGCGCCCATTTCAATGTTGCCGTCCGCGTCCGTGATGAGCACGGTCAGCTCATCCTCCTTCGCCACGCGCGCGATAGACAGCACATAAATCTGACGGATCACGTCAGAGTCCGTACCCTCGAGCAGCTTGCTCTGCTCAGCAAGGCTCTGCACGGTCGTGCGCAGCTCGGTCTGCTTGGCGTGCAGCGCGTAGCTGCTCATCTGGTAGCAGAATACCACGCCGGCCAGTGCAAACGCGCACACGATCAAAATCAGGTGGGCCACATAGTCCTTGAAGAAAAAACTGCGTCTGCCCATGGCTTACTCCTTGGTCTCAAACTTGTAGCCGACACCCCATACGGTTTTCAGCTCCCACTTGTCCGAAACGCCCTCCAGCTTTTCGCGCAGACGCTTGACGTGTACGTCAACCGTTCTCGTGTCACCGAAATAGTCAAAGCCCCATACATCGTCGAGCAGCTGTGCGCGGGTGAACACGCGGTTCGGACTGGAGGCGAGGAAGTACAGCAGCTCGATCTCCTTCGGCGGCGCATCCACGCGCTTGCCCTTGATGACCAGATCGTACGCCTGCTTGTCGATCACCAGGTTGTCGAACGACAGCTTCTCGGGCGCATCATCCGGCGCCATGCGGCGAAATACCGCACGCACGCGCGCGATGACCTCCGGCATTTCGAGCGGCTTGACAATGTAGTCGTCCGCGCCCATCTCCAGACCGGAAACGCGGTCCGCAGTCTCGCCTTTGGCCGTCAGCATGATGATCGGCACATCGCTCTCCGCGCGGATCTCCCTGCAGACCGCCCAGCCGTCCATCACCGGCATCATCACATCGAGCAGCAGCATGTCCGGCTTGTCCGACTTCCACTTTTTGATGCCCTCCACGCCGTTTTCCGCCTCGAGCACCGTGTAGCCTTCGCGCTCCAGATACAGGCGCAGCAGCTCACGGATGTTGGCCTCGTCCTCTACGATCAATATCTTCTTGGGCATAGTTCTCCCCTGCTTTCCCAGTTTAATCTGATTCTATTATAGCGCGTTTTGAGGTGGAATGCATTAACATTTTGTAAAACACTGCTTTGCACCCGACAGTTCCTGTGCTATACTGAATATATCACCCCAAAGGAGAATTCTTATGTCACAGACGGTAGAAATGCACATTATTGCGCGGATACGCAGCGATTTCCCCACCAAATTCGGCATTCCGCGGCAGAGCGGACTGGCGGACGTACCGGCGCGCATTGTATTCGAGCCGGAATACCGCAACGCAGATGCGCTGCGCGGCATCGAGGGTTTCTCTCACCTGTGGCTCATCTGGCAGTTTTCGGCAGCCGTGCGTGACGGCTGGTCACCGACCGTGCGCCCGCCCAAGCTTGGCGGCAACAAGCGCATCGGCGTGTTTGCGACACGCTCGCCGTTCCGGCCGAACGAGATCGGGCTGTCCTCGGTGCGCCTTGACCGCGTGGAGCCCAACACGCCGGACGGTCCGGTGCTGCACATTTCGGGCGCGGACCTGATGGACGGCACGCCGATTTTCGACATCAAGCCATACCTTGCGTACACGGATTCGCATCCGGAGGCGCTCGGCGGCTTTGCGCTCACGACCGATGCTGTGCGCGTGGAATGTCCGGCAAGCCTGCTCGAAAAGCTGCCGCAGGAACGCCGTCAAACGCTGCTGAACGTGCTCGCACAGGACCCGAGACCGGGGTATCAGCACGAGGCAGGCCGCGTGTACGGCTTCCCATTTGCGGGATTCGAGGTCAAATTCACTGTGGAAGGTGACTTGCTGACCGTTCGGCAAATCGAGAGCCGCTAACTATTCTGCGGTAAAATTTACGCGGTTCACGTTCCCCGTCTATTCCGTGCCGAAAACAAAAAAATCACCGAAACGATTTGTTTCGGTGATTTTCTTTTACGTTTTATTAGAGGCCGGTCGGAGTGATCTTCTCGAAGTCCTCCAGCGTGCCGCCGTTCATGAAGCAGTCGATGATCTGCTTGCCGAGCGGCTCAAGCTCCGGCGTATCGAACTTCGCCAGCTCCTTGCGGAAGAAGTCGGTCAGGATCTTTGCGCCTGCATCGTAACCGTCGGTGCCTACGCGGTCCTGCGTATCAACGCGCAGGAACTTAGAGCGGATCTTCTGGCCGTCGATGGTCAGATCCTTCATCGCGTAGCCGAGCAGCGGGCAGCGTGCCGGCTCAAGGTGCTCGCGGCGGATCTTTGCGCCGCCGTGGCGTGCCAGATACTCACGGGAGATCCACTCAGCCGCAAAGCCGACCTTGTAAACGCCGATGTGCTGGTTCGGGATCAGGACGTAGCGGGTGTTCGGGCTGTCCACGATCTGGTGCAGCAGCAGGTTGGCCTGCTTTACGCGCTTGCCGGTTGCAAACGGCCAGTAGGAACCAACGCCCTCGCTCTTCAGCTCGTTGCCGGTTACGATAGACGGGTTATTAAAGCCGCGCGGTGCGATCAGGCGCCACAGCCAAGCCAGTGCCGGCGGAATGATATGCAGCATACCCATGATGCCGTAGTTCGGGTTATCGCGGGTGGAGGGGGGCATACGAACGCCGAAAGAGCGTACGTCTACTTCTACCGGCTCCTTGACGATGTTCGGAACATCCCAGCGCGGCACGATGGCACGCGGGTTGGAGCACGGCTTGCCGTTGGAATCCAGGGTGTGCTCCCAGATCAGCAGGGTTGCACCCGGATGGCCTTCCATGTTGAAGAAGCACAGCGGCTCCTTCGGCTCGGTGCAGATGCGCTCGTAAACCGGATCGCAGCCGTAGTGGGTTACGCCGTCCATGCGGAGGAACCAGCCGTCCTCACCGTCAACGAGTACCAGCTTGCCGGACTTGTTCTGCACGCCCGGATAGCAGGTAGCCATATCGTCGCACACCGGCTCGATCTTGCAGGTGGAGCTGATATGCAGGTAGGTCTTTTCGCCCGTTACCGTGTTGGTAGAGAGCAGCACCTCGCCGTCCGGCTCGCGGGCGATATCCTGCAGCATCTCGCTCTTGCCGCCGCCGGAAGCGCCCTCGTGCATGATGACAAGCTCGTTCTCGTACGGGGTGATCAGACGGCCTGCGGAAGTATGGCAGGTGGTCCAGCCCTCCTGCTCGCCAATGTCGAGCAGTACAGAGTAAACACCCTTCTTGGCAGACGGGCCCGGATACAGGTTATAGGAGAATACCTCGTGGCAGTCATCCAGACGGTTGTGAACAACGACCTGCTTGCCGTCGAAGTGGGTGTGACGGAACGGAGGTGCAACATAGATGATCGCACGCGGCTTGTAGCCCTCGGTCTCCTCTGCGCTTACAAAGCCCTGCAGATGTGCCAGCGCGAATGCGAAGAACGCGCACTGCTTCGGGCATACGAGCATGGAGCCGTAGCCGTACTGGTTGCCGCCGGAATTAAACGGCATGAGGATCAGCTCCTGCGTCTTGAACCAGTCCATGGTCTCGCGGCGCAGCTTGTCGAACTTGTAGCCGTACACATCCGCGAAGCGCTTCTTATCGGTCGGCTTGTCGTCTGCGATGCGCATGCAGTCCGGCTCGCGGCGGCGCATGTAATCCTCTGCAAAGTTGACGGATGCGCCGTTCTTGCAGCGTACAACGTCAGCTTCCTTGATCTTGCCCTTGCCCGGTACATCGAATACAACGTCGTACACGTCGGCATGTTCCGGACCGAATACCATGTCGTACAGTTCCGCCTTGCTAGTGGGAACAAATACGCCCTTGCAGTTCTCGATGACATCGGTCAATTCATCGGTAAAGGTGAATTTGGTGAGCAATGAGTTCATCTGTATCATTTCCTCCTTAAGCACCGCGGAGTCCCTCGCCACGGCATGCTAACCGGGCCGGTTAAATTTCTTAACCTTTGCCCCATTGTCTTTCGATTATAGCATACCGCAAAACCCACCCTCTCGTCAACTGTGATTTTGCTTTTTTTGCAAGTTGAATTACAAGTTCTTGCAAAATGTACAAAACCTGAGGGATTTCTCACTGTTTTCCCGACACGGTCACTTGTCCGCCGATAGGACTTTTTTACGAAAACGTTTCCGCATGGCAAAATCCGTTTCACAATGCGCAATCGTGTATCAAAAGTGCGATACTGTGCATCTGCGTACACTTTATCTCACATTCCAGCGCTCCCACACGCGGGTGACAGAATTGCATTTTCCGTTTCTCGTAATATCGAACAGCGCACCGGCAACTGCACAGTCGCCCTCAGCTGTCTTGAAATACTCGGTCAGGTCACCGCGAAACATGGCGATGGACTGCTCCACGCGCACGCCGAGCACGGACACGATCGGGCCGGTCATGCCGATATCCGTGATGTAGCCGGTGCCCTTGGGATTGACGCGCTCATCCGCGGTCTGCACATGCGTGTGCGTGCCCCAGACAGCCGCCGCGCGGCCATCGAGGTAATAGCCCATGGCGAGTTTTTCGCTCGTGGCGTTCGCGTGGATTTCGGCAAGCGCCACGTCGTACATGCCCTCGTTTTCCTTGAGAATGCGGTCTGCACACAGGAACGGATTATCCGGGCCGAATTTCATGTCGCAGCGGCCGATCAGGTTCATGACGAGCAGGCGCATGCCCTGCGGGCCGTCATAAATGCCCCAGCCCCGGCCGGGGCTTTGCGGCGCAAGATTGGCCGGACGGAGAATATCCGAACGGCTGTCCAGATACGGCACGATCTGCTGCTTGCCGAACACATGGTTGCCGAGCGTGATCACGTCCGCGCCGGCGGCAAAAATGTCATCCGCCTGACGCGGGAGAACGCCGTTTCCGGCTGCATTTTCGCCGTTTACGATGACGAAATCTGCGCCGGTGTCGCGCTTGATGCGGCGGAGCAGGCCGTGAAGCGCGTCGATACCCGCCTCACCGACCACATCGCCGATGACTAATAGTTTCATGGATTACCTCTTTCTATCATTGCTGCAAGCCGTTGATTGGTTCCGCCGGATTCAGCGAGGAGTGCGCCGCCGCTGCGGCGGGAGCATGCCGCGCCCCGCGGCGGGGGAGTGCGCTGACGCCGCGCAGGCGCACAAGAGGGTAGACACCTGCGGTTTCCACCCTCTTGTGAATCTCCCCTTTCCCTTGGATAGCCTGGCGCAGATTGCCGTCATGTGACCGCTGCGAAATAGGAAACGGCAGAGGATTTTTTTCTATCGTAGGGGAGCACAGTGTGCTCCCATGCCGAGACATATTCGCAGCGTCAGATACCGTACTGCTACACATGTGGTTTCATCTCCGCAGGGCGCGGCATGACAGTGCCGCGCTTGCGCAGAGTAGTCCGTATGTGTAGCAGTAATGTATCTGACACTGCGAACAGGTTGAGAAAGATACGGAAGAAAAAATCCTCTGCCGTACTCCTTTTCGAAGCGGTCACATATAGGAAATCTGCGCCAGATTAGGAAGCAAGGGAAAGGTAGGAGTTCAAAGAGGAAGGAAAACCGCAGGTTGTCCTTCCTTTTTGCCCCCGCGGCGGGCGCCGCGACGCTCCCGCCGTCCGCAGACGGCGAATCCCCCCGCTGAGGTTCAGCAAAAAACTCCCCGCCCCGTCAGGGGCGAACACGCCTGCGGCAGTTCGTGTCCCCCAGCTGGTCGGTGCAGAAAATATATACAAAAAAGAGCCGCTGCACCCATGCAGCAGCTCTTTTCCATGCAAAAACTTAATCGAACAGAGTAGATACGGACGTCTCCTCATAGATACGCGCGATCGCCTCGGTGAACACCGGTGCAACCGGCAGGACGTTGATCTTATCCAGCTTCTTGTCGTTGGTCAGCGGGATGGTATCGAGGATGGTCAGCTCCTTGATCGGGCTGTTCTGGATGCGCTCGATCGCCGGACCGGACAGTACGCCGTGGCTTGCACAGGCGTAAACCTCGGTCGCGCCGCCGCGCTCTACCAGAGCGTCCGCTGCGTGTACGAGCGTGCCTGCGGTGTCGATCAGGTCGTCAACCAGAATGCACTTCTTGCCCTCTACGTTGCCGATGATGTTCATAACCTCGGATACGTTGGCCTTCGGACGGCGCTTGTCGATGATGGCAAGCGGCATATCCAGCTTCTGGGTGAACTTGCGGGCACGGGTAACCGAACCCAGATCAGGAGAAACGATAACGGTATCATCGGTGCCGACGCCGAACTTGCCCGCAATGTACGGGATCAGAACGGAAGAACCGAGCATGTTATCCACCGGAATGTCAAAGAAGCCCTGGATCTGTGCAGCGTGCAGGTCCATGGTCAGCACGCGGTCAGCGCCTGCAGCAGTAATGAGGTTTGCGACCAGCTTTGCGGAGATCGGGTCACGCGCCTTGCTCTTGCGGTCCTGACGAGCGTAGCCGAAATACGGGATTACAGCCGTGATACGGCCTGCCGATGCACGCTTGCAGGAGTCGATCATGATGAGCAGCTCCATCAGGTTGTTGTTTACCGGACCGCAGGTGGACTGTACGAGGAACACGTCCGAGCCGCGAACGGATTCCGAAATGGAAACCGAGATTTCGCCGTCAGCGAAGGTAGAGATGGCAGCCTTGCCGATCGGCAGTCCGAGCGCAGAAGCGATCTGCATCGCCAGTGCGGGATGGGAGTTGCCGGAGAAAATTTTGATGTTTTTTCCGTGAGAAATCATTGATTTGCCTCCGTCATATAAATATATTTTTTGTTCCGTGTGGATTTATATACGTTTTATGGATTTACTTCTTGTCCTTCTCGTGTGCGGCGCGGCGGCGGTCGTTCCAGCCCTCAAGATTGGTCTGGCGGGAACGTGCAACGCTCAGCGCACCGGCAGGAACGTCCTTGGTGACAGTCGTACCGGCAGCCGTAAACGCACGGTCGCCCAGCTTGACGGGCGAAACGAGGTTGGTGTTGCAGCCGATGAAGCAGTCGTCACCGATCTCAGTGCGGTACTTGTGATAGCCGTCGTAGTTGACAACGACCGTGCCGCAGCCGAAGTTGACGCGCTCACCGACGGTCGCGTCGCCGATATAGGTCAGGTGCGAAACCTTGGTGCCGTTGCCGATGGTGGACTTCTTCAGCTCTACAAAGTCGCCGATGCGGCAGCCGTCACCGACCACGCTCTGCGGGCGGATATAGGCAAACGGACCGACCGTGGTATTGCTGCCGACGGTGGATTCATAAACCTGCGAATTGTTTACCGTGGTGCCTGCGCCGATCTCGGCTTTTTCGAGGATGGTGTTCGGGCCGATGACCGCGCCCGCGCCGACCTTGCAGCCGGGACGGATGTGACAGCCGGGCAGAATGGTCGCGCCCGGAGCAATATCAGCGTCCGGCGCAATGTAGGTGCTGGTCAGATCGAAGATCTGCACGCCCTTCTTGATGAGGCCGAAGTTGACACGCTGCATCATCTCGACCTGCGCCATAAAGGCCGCCGTACCGTCGCAGATGACGTAAATCTTGTTGGTGATGGCAATGCCCTTCTGCGCACCGGCTGCAACAGCCGCCGCAACCAGGCCGTCGAGCGTATCAGCGCCGCTCGCGAGTGCCTTTTCCAGCATATCCCAGGTGAACATGGCGGCATAGCAGCGGCTGTCTCTCGGCAGCGGCTGACCTTCCGCGTCAAAGCCCTGCTGCTCGGCAGACAGTACGCTGACGCCGTAACCGGTGTTCAGGTGCGTCTCCGCCAGATGGAACAGCGCGTCCTCCTCTGCCAGTGCAAACGGAGCCGCCAGCACCAGAACGTGCTCGCTCTCCGGCAGCGCAGCCAGCGAGGCAAAACGATTTGCAGCATCGAGCGCGATATCCTGTGCGCCGGCAACGGCAGACTCTCTGTCGTCGTGCGCAAAGAAGCATGCCTCCACCGCATCAGGCAGTGCATCCCGCATTGCATCGCCCGCAGTGCCGAACAGCACCGGACGCGCAAAGGCAGAAATGCCGCTTTCGTCAAACAGGCCGCCAACCATGACGGCATTTACTTTATTCATCGCAGAAATCCTTTCGTTTCTCAAGGGTCATACGACCAGATTTTCCGATATAGCTTTATTATACAACAGTATGCCGCAAATTGCATTATCATTTTTCGATAAATTTCTTCTCACCGCATAATATTTTTCGCCGTTTGCATACAAAGGCCGCAAAGCAAGCGTTTTGGTGGGAATTCGAGTAACGGAAAATTAAGACATCCACAAGGCAGATGGCGCGTGCCGCCGAGCCTTCCGCGGGTGACCGCGTTTCTGCCACCCCATAAAATCCCGCAGGGATTTCTGCACCCAGAGAACCCATCACGCCGCGGAGCGCATAAAATGGAGCGCGTGCGCGACAAAAATGGCAGGACATGCGCCTGCCATTTTTAACAAACAGTAAAACACCCCGAAAACCGGAAAGTTTTCGGGGTGTTTTGCTGCAGCAGGTGTTCCCGCCCTGTCCGTGAAACGGACACGCGCGGCGACACCGTCCCTCGATTCAAAGGACAAGTCCTTTGAATCGAAAAAGCCGCAGGCTTTTAGCCCTGTACTGCAACTACTTCTACTTCTACCTTAGCGCCGAGCGGCAGAGCAGCTACTTCAACGCAGGAACGAGCCGGAGCGCCTTCCGGGAAGTACTTAGCGTACACGCTGTTGAATGCTGCAAAGTCGTTGATGTCGGACAGGAAGCAGGTGGTCTTGACAACACGGTCAAAGCCTACGCCGCCCTGTGCCAGAACGCACTGCAGGTTCTTCATAACCTGCTCGGTCTGCTCCTCGATGGTGGTCGCTACGATCTTGCCCTCCTTCGGGTCGATCGGAACCTGACCGGAGGTAAATACGAAACCGTTTGCAGCGATTGCCTGAGAGTACGGGCCTACGGCTGCCGGTGCGAGATCAGTGTGCAGAACTTCCTTGATAGCCATGGTGGGAATTCTCCTTTATATATCTTTATTTTTTGAAAACGATGTGAAATTACTTCTTGCCGCCCTTGGTCTTTTTCAGACGCTCGGTGTTGGACAGAACGCGCTTGCGCATACGGATGCTCTCCGGGGTGATCTCAAGCAGCTCATCGTCGGAGATAAACTCGAGTGCCGCCTCGATGGACATCTGGCGCGGCGGGATCAGGCGCAGCGCATCATCCGAGCCGGATGCACGCATGTTGGTCAGCTGCTTCTTCTTGCAGACGTTTACAGCCATGTCCTCGCCACGCGGATTCTCGCCAACGATCATGCCTTCGTATACCATCGTGCCGGGGCCGATGAACAGCGGGCCGCGATCCTGTGCGTTGAACAGGCCATAGCCGACAGCCTCGCCGGCCTCAAACGCGATCAGAGAACCAGTGGTGCGCTTCTGGATATCGCCCTTATACGGCTGATAGCTGTTGAATACGGAGGACATAACGCCCTCGCCCTTGGTATCGGTCAGGAACTCGGTACGGTAGCCGAACAGGCCGCGCGCCGGAATGATGAACTCGAGGCGCATACGGTCGGTGCCCTTCGGGTTCATGGAAACCAGCTCGCCCTTGCGGGAGCCCATCTTCTCCATGATCGCGCCGACAGCATCCGCCGGAACGTCTGCGATCATGCGCTCCATCGGCTCGCAGGTCTTGCCGTCAATCTCCTTGAGCAGCGCCTTCGGTGCGCCAACCTGGAACTCGTAGCCCTCACGGCGCAGATTCTCGATCAGAATGGACAGGTGCATCTCACCACGGCCGCAAACGCGGAATGCATCGGTGGTGTCGGTCTCGTTAACGCGCAGGGATACGTCCTTGAGCAGCTCACGGAACAGACGCTCACGCAGGTGACGGGAGGTAACAAACTTGCCTTCCTTGCCGGCAAACGGAGAGTCGTTTACCATAAAGGTCATCTCAACGGTCGGCTCGGAAATCTTAACGAACGGCAGAGCCTCAACGTGCTCGGGGTCGCACAGGGTCTCACCGATGGTAACGCCTTCGATGCCGGAGAAGCAAACGATCTCGCCTGCCTGTGCCTCCTCGATCGGCTGACGGCCCAGCTCCTCGATGGAGTACAGGGTAACCAGCTTCGCGTTGTACGGCTTGGTGTTGCCGTGGTAGTCGCAGACGGTAACCTGCTGACCTACCTTCATCGAGCCGCGCTCGATACGGCCGATGCCGATACGGCCAACGTACTCGTTGTAGTCGATAGAAGAAACAAGCATCTGGGTCGGGCCTTCGGTGTCAACCTGCGGTGCCGGAATGTGCTCGAGGATCTGCTCGAACAGCGGGGTCAGATCCTTGCCCTCCACGTTCGGGGACATGGAAGCGGTGCCTGCACGGCCGGAGCAGTAAACGATCGGGCTGTCCAGCTGCTCGTCGGTCGCATCAAGGTTGAGCAGCAGCTCGAGGACCTCGTCGCCGATCTCGTTGAGACGAGCGTCCGGACGGTCGATCTTGTTGATCGCAATGATGATCTTGTGCCCGAACTCCAGTGCCTTCTGCAGCACGAAACGGGTCTGCGGCATCGGGCCTTCTGCTGCGTCAACCAGCAGAACAACGCCGTCTACCATCTTGAGGATACGCTCTACCTCGCCGGAGAAGTCGGCGTGGCCCGGGGTATCTACAATGTTGATCTTTACGCCCTTGTAATGTACAGAGGTGTTCTTTGCCAGAATGGTAATGCCGCGCTCACGCTCGATGTCGCCCGAGTCCATGACACGCTCCTCTACCACCTGATTTTCGCGGAAAGCGCCAGCCTGCTTGAGCATCTGATCGACCAGAGTGGTCTTGCCATGGTCAACGTGCGCAATGATGGCGATGTTGCGTAAATCGTTACGGATCATATATTCTATTCCTCCATCAGCGGGATTATTTTCGTACAGAATTTATTATACCCGTTTTTTCGTTCATTTTCCACCTATTTTATCGTCAAAATTACGGCGATATATCCGCTCTAAATTGTAAAATATTTTGCTAACTGAGAAAAATTCCGCTCAGGATACAGTTGACGCAGACAGGCTGCTGCCGTACAATGAAGAAAAGACGCAAGCCTGATAAAAGGAAGGAGAATCTCTATGAACAAAATCGGAAAGGCAATGCTCTGCACCGCGCTCACCGGTGCGATAGCAGTCGGAGCCGCAGGCGCGGCTGACCTCGGCACGCTTTCGCCGCAGGGTGCAAAGGCGTATCTGAATCAGATCACCACCCTGCAGAACAAGTACGGCAAGGCTGCCGCCCGCACGGATGACGGCTTTCAGGGACTGCTGACCGGTCTGTCGATGGCAAAGCTGGTGGATATGGACGGCGACACGATTCCGGAGTTGTACTGCGCTGCCGCTCACCAAGGACAGCATATGTACTCATATGCAGACGGCAAAATCTATGAACTTATAATCCCGAAAGGCGTGATCAACTTCGGTACGGATGTTTCGCCGTGCACCCAGTTTTACGTTGGCAAAGACAAGGCGTATCTGGTCTCCGGTCAGGAAGTGATGAATAACAATCCGGTCACCTTCTGGACCAAACAGGGCGATAAAGCCGTTGTGGTCCTCACTTACACGGACGGCTTCGACTGGGATGCCGAGACACCGACACCAGTCAAAACCATCAACGGTCAGTCCGTTACCGCAGAGGAATTTTCCTCCGCTATCCTCGACTTCACCGACGATATGGACGAGCAGTATTACTCCTTCTGGGAAAGTCCTTACAACAGCGACCGTGCGCTGTCTCCGCGTGCGGCTCTGCAGGATACCATCGCTTCTTTGCGCCGCCTGACCAACCCGACCGCAAAGGTTTCCACCCACAAGGTAACGCTCAACGGCGAGTCGGCAAAGCTTGGCGCGTACACCATCAACGGCAGCAACTACTTCAAGCTGCGCGATCTTGCGAAAGCACTCGACGGTCTGAACACCAATTTTGAGGTCAAGTGGAACGCCGCACAGCAGCGCATCGACCTGACGAGCAGGACCGCTTATACCGCAGTCGGCGGCGAGCAGGCTGCCCTGCCCTCCGGCAATAAGGCCGCATCTCTCACGAACGCCTCCGTTTATCTGGACGGCAAGCCGCTGAATCTGACCGCCTATTCCATCGGCGGCAACAACTACTTCAAGCTGCGCGACCTTGGCGACGCCCTCGGCTTCGGCGTGGATTGGAACGCGAACACCATGACTATGATCTTGACTGTGAAATAAAAAACACGCTGCACACAGCAAAAAGCCACCGTTTCAAAGAAACGGTGGCTTTTTCATGCTCAAAACGAAATCTTACTGATTTGCTTCGATGTAGTTTACGATGTCGCCGATGGTGCTCATCTTAGCAGCTTCCTCGTCGGAAATCGTTACGCCGAAGTTCTCCTCGAGGTCCATCATCAGCTCTACAACGTCCAGAGAATCTGCGTTCAGATCCTCCTTGACCTTGGTGTCCATGGTCATGGTGGAAGCGTCAGCGTCAAACTTGTCTGCCAGGATCTCACATACCTTTTCAAACATGGGATTTACACTCCTTCATTACTTTCTTGATTTATTGTTCTGAAAACTCCGACTCTGCGGAATTTTTCATACCGTTTCTGCAGCATCGTGTCGATGTCCGGCTCAGCATCCAGCTCGGCAAGCTGGTCGCGCAGCGTGCGCGCCACATTGCGGATAAGCTGTGCGGAGGATGTGCCCTCCTGAATGATGCCTTCGATCATACCGAAGCTGTACAGGTCCTGCGCGGTGATATGCAGCGTGTCCGCTGCCTCCGCCTCGCGCTTGGGGTCCTTCCAGAGAATGGACGCGCAGCCGCGCGGCGAAATAACCGAATACAGGGCGTTCTCGAGCATGAGCACACGGTCTGCCACCGCCAGCGCCAGTGCGCCGCCGGAGCCGCCCTCACCCGTCACGATAGAGATAACAGGCGTTTTCAGCTCGATAAACTCATACAAACAGCGGGCAATGGCCTCGCCCTGACCGCGTTCCTCAGCGCCTACGCCACAGAACGCGCCGCCGGTGTCAACAAAGTTGATGACCGGGCGGTGGAATTTCTCCGCCTGATGTGCGAGACGCAGGGCCTTTCGATAGCCCTCCGGGTGCGCCATACCGAAGTTGGCGTCCATATTCTGCTCAATGGTGCGGCCCTTGCGGTGGCCGATTACCGTCACCGGTGTGCCGTTGAAGTAGCCAACGCCGCCGAGGATGGCATGGTCGTCCGAAAAATAGCGGTCGCCGTGCAGCTCGGTGAAATCGGTGAACAGCTCATTGATATAGTCCGTGAGCATCGGACGCTTGGTATCGTGAATGATACGCATTTTTTCACTTGCGGGTTTGTTAATCACGACGCCACACCTGCCATTTCTTGGACTTGGAGCCGCAGTGCAGCTTCAAGAGTTTTTCCAGCGTTTCTCTGAGTTGATTACGCGGAACTATTTTATCACAGAAACCGTGCGATAGCAAGAACTCCGAGGACTGAAAATCGTCCGGGAGGGTTTGGCCGATGGTTCCCTCGATAACACGGCGGCCGGCAAAGCCGATGGTCGTGCGCGGCTCCGCGAGGATAATATCGCCCAGCATGGCGAACGACGCGGTAACGCCGCCCGTGGTCGGGTCGGTCAGCACGGTGATATACAGCAGTCCGGCATCCGAGTGACGGCGCGCCGCCGCGGACACCTTTGCCATCTGCAGCAGCGAAAACATGCCCTCCTGCATGCGCGCACCGCCGGAGCAGGTGAACAGCACGACAGGCAGACCCTTTTCGGTCGCGTACTCGAACAGACGGGTCAGCTTTTCACCGACGACCGAACCCATAGACGCCATCATGAAATGGCTGTCCATCACGCCGATCGCGGTCTCCACGCCGCCGATCTTACACACGCCGGTCTTGACCGCGTCCGGCATGCCGACCTTTTCAGCCAGCACTGCCGTTTTCTCTGCGTATCCCGGGAAGTGGATCGGGTCCGCCGGTGCCAGATTTGCGTACAGCTCCTCAAAGCTGTCCTTATCCGCGATCTGACGGATGCGCGTGCGCGCGAGCAGTCGTCCGTATCGTCCGCAGTGCGGGCACACATACAGATTCTTGCCGTAGGCATACGCCTTCAGTTCTGCGCCGCAGCCCTTGCAGGTTACAACCTTGGCCGCTTCGTCCTCCTGCGGTTTCATTTCCATAGAGGTCTCGCGTGTTTTTTGAAACAGGTCGATCAGACCCATGCGTAACTCCCCTTTCGTTTGGAGGCAGTACCGCACGATTGGCCTTCGGCGCTTTGCGGCTGTTTTGCCCCCTGGTTTTGTTGCGTACTTTTGCAATACAGCGTACTGCTGCAAGTCCGCGCCGCACCAGTGAACAAAACATCTCGCAAATCGCTCTTGTCCAACCGTGCGGTACTGCCTTTGAAATCCTTCGGATTACAAAAACTTCGCTTTTCAAAATACGCTGATTTTGTAAGACCTTCGGATTCAACTATACTTATGCTAAATCTATTATACCATAATAATTGATTTAGTCAAAATCGCCGTTTGCGATGGAATTAACATTAAAGTTTGCTTCCACAAACGCCTTCGAGCACAGGATGTGCATCTGATAGTCGGTTGCGGTCACAACACCCTCAAACAGCATCTCCGCGAGGGCGCGGCGCATGCGAACGATAGCCTGCTCACGGTCGGCGCCATAGACGATCAGCTTGCCGATCATGGAATCGTAGAACGGCGGAATCTTATAGCCCTGATAAGCCGCAGAATCCACGCGCACACCGGGACCGCCCGGCAGATGCAAGGACACCAGCGTGCCCGGACAGGGTGCAAAGTTTCTCGACGGGTCCTCCGCGTTGATGCGGCACTCGATGGCGTGACCGCGGATGGTCAGATCCTCCTGCCGGAAGGACAGCGCCTCGCCTGCCGCCACGCGAAGCTGCTCGCAGACCAGATCTACGCCGGTGACCTCCTCGGTGACCGGGTGCTCGACCTGAATGCGAGTGTTCATCTCGCAGAAGTAGAAATTGCGGTCGTTATCGACCAGAAATTCGATCGTACCCGCGTTTCGGTAGCCGACACGCTTTGCCAGCGCAACAGCCGCCGTGGTCATCTTCTCGCGCAGCTCGGGCGTGACGAAAGCCGACGGACTTTCCTCGATCAGCTTCTGGTGGCGGCGCTGCACCGAGCACTCACGCTCGAACAGGTGCACCACGTTGCCGTAGTTATCGCCCAGAATCTGCACCTCGATATGGCGCGGATTGTGAATATATTTTTCCATGTACAGGCGGCCGTCACCGAAGTTGGCGATAGCCTCTGCAGAGGCGCTGTCGTACGCGTCCTTGAGGTCCTTGACGCTCTCCGCCACGCGGATGCCCTTGCCGCCGCCGCCGGATGCCGCCTTGAGCATGACCGGATAGCCAATGCGCTCGGCCTCGGAGATGGCTTCGTCAAAATCGCGCAGCGGACCGTCCGTGCCGAGCGCGACCGGAACGCCTGCGGCGATCGCGTTGCGCTTTGCCTCGGATTTGTCGCCCATCAGGCGGATGGTTGCCGCAGTCGGGCCGATAAACGCCAGACCGGCCTGCGTGATGCGCTCGGCAAAATCCGGATTCTCGGACAGGAAGCCGAAGCCCGGATGAATGGCCTGACAGCCGGAAGCCAGCGCCGCCGAAATGATATTATCCATATTCAGGTAGCTGTCCGCCGCACGGGCCGGACCGATGCAGACCGCTTCGTCCGCGATCTGCGCGTGCAGCGCTTCGCGGTCAGCCTCGGAGTAAACGGCCACCGAGATAATGCCTAAATCACGGCAGGCCTGAATAATGCGGACCGCAATCTCGCCGCGGTTCGCAATGAGTACCTTCTGAAACATTCGATTAGCTCTCTCCCGCCTCAGTCATTGATGACCATGCATTTGATCTCCGCTTCGGCGGCCTTCTCGTCCCCAACCCAGGCAACGCCCTCGGCTACTGCCATCGGGCCGCGGCGCTTGGTGAAGGTGACTTCCAGACGAAGGGTATCGCCCGGCTTTGCCATTGCACGGAATTTCGCCTTGTCAATGCCGGTGTAGACCGCAGTCTTGCCCTTGAATTCGGGCAGGGACAGCAGCGCTACGCCGCCTGCCTGTGCGAGCGCCTCCAGACGGAACACTGCGGGCATGATCGGGTTGCCCGGAAAGTGGCCCTGGAAGAAGAACTCGTCACCGGTCAGGTGCAGCGCACCGACTACATGGTTCTCGTCCATTTCGAGGATCTCGTCCACCAGAAGCATCGGCGGACGGTGCGGAAGGATCTCCATGATCTGTTCTTTGTTCAGCATATTATAATCCCTCTCAATCTAAAAAGCAAGATAATTACCGCAAAACTACAGTTTTGCCGGTAATAGGAACGGATCGTGGACCGTTCCCAAGTCGTACGAAAGTTCCTCCCGTCGGTCGAAACTTTCTCCCTCTATCGGTATAAAAACGGTGATACTTGCTCCCCGTTTTTATGAATTTGCTATGCAAATTCTATTGAATCCGCGCTGATGCGCGGCAGATGCTTACGTCTTACTCAATAACACAAAGGACTTGGTTATACTCCACCATATCGCCCGGCTGCGCCATAATGCGGATGATCTTGCCGTCGCACGGTGCCTTGATCTCGTTCATGATCTTCATCGCCTCGATGATACAGAGGGTATCGCCCTCCTTCACCTGCTGACCGACCAGCACAAACGGCGGTTCGTCCGGAGACGGAGAAGAATAAAACGTGCCGACCAACGGGCTCTTCACCTGCGTGCCTGCCGGAAGCTGCTCCTCTGCCGCCGGTGCCGCGTCTGCGCTCTCCGCTGCGGGTGCTGCCGCCGACGCCGCTGCCGGTGCCGCCGCTGCTACCGATGCTGCAGCGATCACGGGAGCCGGTTCAGCTGCCTTAATCTTGATTTTTACGTCATCCAGTTCGAGCTCGACCTCGCCCAGCTTTTTTGCAGCCAGCGCGTCCATCAGCTCAAGCGCGATGTCTTTCAATTCTTTGATGTCCATTTTTATACCTTCTTGATCAGGATGCAGGCGTTGTGGCCGCCAAAGCCGAGCGAGTTGGAGATGGCAACATTGATTGGCATCTCAACCGCCTTGTTCGGAGTGATATCCAGATCGCACTCCGGATCCGGCTCCTTGTAGCCGATAGTCGGCGGTACAATGCCCTCGCGGATTGCCATAACGCAGGCAATGGCCTCAACCGCAGCCGCGCCGCCCAGCAGATGGCCGGTCATGGACTTGGTGGAGGATACCTTCACGTTGTAAGCCTCCTCGCCAAACGCCTTCTTGATGGCAATGGTCTCATACTTTTCATTCAGCGGCGTGGAGGTGCCGTGCGCGTTGATATAGTCAACGTCAGCCGGGGTCAGACCGGCATCCTCAATGGCACCGCGGATAGCGTGTGCAGCCGCATCGCCGTCCGGAGACGGGCTGGTGATGTGGTAAGCGTCGCCGGAGGCACCGTAGCCTGCCACCTCTGCCAGAATGGTCGCGCCGCGCTGCTGTGCGTGCGTCAGGCTCTCAAGTACGAGACAGCCTGCGCCTTCGCCCATGACAAAGCCGGAACGGCGTGCGTCAAACGGGATGGAAGCCGCCGTCGGGTCCTCGCCCATGTGAACGGCCTTCATGTTCTGGAAGCCTGCCATCGAGATCGGGATAATGCCGTTCTCGGTGCCGCCGCAGACAACAACATCCTGATAGCCGTGGCGGATGGCGCGCATTGCCTCACCGATGGAGTGGTTGCCGGTCGCGCACGCGGAGACCGGGCAGAAATTCTCGCCCTTGAAGCCGAAGTGCATGGAGATATACGCCGCCGCGATGTTGGCGATCATCTCCGGGATAGCGAACGGCGAAACGCGGCCGGGACCCTTTTCGAGCAGCTTCGGGACCTCCTGCTCTGCAACGTGCAGACCGCCTACGCCCGAGCCAAAGATAACGCCCGTGCGATAGGGATCGAAATTGCCTTCCTTGAGGCCTGCCTGCTCGACAGCCTGCACCGCTGCCGCCATTGCGTAATGCACATTTGCGTCTGCGCGGCGCGCCTCACGCTTCTCCATATACTGGGTCGGGTCGAAATTCTTGACCTCTGCACCCAGCTTTACCTTAAAATCGGATACATCAAACTTGGTGATGGGACCGATGCCGCACTTGCCGGTCTTGAGCGACTCCCAAAACGACGGCACATCGTTGCCGACCGGAGTGATGGCACCCATGCCGGTGATTACTACACGTTCCATATATTTGCTCCTTCATTCCAATATCACGCATTTATCTAATCGCAATTTTTATTCCACGCAGCAAAAAGGTATCACCGGATAATTCGGCAAGAGCAATTTGCGCAGGAATTTTGCGTTCTGATTAGGCGCGGGTTTGCAGCAATACTTTGTGTATTGCAAAAAGCGCAGCAGTGCGGCCGGAGCCTGCACAAGAAACTGCGGCCGGCATCAGAGCGGAAAATTACCGCAAAGTGCCGCAGGCGAATTGTCCGGTGATGCCTTAATAAAGTCCGCCGTCAGCGATGATCGTCTGGCCGGAAATATAGCTTGCAGCGTCGGAGGCCAGAAAGGCAACCACGCCTGCGATCTCCTCCGGCTTGCCGAAACGGCCGAGCGCGATCTGCTTCTTGGCGTTCTCGCGGATGTCCTCGGGCACCTTGTCGCTCATCTCGGTGGCGATCCAGCCCGGAGCGACTGCGTTTACTGTAATGCCGCGCGCACCCAGCTCCTTGGCGGCGGTCTTGGTCATGCCGACCATACCCGCCTTGGCAGCAGTGTAGTTGATCTGGCCGTAGTTTCCGGTGAACGCCGAAACCGAGGTGATGTTGATGATACGGCCCTGCTTGGCGCGCATCATCATCGCACCGCACAGGCTGAGCATGTTGAATGCGCCCTTGAGGTTGGTGCGGATAACGTCGTCGAACTGGTCCTCCTTCATGCGGACCATCAGGCCGTCGCGGGTGATGCCCGCATTGTTGACGAGAACGAACGGTACGCCGATCTCTTCCTTAATTTCCTTGAGCGCGGTGCTGCAGGCGTCATAGTCCGCAACATCCCACTTCTTCACATAAGCGTTGACGCCGTGCGCGCGGCACTTCTCCGCCACAGCCTCAGCCTTTTCGACCGAGGACGCACAGTTGATGAGGACGTCAAAGCCGTCCTGCGCCAGCTTTTCCGCGATCGCCGCGCCAATGCCGCGGGAACCGCCGGTTACGATTGCTAAGCTCATTGTTTACTCCATTCTATAGACAGGCAGGAGTGAGGAGTTTTCGTGTCTCTTCACTCTCCGCTTATTCAAATCTCTTGTAAGCGTTCTTCAGAAGGTCCTCCGCCTGCGCGGTCATGCCCTTGAGGATCTCCTCGCACGGATGCAGCTCCTTGAGCATACCCGCAATCTGACCGGACATAAAGGTGCCCTCCTCATAGTTGCCGTCCTGCACGGCCTTGCGCAGCGAACCGGCGGTTGCCTTCTCAAGCTCCTCAAGGGAGGCATCGGTGTTCTGCTTCTCCAGCTCGAGGCACTTGCGCGCCATCGGGGTCTTGAGCGAACGCACCGGATGACCGGACGGACGACCGGTAACAACGGTCGAAATGTCGGTTGCCTTGAGGACGAGTTCCTTGTACTTTTCCGAGATCTGACACTCCGGTGTTGCAAGGAAGATCGTGCCGCACTGTACGCCTTCGGCGCCAAGCATCATGGCAGCTGCCATGCCGCGGCCGTCTGCAATGCCGCCTGCGGCGATGACCGGAATGCTCAGTGCGTCTACAACCTGCGGAACGAGCGGCATGGTAGTCAGCTCACCGATGTGGCCGCCGCCTTCCATACCCTCTGCGATAACCGCATCTGCACCTGCGCGCTCCATGCGCTTTGCCAGTGCAACCGAAGCAACGACCGGCATAACCTTAATGCCTGCGTTCTTCCAGTCCGCGATATACTTGCCCGGATTGCCTGCGCCGGTGGTCAGCACTTCGATCTTCTCGTCGATGGCCAGCTGTGCCAGATCGTCCGCATTCGGGGAGAGCAGCATGATGTTCATACCGAGCGGCTTGTCCGTGATGGCACGCGCCTTATGGATCTCCTCACGGATGTAATCGACCGGAGCCGCGCCGCCCGCGATAATGCCCAGACCGCCTGCCTTGGAAACCGCAGCAGCCAGATGGTGCTCCGCGATCCACGCCATAGCGCCCTGCACGATCGGATATTCGATACCGAGAAGTTCTGTGATCTTGGTTTTCATAGGTTTGTTCTCCCCTTTTTAATAGGTAGTAAATTATTATAACATATTTTAACGCAAATAATAGACAGCGTGCATATTTTAGACAATTCACCTTAAATTTGTCTAACAGATAATGCCGGACGGCTGCAAGAACCGTCCGGATTTATCCAATATTATAGTTTAATCACAAATGCGCCATAAGTCAAGCCTCCGCCGAAACCGGTGCAGACAATAGTCTGACCCTCCTTCAGCAGGCCGTTTTTACGCATTTCGTTCAGGCAGATCGGCACGCTTGCCGACGAGGTATTGCCGAAACGATCCATATTGACGTAAATTTTCTCCTTCGGCAGATGGTATCTGCGTGCAATAACATCCAGAATACGCAGATTCGCCTGATGCGGCACCACCCAGTCGATTTCCTCTGCGGTGACGCCTGCCCGCTTGAGCGCGGTGTCGATCGCAAGCGGTACGGCTCTTGCGGTAAAGCGCACGACCGGTGCACCCTGCATTTTCAGGAAACGCGCCTTCGGGTCCACCGTGCGGTCGCCGGAAAGCGGATCCTCGACCGGCAGGGCTTCCATGTGCAGGTACTCTGCACCCGAGCCGTCTGCCGCGGTGAAGGTAGACAGAATGCCGACTGTTTCGTCCTCGGTCGCCTGATAAACGGCTGCAGCGGCACCGTCGCCGAACAGAATGCAGGTCGAGCGGTCGGTGTAGTCCACGATGCGCGAAAGCGTTTCCGCCGAGACAACCAGTACGGTCTTTGCCTTGCCGGATTTAATGTAGCTGTCCGCAATGTCGGTCGCGGAGACAAAGCCGGTGCAGGCGTTGTTGATGTCGAACGCGCCGACCTGACGCGCACCCAGCTTGTCCTGCAGGATAGACGCCGTATTCGGCGTGTTGGTATCCGGCGAGCAGGTGCTGACGAGAATGAGGTCCAGCTCCTCTGCGGTGATGCCTGCGTCCGCGAGTGCGTCCTGTGCGGCACCGAGCGCCAGCTCCCATGTATGTGTATTCTTTGCGATGCGGCGTTCGCGCACACCGGTGCGCTGCACGATCCACTCATCGTTTGTATCGACCATTTTTTCCAGCATGGCGTTGGTCAGGACAAAATCCGGAATGCAGGCGCCCGTGCCGATCAGTTTACTGTTGATGATTTCCACGCTCCTAAAAAGTCCAAATCGCTCTCCCAAAAAGCGTGGAAAAGCGACAATAGTTAGATTGACAAAGTATTCTCCGACTATTATAATAAAAGCACAGTAAATTGTCAAGACAGACCGTTATTATTTAGCAACACTTTGTGTGAAGAATATCTATTAAAATACGGTGCTGTCAGCGTTTGATTATTATTTTGGAGGAACGAAACGTGAACTACGGTTTTGCATTTTTCCCGGGTCAGGGCGCACAGGCCCCCGGCATGGGCAAGGATCTTTATGAGAACTCGCAGGCTGCCAAGCTGGTTTTTGAGGAAGCAAGCGAAGGCGCCGGTCTGGATGTAGCCAAGCTGTGCTTTGAGAGCGACAAGGCAACGCTCTCCCGCACGGAGAACAGCCAGATTGCAATTTTCACCCATTCCATGGCAGCCTGGGCTGCACTGAAGGAAGCAGGCGTGGAATTCAAAGCAGCGGCAGGCTTCTCGCTCGGTGAATACACCGCACTGGCGGCTGCAGGCGTTGTTTCCCTCGCAGACGGCGTGAAGATCGTTTCCATGCGCGGCAAGCTGATGCAGCAGGCAGCAGACTCGATCGACGGCGGCATGGCGGCTATCCTCGGACTGGAGGACAGCGTAATTGAAGGAGCCTGCGCGAAGGTGACCTCCGGCGTGGTTCGTCCGGTAAACTACAACTGCCCGGGTCAGCTGGTTATCGCAGGTGAAAAGGCGGCTCTCGCAGAGGCGATCGAAAACTGCAAGGCTGCAGGCGCACGCCGTGCGCTCCCGCTTGCTGTATCCGGTGCATTCCACACCCCGCTGATGGCAAAGGCTGCCGCAGAGCTGCGCGCTTACGTTGCGGACTTTACCTTCTCCGCACCAAAGATGGATATTTACTCCAACCTCGACGGCAAGGTTTACGACTGCTCCGACCTGCCGGCACACCTCGAGCAGCACATGATCTCTCCGGTTCGCTGGACGCAGCTGGTGAAGAACGGCATGGCTGCCGGTCTGACCTCGGCGTGCGAGATCGGTCCGGGCAAGACGCTGACCGGCTTCGCGGGCAAGATCAGCAAGGAGCTGACCTGCAAGACCGTGCAGGATATGGCAGGCGTGCAGGCTGCAGCCGAATGATTTTCGACCGAAAACGCATAGAGACAGTAAAAAGGCACCTCATTGAGGTGCCTTTTGTTATCCCAGAAAACCCAAATGCTCCAGCAGGATTTTGAGACCCATCAGGATCAGCACGATACCGCCGAACAGCTCTGCGCGGGACTTGTACTTTGTGCCGAACACATGGCCGATCTTCACGCCGATGCACGACAGCACAAACGTGGTTGCACCGATGAACGACACCGCCGGAACGATATCGACCTGCAGGAATGCAAACGTCACGCCGACCGCAAGCGCATCAATGCTCGTGGCAACCGCAAGCGGCAGCATGGTCATAAAGCGGAACGAATCGCTGACGCTTTCGTCATCGTGCTCGCGCGACTCGCGCACCATGTTTGCGCCGATAAGCCCCAGCAGCACGAAGGCGATCCAGTGATCAATGCTCGTGATGAGCGACTGAAAGCGCACGCCGAGTGCAAAGCCGATGAGCGGCATTAAAAGCTGAAAGCCGCCGAAATACAGTCCGCAGATAACCGCGTGCTTAGCCTTGAGCGTGCGCACGCTCAGTCCCTTGCAGACAGACACCGCGAACGCATCCATCGACAGACCGACTGCGATCAAAAATAACTCCAATAAACCCATTTTCTTGTCCTCCTCAGTCGTTTATCCGGCGGAAAACAGGCACAAAAAAAGACCCATCTGCCGCGTAGAACAGATAAGTCTCGTCATTTCATGCAAAACCAGAGGAGCGTCCTCCCCAGTATGTTGGCTCTGCCGCGCGGCGGAACGCTCCGCGCCGACTACTCCCTTATTGCGATTTATCTTAGCATATGCGCAGCCGAAAGTCAATATGCGGGCAAAATTGTTGCTCTATGCAAACCGAAAAGCCGATACGGAAACGGCGGCACAGGCTGTCCAGTGTGCCCGAACCGCGCAGGCGGTTCGCCCTGTCCGGGCGGGGAGCTTTGCCGTGAACCACAGCGGGGAATTGCCGCTACGCGCGGCAGGCGCACAAGAGGGTAGACAACCTGCGGTTTTCCACCCTCTTGTGAATCTCCCCTTTTCCCTACTACCTTGGGTGCAGACGGTAGACTGCGTAAGCAGGAAAAGGACGCGGCAGTCGGGTTACCTCAGCGTGTCTTTCTCCGCCTTTTCGCAGTTCACAGACAGCGTACTGCTACACATGCGGGTTAATCAACGCAGAGTGCGGCACAAGGTGAATTGCCCAAAGGGCAAGAGAGGGTCCTCTGGAGGATGACAGTGCCGCACAACTCGTAAGTCTGGAGTTTGCGGACAGCACCTACGGATTAGGCGTTCGGTGCAATTTATCCTCGCAGGTGCCGTGCGTTACAACGTGCCAAGGATTTGCGCGACACGGGTATGTCGCGCCTGCGTAGAGTTAATCTTATGTGTAGCAGTACGGTCTCCGACACTGCGAATAGGTTGCGAAAGATGCGGAAGAAAAAATCCTCTGCCGTTCCCTTTTTTCGCAGCGGTCACATGTCGGCAATCTGCGCCAGACCCTCCAAGGGAAAGGGGTGATTCATAAGAGGGTGGAAACCGCAGGTGTCTACCCTCTTGTGCCCCCGCCGGGTAGGCGCATTTTCCGACGTTTTCCCTTGTGCAATGACGCAAAATGCGCTATACTTATTTTATATGACTTGAAAAAAGAGGTTACAGCAATGAAACTCCAAACCAGACTGGCGGTGCTGGTGTGCAAGGCATCGGGCGCTGTTCTGCGCAAGCTGGGACGCGGCGGCACCAACCTGCCGGGCAAGCTGGCGCTGAAAATTGATAAAAATATTCTGGGTGAGCTGTCGCGCGGCGTAAAGGTCACGGTCGTGACCGGCACGAACGGCAAGACCACCACCTCCCGCATGATCGAGCAGGCGTTTGCCGATGCGGGACTCAAATATTTCTCCAACAAGTCGGGCGCGAACCTGCTGACCGGCATCATCGCGGTATTTGCACAGCATTCCACGCTGTCCGGCAAATGCCCGTACACGCACGCGCTCATCGAATGCGACGAGGCGGCCTTCCGCAAAACGAGTGAATACCTGCCGGTCGAATGTCTGGTCGTCAACAACATTTTCCGCGACCAGCTTGACCGCTACGGCGAAATTACGCACACGCTCAACGCCATCCGCGAGGGCATTACGCATGTGCCGAATGCAACGCTCTGCCTGAACGCGGACTGTTCGCTCACCGCTTCCCTTGCGGGCAGCGTGCCGAACAAGATCGTCTGGTTCGGCGTGAATGTCCCGATCTACAAGGAGACCGCGCACGAGCTGTCCGACGCGCCGTACTGCATCCACTGCAAGACCGAATATGAGTACGATTACATCACCTACGGTCATCTCGGCGGCTTCCGCTGCCCGAAGTGCGGCTACCACCGCCAGACACCGCAGGTTGCTGTCACCAAGGTGCTCGCCACCGGCGCGGACTCGTCCGACATCATACTGGACATCTTCGGTCACGAGCACGAGGTACACGTCAACCTGCCGGGCGGCTACAACATCTACAACGCCGCTGCAGAGGCCGCTGTCGCGCATGTTGTCGGCATTGAGGAGCAGACTGCGGTCAGCGCGCTTTCTCAGTTTGAGTGCGGCTTCGGCCGTGCCGAGCAGTTCAAGCTCGGTCAGGCGCAGGCGCGCATGATGCTGGTAAAGAATCCCGCCGGCTTCAATCAGGTCATCAACCTGATCGCGCACGACGAGGGCAATTACAAGCTGGCGTTCCTGCTCAACGACCGCTTCGCGGACGGCACGGACATCAGCTGGATCTGGGACGTGGATTTTGAGGCACTCGCCGACCAGCAGGTGCGCTTTACACGCGTACTGGTTTCCAGCGTGCGTGCGGATGATATGGCGCTGCGTCTCAAGTATGCAGGCTTTGCACCCGAGCGTATCGAGGTTATCCGCGAGTACGACAAGCTGCTGACCGAGATCGGCTCGGATGAGACACCGGCATTCCTTATGCCGACATACACTGCCATGTTCGACCTGCGCGGTGAGATCAGCAAGCACACAGACGTTAAGGCGTTCTACGAATAAGGGGGAAACTGCAATGGAACTGAATATCTGCCATCTTTACCCCGACATTCTCAATCTGTACGGTGACCGGGGCAACATTATCACGATGAAGCGCCGTCTGGAGAGCCGCGGCATCAGCGTCAATGTGGACGAGTGCTCGATCGGTCAGCCGCTCGATGTGGACAAGTACGACATTTTCTTCATCGGCGGCGGACAGGACTTCGAGCAGGAGGTGCTGCTGCGCGACCTCGCCTCCGGCAAGGGCAAGGACATCCGCACCGCTGTTGAGGAGGAGAAGGTGTTCCTCGCCATCTGCGGCGGCTACCAGATGCTCGGCCAGTATTACAAAACGTGGGACGGCGTGCAGCTCGACTTCATCGGCGCGATCAACGTGCACACCATCGGCGCGAAAGAGCGCATGATCGGCAACTACATGTACCGCACAACGCCCGAGAGCAGCGGCTCCATCGTGGTCGGCTTTGAGAATCACTCGGGCAAAACCTATCTCGGTGAGGATGTCGCGCCGCTCGGCATGATGATCAAGGGCTACGGCAACAACGGCGAGGACCAGACCGAGGGCGCACGCTACAACAACGTGTTCGCCACCTACTCGCACGGCTCGCTGCTGCCGAAGAATCCCGTGCTGTGCGACTTCATCCTGCAGACCGCGCTCGACCGCCGCTACGGCAAGACCGAGCCGCTCGTACCGCTCAACGATACTCTTGAGCTGAACGCGCACAATTATATGGAACAGCGATTGAGCAAGTAATTAGGAATGCGTAATTCGTAATTGACGCGGTGACGGAGATTTCCTGCACCGGCTTTGCGGGGTGCCCGAACCGCGTGAGCGGTTTGCAATTTCCGGGCGAGGACATTGCGGCGTCCGCCGCGGGGACAAAGAGGAAGGACAACCTACGGTTTTCCTTCCTCTTTGAACTCCTACCTTTCCCTTAGAGGACTTGGGTGCAGATGGTAGACTGCGTAAGCGTGGAAAAGGAGAACGGCAGAGGATTTTTTCTTCCGCGTGGTATAACACCTTTTCGCATTTCGGATAACGTACTGCTACACAAACCATTCACCTTGTGCCGCGCTTGCGTGGATTCACCCACATATGCAGCACAAAGGTATCTGACACTGCGTATAGGCAGAGAAATGGGCAGACACATTGGTCTGCCCCTACGCAAATGCAACCCCACTGTCGTTCCCCTTTGCTATGCTTACGCAGTTTACCATCTGCGTCCAAGCTATCCAAGGGCAAGAGGAAGATTCACAAAAAGGAGGAAACCGTTGGTTTCCTCCTTTTTGTGCGCCTGCGGCAATACTCTCCGCCCGGAAAGAGCGTACCGCTGCACGGTACGTGTGCACCGGAAAGCGAGTGCCGAGAAAAACCGCCGCCGGTCAGCCAACCCATTACGCAATTCCTAATTTCTGCTTAAAAGCCTTCTCGATGTACCATCTGATACAGCAGTGCATTGACGATGGACGCAGCTACATTCGAGCCGCCCTTGCGGCCTCGCGCGATGATATACGGCGTGTCCCCGCCGATGAACAGCTCCTTCGCCTCGACCACGTTGACAAATCCGACCGGCACGCCGATGACGAGCGCAGGCGCGACAATGCCTTCCTCAATCAACTCATGCAGACGGATAAGCGCAGTCGGCGCATTGCCGATGGCGAAGATGAGCGGGCCTTCAAATTTGGCGGCGTGCTCCATCGAAACGACCGCCCGCGTGACACCGCGAGCCTTGGCCTCGCTCGCCACCTGCTCGTCCGCCATCAGGCAGACCGCCTTTCCGCCGAGCTTTGCCAGCGTCACCTTGCTCACCCCGGAGAGCGCCATATTGGTATCGGTAACCACCGTCGCCCCTGCCGCAAGCGCGGCCTTTGCCTGCTCGATCACATCCGGCGAAAACGCGAGGCTGTCCGCGTAGTCAAAATCCGCCGTGGTGTGAATGACGCGCTTGACCACCTCGGCGATGCCCGCCGGAAACGTGCGCTCGCCCAGTTCGGCGGTGATGATTTCAAACGACCGCTTTTCAATGTCCTGCGGCTTCATGTATCTGTTCAAAATTCAATTCCCTCCCGCGCGGCAACGCCCTTTTCATATGGATGCCGCTGCATTTTCATTTCTGTAATGTAGTCCGCGTGTGCCTGCAGCGCTTCGGACGGACCCCGTCCGGTCAGTACGACCTCGAGCGTTTCCGGCTTGATCTCAAGAAATTTTACGACCGTTTTCTCATCCAGAAAGCCGCACGAGATTGCCGCGCAGACCTCATCCAGCACGAGCAGCCGCGCGTGCTCCCGCACGGCAAAGCCGGTTGCCGCATCGAAGGTGCGGGTGAGCGCGTCTGCTGTCTCCCGCTTCTCCGCATCCGTCATGCGGAACGAGAACTTGCCGACCGGATTGGCTGCCATAACGGTCACTTCGGGCAATTTCGCCAGCACACGGCATTCACCCGAGGTCCCATCCTTGAGAAACTGCGCGAACACGACCTTGTTCCCGCGTCCGGCGCAACGCACCGCCAGACCGACCGACGCCGTAGTCTTGCCCTTGCCGTCGCCGCAGTACAGGTGAATGAGTCCTGTCATGCTTTTCCCTCCATTATACGGTAAATCCACTCCATATCGAGCGATTTCCGCACCGAATCCGCCAGTTTGTCGTACTGCTGCTCCTTGTAGGCGTGTGTGTCGAGCGCTTCACCGGTGAGCGTCACGCCCTTCTTTTTCGCCAGCGCTTGCACTGTCCGCAGCGCCGCCTCCGGTGCATCGAACACGCCGTGCAGATAAGTGCCGAAGGCGTTTTCCGTCTGACAGCCGTCCTCGATTTCGCCTTCCCTGCGAAGCAATCGAACGAGCGGCTTTGCACTCGCGTCGCGCACGGTTTCGCCCATGTGAATCTCGTAGCCCTCGACCGCCAGACCGCTCAAATCGGACAGCACGCCGTCAATCTCAAGCAGCGTGCCGCGCGTCTGCGTCGTGGTCTTGCTCGGGCGGAACACCGTGTCGATCGGCAGCAGATTCATGCCGCGCAGACTGCCGCCGCCCTCGGTATTGTTCGGGTCGGACACCGTGCGTCCCATCATCTGATAACCGCCGCAGATGCCGAAAACCGGTGTGCCTGCCGCGTGCGCCTTGAGAATCTGCGCCTCCATGCCGCTCTCGCGCAGCCACCGCAGGTCTGCCAGCGTAGACTTGGTGCCCGGCAGGATAATCAGGCCGGCTCCGGCAAGCTGCGCCGGTTTGTCCGCGTACGCGACGCTCACGCCACTTACGCGCGAAAGTGCGGAAAAATCGGTGAAATTGGACAGTCGCGGCAGCTTTATCACCGCAATGTTTACCAGTGCGGGAGCAGCCTTTGCGTCCAGACGCTCAGACAGGCTGTCCTCATCGTCGATGTCAAAACGCCCGTACGGCACCACGCCGATAACCGGCTTGCCGGTCAAATCCTCGAGCTGCGTCAGACCCGGCCGCAGAATCTCCACGTCACCGCGGAATTTGTTGATGATGAGACCGTGAATACGCGCCTGCTCGTCCTCATCGAGCAGCTTGACCGTGCCGTACAGCGACGCGAACACGCCGCCGCGGTCGATGTCGCCGACCAGCAGAACGGGCGCATCCACCAGCTTCGCCAGACCCATATTGACAATATCATCCTGCTTGAGATTGATCTCCGCCGGACTGCCCGCCCCCTCGATCACGATGATGTCGTTCTCGGCGGCAAGGCTGTCAAATGCGTCCTTGATAATGGGCAAAAGCGCCTTTTTATGCCCCCAATATTCGCGCGCGGTGCGGTTTCCCTGCACCTCGCCCATGATGATGACCTGCGAGCCAACATCGCTTGTCGGCTTGAGCAAAATCGGGTTCATACGCACATCGGGCGCGATGCCCGCCGCCTCGGCCTGCACGACCTGCGCGCGGCCCATCTCCCTGCCGTCCGCCGTGATGAACGAGTTGAGCGCCATATTCTGTGACTTGAACGGCGCAACGCGGTAGCCATCCTGCCGGAAAATCCGGCACAGGGCCGCGCAGAGAAGGCTTTTGCCTGCATTCGAGCACGTTCCCTGTATCATAATTGTCTTTGCCATTTTACACCTCACATTGGGTATAATTAGTAATGATTTGCAGTAACCGCTCACTTGCTTCTCTCGTTTTTACCGCAACGCGATAGTATCCCGCCGAAAGTCCGCGATAATTATCGCAGTTTCGTATCATTATGCCTTGTTCAGCGAGTTTCTTGTGCAATCCGGTATCATTTGAGCGGAACAGCAGGAAGTTGGCCTCGCCCGGAAAGACTTTCAGTCCGTGAGCTGATAGATTGTCGGATAAAAACCTGCGTTCCTCGGCAATGCGTTTGGCGGTCTCGGCGGCCCAGTCCGGCTCGTTTGCCGCCGCGACAGCGCACGCCTGCGCGATGACCGACACGTTCCACGGCTGTCCGGCATGGTATAATTTCTCAATCAGCGCCGCGTCCGCCGTCATGCACCAGCCGAAGCGCACACCGGGCACGGCGTACATTTTCGTGTACGCGCGCAGGATGATCAGGCCGGGATCGGATTCCAGCAGGTCTTTCAGTGTGTGCTGCGCGGCGTCCTCCAGAAAGTCATTGAAACACTCATCCACGACCAGTTTTACGCCGTTTTCTGTGCATTTTCGGACGATTTCCCGCAGAAGTTCCGGTTGGGCGGTTCGCCCGGTCGGGTTGTTCGGATTGCAGAGATACACCGCATCCAAATCCGGTGAAATCTCGTCCAAAATGCGCTCCGTGAGCGCAAAACCGTCCGTTTCCCGCAGATTATGCACCCGAATCTCCGCACCTGAGAGCGTGCGCTCGTACTCCGCAAAGGTCGGTGCGGTGAGCAGCACCTTGCGCGGTTTCAGCACCGCCGCAAGACGGTCGAGCACATCCGCCGCACCGTTGCCGCAGTACAGAAAATCCGGATTGACGCCTTCTCTCGCACCAATCGCCTGCCGCGCGGCGCGGCAAAACGGGTCGGGATACTGCGTGCAGTTATCCACAGCCCTGTGCATGGCCGCGCGTACCGCGTCCGGTATGCCGAACGGATTGATGTTCGCGGACAGGTCGAGCGGCGCGAAGCCGTGGCGGTCGATGTAGGTTTGGATATCGCCGCCGTGGACATAGGTTGGCAATGTTGTCACCCTTTCAAATACGAATTTTCTCTCTCGCACAGCATCCTAACTTTTTACGATCAGGCGGATTACACAGCACAGCACCAGCGCAAACACGCTTGCTGCCGTCATCAGATCGACCGCTGCGAGAATATCCGTGCGGTCTACGCGGCGGATCGGATCACCGAAGGCGGCCTTTTTAACGACTTTGCCGAAGTAGCTGGCATCGCCGCCGAGCTGGATGTGCAGCGCGCCCGCGCACGCGGACTCGGTCTGACCGGCGTTCGGACTTTTGTGCTTATTGCGGTCTCGGCGATAAATCCGCAGCGCATTTCGGTTATCGAGATGCAGCATTCCGGCACCGGCGATCATGCACAGTGCGGACAGTCTGGCAGGAATAAAGTTGAATAAATCATCCATTTTTGCCGAAAATTTGCCGAAATACTCGTACTGTTCGTTATGATAGCCGACCATGGAATCCAGCGTGTTGACCGCCTTGTACAGCATGCCGAGCGGCGCTCCGCCGATGAGCATGAACACGAGCGGCGAGACCACACCGTCCGTCAGGTTCTCAGCCACGGTCTCAACAGCGGCCTTGACAACGCCCTCCTCGGACAGCTCTGCGGTGTCGCGGCCGACGTACCACGCGATGGCCTTGCGGCCCTCCGCAAGCGACTGCTTGACCGCGCCGTAGACATGATAACCGGCGTCCGCAAGGCTTTTTCGTGCGAAAATCATCCAGCAGAGCAGCGTTTCGGCGGCAAAACCGAGCCAGAAGTTCACATGATACAGCCAGCGCAGAAGGAAAAACGGCACGGCAAAGCTCACGCCGCAGGTGATGAGCCAGAGTACAATTCCAGCGAATGTCAGTGACGCAGGCGTTGCGGGAAAGATGCGGCGCAGCACTTTTTCGGTTCCTGAGATGAGTTTTCCCACCGCACATACCGGATGCGGCAATTTTTTCGGGTCTCCGAGCAGCCAGTCGAGCGCGAAGCCGAGCAGCACGGCAAGGGTTATCGTCATGGTTGTTCTCCTTTGATGAATTGCGGCACGCCTACGATCACGCGCACGACTGCGTCTGCTTTCTGTGCCAAAGCACAGCACAGACGACCAACCGCTTCACGCCAGTTTTCCTCCGCACGGTCGATGGGAACGATGCCGCAGCCGATCTCATCGCAGGTGATAACGTGTCCGCACAGCGTATCTGCGAGCGACAGCGGGTCTTTGTCTTCCTTCAGCATTTTCCGCACGATTTCGTGCAGATTTTCAATCCTCGGCAGGTCTGCATACAGGTTTTCGGCAACTTTTCGTTTCCCCTGATATGCCCCGCCAATGATGAGCACGGTCATAAAATCAGTCCTCCAATCGCTGCTGCCGCAAGCGTGATCAATTCCGACAGCGAGATGCAGAATCCCGCCAGGTCTCCGGTTACACCGCCGAACACGCGGCGGCTTATGTGCTCATGCACAGCATACCACACAACGAGCACGATAACGAGCACTTTCGCCGCAGCAAGCGCGTGCGGCACGCGGTATATCCACAATCCGAGAAGCACCGCAAACAGAACAAATTCAGCAACTAACATGCGTGATACCGCGCGTTTATCACTGTTTTCTGCAAAGATATGTGCGAGTCCGCTGTCTTTTGCGCACGGTGATGCAACCACCTTACGGCCGCCCATTGTCCGTGCAAAAGCAAATCCTGTGCATGCCAGCGGAAGAAGCACAGGCCGGTCGTAAATCTGGGCAAAACACCCAACCTCGGCCAGCAGGAATGCCATCAGCCAGAGCGGCCCAAACGCGCCAACGTGCGGGTCCTTGAGAATGTTCAGCCGCTTTTTCCGGTCACCGAACGAGCACAGCGCGTCGCAGGTGTCGCACAGGCCGTCCAGATGAATGCCGCCGGACACTGCCAGAGGAATCAGCGCTGCGATCACAGCGTAAAACACACCTGCTGCGCCGAAATGCATGCAAAATGCGAACCAGAACC
Source organism: Butyricicoccus sp. AM27-36 (assembly GCF_003480945.1). Taxonomy (NCBI): domain Bacteria; kingdom Bacillati; phylum Bacillota; class Clostridia; order Eubacteriales; family Butyricicoccaceae; genus Butyricicoccus; species Butyricicoccus sp. AM27-36. The sequence goes on from NZ_QUJR01000004.1 coordinate 100,063, forward strand.
ACTCTATCGCACCGATCAGCACACCGATGAGCGGCAGGAAGCCAAGTGCCCACCGCATGGTCTGTTTTTCCCAGTTCACCTGTGGAACAGGTATCGCAGAGTACATTGAAAACGCGACCAAAAGTCCGCTGATTACACTTTTCACGGCTGTTTCCCCTCCTTTACCGGCAGTAAAATACCGCATACCGATTCATATACCGCGTCTGCTTTCCCAGTTAATTCCTGGTGAAGCTCTCCCAAAATCCGGATATACTGCATGGTCTCCGGCGGGTACGGCACGCCGTCCGCAAAGATTTCGTTGGAAACGATAACCAGCGTTTCACAGTATTTTTGCAGATTATCCACGCCTGCAACAATGCTGTCGAACGCCGATCCTGCGCCTGCGCCTTCCGGCGCAAACAGCTCGTTTGCCAGCAGATTGCCCAAATCCTCGAGCAAAATTCCGTCGTATTGCCGAGAGAGCCTGAGATTCGCTAAATCAAGTGTTCTCTCTACCGTAGCGAACCCTTTTCCCGCACGAAGCGCCCGATGCCGTGCAATCCGCGCCTCTGCGGACTTGCCGAACGGCTGCATGGTCGCCAGATATAATCGGCTCTGTGCTTTTTCACACACCAGCCGTTCCGCGTGCTCCGACTTGCCCGAAGCCGCTCCGCCGGTCACTAAAATCAGCATTTTCGCTCCCCTTTCTGAATTAGACTTGCAATCCGCTCTGATTTTCGATACAATAACTTTATCCGAGTAAGTTGAGGTAAGGAAAAATGGAGCTGCATTACGATATCACCAAACAGGATTTTATTGATTTTAATTTGAATTATTACAACAATAATGCGATTGTTCAACGCAGCATTCGCACCATGAGAATCGCCACTGCGGCTATTGTCATTCTCGGCGGCAGTGCGCTCATGTACTGGCTGCATACGCTCACGCCGGTTTCCATCGCGGTTTACGTTGCGCTCGCTGCCGTCTGCTTCTGGGGCACACCGCGCTATATGCGTCATAAAATGATCAAAAATATCGAGAAAATCCTCAAGAACGCAAAGAACAAACAGCTTTGCGGACCGAAAACGCTCACGCTGCGTGAAAGCGAATTCGAGCTGTCCGGCGAGAACGAAGATACCGTTTACCAGTATTCGGCCGTTCAGCGCACCGCAACCGATGACAAGCATTATTATATTTTTGTTGATGAGTTCTCCGCGGTCATCGTGCCGTTCTCAGCGTTTGAAAACGATGCGCAGAAGCAGGAGTTCTACAACAAAATCACCGCAAATATCGCGGATGAAGCGCTGAAATGCTAAGAATTTGAACCGTAAGCACCGAGTTAACGCTCGGTGCTTTTTGCTGCACGCAGTATTCCTGTAAAGAATGCGGGCAGATCGCATTTATCGGCGTTACACACAATATTTATATAAAAATTTGTGCTATTTGTCAGACAAACAACTACTTTTGCGGCTGATATGCCTCTATTCCAATGTCCGCGAAGCTCACCATTTCCCGATAGGGCGCCAGTGCCAGGTCCAAAAGTGCCACGCCTGCCGCCGCGCCTGTCCCCTCCCCGAGGTGCATGCCCGCCGTCAGGAACGGCCGCTTGCCGAGTGCATCGAGCAGCAAAATGCTCGCCGGTTCGTCCGATCTGTGCGCTGCGACCATAAAATGCACAGACTGCGGACACAATCGCACCGCGAGAAGCGCCGCCGCGCACGAAATCACGCCGTCCAGCACGACCGGGATGCGCTGTGCCGCCGCACCCAAATACAGACCACACAGACCCGCGATGTCCAAACCGCCGACCTTGTGCAGCACGTCGATCGAGTCATTCGGGTCGGGTCTGTGAAGCGCCAGCGCCGCCTCGATCACCGCGATTTTCCGCTCCAGACCGGCCGTTGACAGACCCGCTCCGCGTCCTGTGACCGCCGCAGCCTCCGCGCCGGTCAGCGCCGCCGTGACTGCCGCACTCGTAGTCGTGTTCCCTATGCCCATTTCGCCGCCAATGAGCATCGAATATCCCTTTTCGGCACATATTTCTGCCATTTTAATACCGATTTCGACCGCTTCGAGCGCCTCTTTCCGCGTCATGGCAGGCTCATGCGCAAGGTTTGCAGTTCCGCGCCGAACGGAAAATTGCAGCACTTTTTCGCTCTTTATTGGCTGTGCAACACCTATATCGACCGGAAACACGTCCATTCCGAGCTGTTTTGCCATTAGACACACGGTGGACTCGCCGCGGCCCATATTTTCCGCGACCGTTGCTGTCACCTCCTGCCCGCACTGCGTCACGCCCTCGGCGACCACGCCGTTGTCCGCGCAGAAAACAACCGCCGCACGTCTGGAAATATCCGGCACCGGCTGACCGAGAATACCCGCAAGCTGCACGATCGCGTCCTGCAGAAGACCCAGTCCGCCGAGCGGCATGGCAATATTTGCAAAACGATTTCGCGCCGCCGTCATGCTTTTCTCATCCAGCGGTCGGATGGCAGAAATAGCCTGTTCAAGTGTCATTTTTCGCTCCTTTCTGCGCATTTCCGGACAAAATTCGCTGCAATTTCAGTTTTCGCACGGAAATACAAATGCGGAAATCCTGCATAGAGCGTATCCGACGCAAAGCCGCAGTCCCACGCGCGCCCGTTTGGCTTGACCGCGCGAAAATCTGTGCCATTATCCACAGCCTGTGCATAATGGAACTCATGCACAGAAAATTGTCCACCGGCTTTGCACAGCAGGTTATCACTGTTTGCCGTGAGCATGACATAGCCGAACGGCTGCAGCCTGCGCGTCATGTGCGCCGAAGTCGGCAGCACACCTGCCATTTCCGCGCCGTCGAGCGACTGCATCAGATAGAGAAATCCGCCGCATTCTGCAACTGTAGGTAAACCGTTTTGAATCGCTTTTTTGATAGAATTTCGCATAATTTCATTCTCTGAAAGCCGTTTTTCATATAATTCCGGATAGCCGCCGCCGAGATACAGGCCATCGATATTCTCCGGCAGCCGCTCGTCTGTGAGCGGCGAAAACGGCACAAGCTCTGCCCCCAGCTCGCGCAGCACATCGAAGTTATCCTCATAATAGAAGCAGAATGCGCGGTCCTTGGCTACCGCGATCCGCACCGGAAAATCGGTCACACGAGCGAGCGGCATGTGCGTATCGGTCAGCGGTTTCGCCGTCTGTGCTAATGCACACAATGCGTGGAGGTCAATGCCCTCCTCTGCCGCATCCGCGAGCCGATCAATTTTTTCACGCAGGTCGGACAGCTCGTCCGCCGTCACCAGACCGAGGTGGCGGTCAGGTATTTCGGCCTCCGGAACCGGCGGCAAAAAGCCGAGCACAGGCAGCCCCGCTTTCTCTGCGATTTGTTTGTAAAACGAGTACATTCCTGCGGAAACGCCGTTTAAAATCACTCCTGCGAGCGTATTTTCCGCAAATGTGCGGAACCCGTGAATCTGTGCCGCAAGCGACAGCGACTGCCCCTTAGGCCGCACGATCAGCACCGCAGGCGTGCCGGTTGCGCGGGCCAGATGCGCCGCCGAAGCCGTATCCGTCGTACCGGAAACGCCGTCGTAAAAGCCCATGACGCCCTCGATCACGCCGAGACCGTCCGGCTGGATATGCCGCGCAAGCTGACTGCAAATACCGGCCTCGTCCTCGAAAAACAGGTCTAAATTGCGGCTCGGAACGCCTAAAACCGCCGTGTGGAACATCGGATCGATGTAGTCCGGACCGCACTTGAACGCGCTGAGTGTTACGCCGCGGCGCTGCAGCGCCCGCAGAATCGCGGTCGTGACCGTCGTCTTGCCGCAGCCACTGCCGGTGCCCGCAAGCAGCAGTCTTGGTGCATTATTTTGTGTCATTTTCGGCCCTCCCGGACAGAATAAACACCGGATTGTTCGCAGTCAGCATGGTGTACGCGCCGACCGGCTTGCCGCGCGTGGCCGCCAACTGTGTGACCTCGATGTCAGTAAATCCCAATTCTTTCAAAGCCGTCTGCGCCGCAAACAACGTCTCGAGCGCAATCGCGTTCACGACCACGCGAACTTCCGGATTTTTCTTCTTAGCAAGTGCCAGAATCTCTCGCATTCTGCCGCCGCTCCCGCCGACGAACACGCAGTCCGGTGCCGGAAGGTCCTCCAGCGCCTCCGGCGCAAATCCTTCAACGATTTTTACATTATATCCGCCGAGTTTTGTGCGGTTTTCACGCAAGAGCGCGACCGCTTCCGGCTTTCGCTCAACGGCATAAACCGTGCCGTCGCCGGCCTTGCGCGCCAGCTCGAGCGTGACCGCACCGGTGCCCGCACCCACGTCCCAAACCGTGTCGGTCGGTCGGACAGTCAGGCGGTTCACCGACACCCACCGAACCTCTTCCTTGGTCATCGGCACCTTTCCGCGCGTGAGCATTTCATCTCGAATCGGTTCGTTTTTGTTCGCCACACGCGGGTTTTCGATCAGCAGAACCGCTAAATCCGGGCACGAAAGCTGCGCGATCTCCGCGGCTGTGCCGTGCACAATCCGCTCATTTTCCGCGCCGAGATTTTCCCCGAGATGAACGGGCAGCGCGCCCAATCCCGCGTCCATAAGGCTGCTGCAAACCGCCTGCGCGTTGTTTTCACCGCCGGTCAGCGCAAATGTTGCCGTATGGTAACTTACGGCACCGAGAATATTTCCTGTGCGACCGTGCAGGCTCTTAAAACACAGATTTTCGTAGGAAATGCCGCATTTCGCGCACATATACTGCATGCTTGACAATCCCGGCACGAGTGTTACCCCGCCGTATGGCAGGAGCCGCTCGCGCAGCTTTCCGGCCGCGCTGAAGAATCCCACGTCGCCGGAAACCAACAGCGCCGTGTGCCGGGCATGACCGGAAATTGCCCGCTCAGCCAACTCTGAGAACGCACAGACCTCCGCCTTGGGCGACAGCGATGCGAGCCGTTTTGTGGCAAATACTTCCTCTGCGGCTGCAAGCGTGCGGACGGCTTCGCCGGTCAGCGTGTCCGCCGTGCCCATGCCTGCGCCGATGACAAAAAATTCCCGCTGCTGCTTTTCGTTCCGTAAACCGAGCAATTCCGTCAAAAATACCTGCATCTGCGCCTGATTTTTGCCGTTTTCCATACGCGGACGCGCAATGACCAGTACCTTTGCACCGACCTCCTCGGCTGCCGCGACCTTCTCCGCAAAGCCGCCGGACACGCCGGTATCCTTGGTCACGAGGATTTTTGCGCCGGTCTCGCGCAGCAGCGCCGCGTTCATGGCCTGCGAAAACGGACCTTGCATGGCGATGATGTGTGCGCCCGGGAAGCCGAGTGCGGCGCACTTTTCGAGCACCGAGGCGGTCGGCAGCACGCGCGGGAACAGGCGCGTTTGGAAGTCCTGCACCGCCGTGTACGCTTCCAGTTCTTTACTTCCTGTGGTGAGCAGGACCGCGCCCTCGTGCGCGTTCAGCCAGTCCACTGCGGCGGCTGTGTCCAGCACGATTTCGCAGTTCTGATAAGGCAGGGCAGGCCGCAGCAGCCGCTCGTAGCGTGCGCCCGATTTCGCGCAGGCCGCCCGCAGATTGTCGGTCACAGCCGCCGCGTACGGATGCGTTGCGTCGATGAGCAGCGTGTCCGAGGTCAATCGCTTTTCCATCTCCCGCTCATCCAAGCGGCCCTCGTGAACCGTGATTCCCGCCATCGGCTCCATCACCGCCGCACCATACTCTGTGGCAACGAAAACGTCTGCCTGCACGCTGTTTTTCGACAAAAAACGGCACAAATCATGTCCTTCTGTCGTACCGGAGAAAATCATCAGCTTCATACGCCGCGATACCCCCTCGGCGTGACCATGCGGCCGTCCATCACGCGCGTACGGCTGTTTCCGACAAACACGGTGGTCAGCATATCGACCTGTGTATCACGCAGCTCACCGAGCGTTGTAAGCGTGCAGCTTTCGCCTTCTCGGCCAATGCTGCGCGCCAGACCGCAGACGGTTTCCGGCGGCACGGTCTCCAGCAGAATATCGCAGGCTCGGCGCAGATGGTCGGTGCGCTTTTTGCTTGACGGATTGTACAGCACGATGCAGAAATCGCCAGCCGCTGCGCCGCGCAGACGCTGCTCGATCTTGTCCCACGGCGTGAGCAGGTCGGACAGGCTGATGCACGCAAAGTCGCATGTCAGCGGCGAGCCGAGCACGGCGCCGCCCGAGCAGGCCGCCGTGATGCCCGGAATAACCTCGACCTCGAGGTGCGGCTCGTGCTCGCAAAGCTCGAGCAGCAGGCTCGCCATGCCGTACACACCCGCATCTCCCGAGGATACAACAGCGACCGTTTTGCCCTGTTTTGCCGCCTCAACCGCCGCTTTGCATCGCAAAACCTCGCGTGTCATGCCGGATTCGATGCGCTCCTTGCCCGAAATGAGGTTCTCGATCAAATCAAGGTACAGGCCGTAGCCTGCCACGCAGTCACATTTTTCCAGAGCATGCACTGCGCGCAGCGTCATCTGTTCCTCGCCGCCCGGCCCGATGCCGATGCAATACAGCTTCATGCTTCACCCTCCCGTTCTTCAAACGTCACGCGCCAGTCCGGCACGGCGACAGCCGCCGTCACGCCGTTCTGCGCGAATTTGTGCAAGATAAGTGTGCCGTTCTGTGCCGCGCACACAGCCGCGCGTTCGCACACATTATCGACGCCGACGGTCTGCTGCACGAACGCCGACCGGCTGAATTCGCCTTGTGCGTCCTGCAGCTGCTCGGCCGTAAAGGTACGGAACGGCAGTCCGTGTTTTTCGCAAAACAGCAGCAAACCCAGCTCATTCTGCTTGATATCAATGCTCGCCGCGCCGCAGATCGCCTGCCAGGGCAGTTTTCCCGAGGCAAGCGCCGCCTGAACTGTCTGCTCGATGGCATCCGCGCTCGTTCCCTTGCGGCAGCCAATGCCGAGATATGCAATCCGCGGCACGAGATGCAGCGTGTGTGCAAACGGCTGTGCGTCTGTGCGAAATCCAATCGTGAACCCGCTTTCCGCGTCTTTTTTGAGGTCAATACGGGCGGGCAGCAGCCCGTCTATCGGAAAATCCGAGCGAACGCCCACGGTTTCCCCTCTGAGCAGCGCACCGGATACATATTTAATATAGTGCGGCTCCAGGACTGCACAGCTGTGTACTTTTGCCCAGGTGTCCACGGCGAACACCTGCCGACCGTCGGTCGCGGTGGTGAGCACCGGCACAGCCTGCAGACCCTCCGCAAGTGTTTTGGCAATCTCGTTGGCGCCGCCCAGATGCCCGGACAGGAGCGGAATCACGAACTTTCCCTGCTCGTCAATGACGATTACCGCCGGATCATAGGCTTTTCCCATCAAATACGGCGCCGCTGCGCGTACCGCGATTCCGGTCGCGCCCACGAACACGATCAGGTCGCAATCGACCATCGCCTGCTGCGCAAAGCGCTTAAGGCTCGTGCCCGAGAGCGACGCATCCACCGTCCGCGCGTACCGCTCACACCGGAAATCCGGCAGGAGTTTTACCGCCTTTTGCACAGTCTGTGCGCCGCACAGGGTAAAGGATACAAATTTTGCGTGCTTCATCGGCTTGCCTCACGAAATTCGGTCGTAAAGGTCGGGTCGTACAGCCTGGAGCGCTCGTACTCGGTGCCGAGAAACCCGCCCACCGTGATGAGCGCGGTCTTGGTGATGCCCTCTCGCGCACCGGCTTCGGCGAGGTCTGCGACCGTTGTCCGCACGACCTTTTCGTCCGGCCAAGTGGCTTTGTACACGATAGCCGCAGGCGTGTCCGGCGCGTAGCCGCCCGCGATCAGCCGCTCGGACAGGCGCGCCAGCTGACCCGCCGACAGGAAGATGACCATGGTGGCTCCGTGTGCCGCGAACGACTCGATCTGCTCCTTTTCGGGCACGGGCGTGCGGCCCTCCATGCGCGTCAGGATGACCGACTGGCTGACATTCGGCAGTGTGTACTCGGCTTTGAGTGCCGCTGCCGCGCCGCAGAACGAGGACACGCCCGGGCAGACCTCGTAGGGAATCCCGCGTTTATCCAGCTCGTCCATCTGCTCTCTATGCGCACCGTACACGCACGGGTCGCCGGTGTGCAGACGCACGACCGTTTTGCCCGCTTTCGCGGCAGGCGCCATCACGGCGATGACCTCCTCGAGCGTCATCTTCGCGCTGTTGTATACCTCGCATCCGTCCTTTTTGTACTCCAGAAGTGCCGGATTGACCAGCGAACCGGCGTAAACGATCACATCTGCCTCGCTCAGCAGACGTGCGCCGCGTACCGTGATCAGGTCGGGCGCCCCTGAGCCTGCACCCACAAAGTAGATCATTCGCTTTGCTCCTTTACCAATATAATAGAGAAATAGCCGCTCGGCTGTTCCAGCTCATCTAAATTTTCGATCAGCCGCTGACCGTCCATGCCGACCCGCTCGATCAGTGCCGCGCTGCCGAGTTCGCCGCGCTGCCGGAGCAGTTCGCGCACCTCCAATACACTCTTTCCGGTCTTCATCAGCACCTTGCTGCCGGAGAGCGCAAGCCCTTCCTCCGTCCTGCCGTGCGTGGCCGGAATGATGTGCAGCATTTCGCCGTCCTCGCACAGGGCGCGGCCCATGGCGGCAGCCGCGGCGCAGAAGGACGGCACGCCGGGCACCAGTTCTGCGTCATACCCGCGGGCGGCAACACGCTTGTGCACATACCAGTAGGTAGAATACACCGTCGAGTCACCGAGTGTGAGAAACACCACGGTTTTGCCCTCGTCGAGCAGCGCACAGAGCGCGTCTGCCGCCGCGTCGTGGCTGGCATTTCGCGCCTGCCTGTCGTGCGTCATCGGCATATCGAACAGCAGGATTGTCTTATCCTGCCCGATGTACGGCGAAGCAATATCCAGTGCGGTCTGTCTGCCGCCGGCGGACTTCGGTGCGGCGACCGCATCACACTCGCGCAGCAGCCGGATCGCCTTGGCGGTCAGCAGCTCCGGGTCGCCCGGACCGACGCCGACTCCATATAAAATACCCTTCATTGCAGTTTCAACCTCTCACAGAGTGCGCGCGCGCCCGCTGACTCGGCCAGCACGCCGTATTTTCCGGTAAACATGATGAATTCCACGCGCGCCTGCCCCTTCATGCGCAGGGCGATGCGGGTTTCCATCTCCCTGCCAATGCGCGACAGGACGGGCTGACGCAGATTCACTTCGTCCAGCAGCTCCACGCACGCGTCCACCGAGATGGCAGCCATCAGTCCTTCGAGTGTTTCGCGCGGTGCGCCGCACAGTGCCGCATGCGCGGTGAAAATCTCCTGCCGTGCGTCTGCGACCGACGAATGCGTGTTCATCACGCCTGCGGCCATCTTGACCAGCTTTCCGGCGTGCCCGACCAGCAGGATCTCAGGATAGCCGCGGTACGCCGCATGGTCGAACGCCTCACCGATGAAGTTGGAGCACTTGACCGCGCGTTCGAGATCAAGGCCGAGCGTGTCCCGCGCGAAATCCGCGCCGTAGTTGCCCGGGCACAGGAACGCAATGCGCTGTCCCTGCGCATACAGGCTGTCCAGCTCCAATCGGATGGTGTCCACGAGCGCCTTTTCGCTCATCGGCTCAACGATGCCGCTCGTGCCGAGGATCGAGATGCCGCCGACGATGCCGAGGTGCCCGTTGTAGGTTTGGGCGGCAAGTGCCTCGCCGTCCTTCACCGAAATGGTAACGGAAAAACCGCCGCCGTATCCGTTCTGCTGTGCGGCACGGTGCACTGCGTCCGCAATCTGCTGCCGCGGACCGGGATTGATCGCCGCTTCTCCGACCGGCATCGCCAGTCCCGGGCGGGTAATTCGTCCGACGCCGGCGCCGCCCTCTATGGTAACGCCCTTTTCGATTCGGCGTACGGAAGCCGTGATGCGGACCCCGTTTGTGATGTCCGGATCGTCGCCCGAATCCTTGCGGACGGTGCAGACAGCCGCGTTTCCGCTCATATGCGCGTCCTCGACCGGCAGGCAGAAGGTGATGCCGCCCGGCGTGTGCAGATGAATCTCCGGCGGCGCGATTCCGGTCAGCAGCAGCACAGCCGCCGCCTGCGAGGCCGCCGCCGCGCACGAGCCGGTCGTCCAGCCGCGGCGAAGCGCTTTGCCGCCGCGGCTAGTGATGAGTTTTTCGTCCGGCATGCGGTGCACCTCCCTGTGAAATGTAATCCAATTTATTATAGCATACGCAGGCTTTTATTTGAAGTGCAAACGCGGGATGTCTTTTCTCTGCACCGGTTGAGCGGTGTCGGAATTTTTATCACTTTTCGCAGCAATGCCGCGCTCCCTGCGATTCTTCATGAATTCTTCATCGCATTGTTTTAGTAGGATGACAAAATTTTTTTATAAATTCGCGCTTCGATTACCATATTCTGTAAAATAATAAACTTTTCTAAGTGCAAGGTGAAAAAAGTAAATATTTTACGCAGTATTTTTGTACAAAAAGTCTGTCCGAATTTATCATTATTCCACAACAGTTGTTGATAATATTGATAAATACGCGAGATTTTTTTATTCATTCATCCAAACTGCACAAATACGTCTTGACAAAGAATTTGAAAAGTGATAAATTTATCTCACGAAAGGACGAAAGGAGGCTGAGCAGGAAATGAAAAAGGTTATCTGTTCGGAACACGCACCCGCAGCTATCGGCCCGTATGCACAGGCAATCGCCGCTAACGGTATCGTATTTACTTCGGGTCAGCTTCCGATTGATCCCGCAACCGGTGCTTTTCCGGAAGGGATCGCAGCACAGACCCAGCAGTCGCTCACCAATGTAAAGGCAATCCTTGCTGAGGCAGGAACCGGTATGGATCAGGTGATCAAGACTACCGTCTTCCTGAGCGACATGAACAATTTCGGCGCGATGAACGAGGTTTACGCCACCTTCTTCGGTGAAGGCAGCTACCCGGCACGTTCCGCTGTGGAGGTTGCAAGACTTCCCAAGGACGCTCTCGTCGAGATTGAGGTAACCGCTCTCCTGCCGTAAGGCAAACCAAAAAGAAAAGAAAACAGCAAAAAAGAAAGGTGCTGTCCGCTAGGCAAAGCCGGAACCGGAAAATTCGGCTTTGACGACCGGGGTACCTCCAAAACACAAACGGCAACAACGCCAAAAAAATGGAGGTAATTTTATTATGAGCAAGCAGTATCCGCTGAACGTACCCGCACCGCATCATTTTACTTACGCAGTCCGTGATCTTCCGGAAGTAACCGTTGAGCAGCGTGAGCGCGCTCTTCAGGCTACTCATTACAACGAGTTCGCATTCCCGTCCGGCATGCTGACCGTTGATATGCTGTCCGACTCCGGTACCACTGCAATGACCAATCATCAGTGGGCAAGCCTGTTCCTCGGCGACGAGGCTTACGGCCGCAACACCGGTTATTACGTTCTGCTCGACACCTTCCGCGACATTTTCGAGCGCGGCGGCGAGAAGAACTGGAAGAAGATCATCGACCTCGTTCGCACCGATTGCCGCGACGTTGAGAAGATGATGGATGAAGTTTATCTGTGCGAGTACGAAGGCGGCCTGTTCAATGGCGGCGCAGCTCAGATGGAGCGCCCGAACGCATTTATCATCCAGCAGGGCCGTGCAGCTGAGTCCGTTCTGATGGAAATCGTTCGCAACATCCTTGCTAAGCGTCACCCGGGCAAGAAGTTCACTATTCCGTCGAATGGTCACTTCGACACCACCGAAGGCAACATCAAGCAGATGGGTTCCATTCCGCGTAACCTGTACAACAAGACCCTGCTGTGGGAAGTACCGGAAGGCGGCCGTTACGAGAAGAACCCGTTCAAGGGCAACATGGATATCGAGAAGCTCGAGCAGCTGATCACCTCTGTTGGTCCGGAGAACGTTCCGCTGATCTTCACCTGCATCACCAACAACCCGGTTTGCGGCCAGGCCGTTTCCATGGGCAACCTGAAGGAAATCAACCGCGTTGCGCATAAGTACAACATCCCGCTGGTATTTGATACCGCTCGCTGGGCTGAGAACGCTTACTTCATCAAGATGAATGAGGAAGGCTACGCTGACAAGTCCATCGCTGAGATCGCTACCGAGATGTTCTCTTACTGCGATGCATTCACCATGTCCGCTAAGAAGGACGGCCACGCTAACATGGGCGGCATGCTGGCATTCCGCGATAAGGGCCTGTTCTGGAAGAACTTCTCCGACTTCAACGAAGACGGCACCGTTAAGACCGACGTTGGCGTTCTGCTGAAGGTTAAGCAGATCTCCTGCTACGGCAACGATTCCTACGGCGGCATGTCCGGCCGTGACATCATGGCTCTGGCAGTTGGCCTGTACGAGTCCTGCGACTTTAACTACATGAACGAGCGTGTTGCTCAGTGTAACTACCTGGCAGAAGGCTTCTACGACGCTGGCGTTAAGGGCGTTGTACTGCCGGCAGGCGGCCACGCTGTATACATCAACATGGATGAGTTCTTCGACGGCAAGCGCGGCCACGACACCTTCGCTGGTGAGGGCTTCAGCCTTGAGCTGATCCGCCGCTACGGCATCCGTGTATCCGAGCTGGGCGACTACTCCATGGAGTATGACCTGAAGACCCCGGAGCAGCAGGCTGAAGTATGTAACGTAGTTCGCTTCGCAATCGACCGCAGCCGTCTGACCAAGGAGCATCTGGACTATGTAATCGCAGCTGTTAAGGCTCTGTACGAGGATCGTGAGAACATCCCGAACATGCGTATCGTTTGGGGCCACAACCTCCCGATGCGTCACTTCCATGCATTCCTGGAGCCGTACGCTAACGAAGAGAAATAATCCCCTGTTCCATCCTTTCGTCAAAGGCGATACCGCATAATTGCATAAATTGTGCGGTATTTCCGCCAATGCTGCAGCAATGGCGCTGCGGCATTGCATAACAGGAATTTCTCCTGACCTTTTTATAACTTGATAATCAGGGCGTAACCTGTGCCGCGTGGAAAGTGCACAGGAAAGCAAAGAACAAAGGCGTTCTTTTTGCCAGAAAACTAAACAGTTTCTGCGTCAAAGAGAACGCCCTTTTTCTATCCATTTACACATTAAAGGGGTGTAAGATAATGAGTAAAGAGCCTAAAAACTTAGAACAGAGAGATGGTTTCCAGAGTAAGTGGGGATTCATTCTGGCATGTATCGGTTCTGCGGTTGGTATGGGCAACATCTGGCGTTTCCCGATCATGGTGCAGAAGTACGGCGGCATGACCTTCCTGCTTCCCTATTTTATCTTTGTAATTTTGATCGGCAGTACCGGCGTTATCGAGGAGTTCGCTCTCGGCCGTCGTGCAGCCGCAGGTCCGGTTGGTGCGTTCGGTATGTGTACCAAGGAGCGCACCGGCAGTGATAAATCCGGTAAGGCGATCGGCGCAATCCCGATCATCGGTGCATTGATGCTGGCGATCGGCTACACGGTTGTTCTCGGCTGGATCTTCAAGTACACCTTCATGTCCCTCTCCGGCAGCCTGTTCAATCTCGGCACGGACATGGGCGCTATCGGCGGCACCTTCGGCATGACCGCACCGGAGGCAGAAACGCTTCCCGAAGCTCTCAAGGCAATGGCGTCGGCCGGCTTCTTCGGCATCGGCAACGGCGTATGGCAGATCGTTGCACTGGTAGTTTCCCTTGCCATCATGGTAATGGGCGTTGCAGGCGGCATTGAGAAGGCCAACAAGGTCATGATGCCGGTTCTGTTCGGTCTGTTCCTCGTACTGGCAATCTACATCGGCACTCTGCCCGGCGCATCCGCAGGCTATAAGTACATTCTGACCCTGAATCCGGCTGGTCTGCTCAAGCCCGACCTGTGGGTATTTGCATTCGGTCAGGCGTTCTTCTCCCTGTCCGTTGCAGGCAACGGTTCTGTAATCTACGGTTCCTACCTGTCCAAGAGCGAGGATATCCCGTCCTCCGCACGCAACGTTGCAGTATTTGATACCATCGCAGCTCTGCTGGCAGCAGTCGTTATCATTCCGGCAATGGCAGTTGTTCTGGGCGAAGGCATCAGCGAAGTAAGAGGCGGCCCCGGCCTGATGTTCGTTTACCTTGTAAATGTATTCAACGCAATGCCTGCCGGCCGTATCATCGGCGCGATCTTCTACATCTGCGTACTGTTCGCAGGCGTATCCTCCATCGTAAACCTGTACGAGGCACCGATCGCCTTCCTGCAGGAGCAGTTCAAGTTCAAGCGTGCAGCAGCCGTTGGCACCATCGGTGTGATCGGTCTGGTCGTTTCCATCGCAATCCAGCCGTGGACCTCTCAGTGGATGGACGTTGTTTCCATTTACATCTGCCCGCTCGGCGCTGCTCTGGCCGGCATCATGTTCTTCTGGGTACTCGGCAAGAAAAAGGCACTTGCTGCTGTTAACGAAGGCGCTAAGAAGCCCATCGGCAGCTGGTTCTTCCCGCTTGGTAAGTGGGTATACGTTATCTGTGCAATTGCTGCACTGATCCTCGGCATTATGTACGGTGGCATTGGCTAATCCCTCAAGCTAACCACTGTGACTTTCGTTAGACGTTCATGGGTTTATGAATCGTCTGTATCCCCCCTTTTGTCTTTGTCCCCCGTCACTGCTGTGTGGCGGGGGACATGCTTTTCTAATTAGAAATTAGCAATCAGCAGGCAGTAATCGCTGCATGCAAAGCAAAACCCCGGCTTTGCCGCACTTGACAAAACCGGGGCTGCTCGGGTATAATATACCCAAGGGATGCTGTTCAGGCAGTCAGACCTTAATTGATTAGCGATTTTTAGTCACTGACCGTTCGAGGCCTAATCGAGCGGTCAGTGCGCTTTTATACAGAAAAGAGACGAGCCAGGCAGGCTCGTCTCTTTTTACGTTGTATGGAGAAGATTCAGTTAAAGTAAACGATATCTTCCTTCGCCTTTTCGGCGGGTTCTACCGTGATGGCATGCAGCACCGGACCGGGACCGCGGTACTGCGGCAGCTCCTCGACGGTGATGGACGCCGTTACCTTGACCCAGTCGCGGTTATGCAGCTGATCGCGGTCGGGATAGCGGCAGAGGAAGCCGAGGAAGGTGACGTCATCCGCGCAGCAGACCATGCCGAAGCGGCCGGGCACGAAGCTGCCGGCGGGCACATCCTTGCCGACGTATGCCTGGGCAAGAAAGCGGACGGTCTTGCCGTCATACTTCATCGGGTCGCCGGTGGCGTCGATGTACCAGAGACCGTAGTCCTCCGGCTGGATGTCGATGATATCCGCATCCACATCAAACGGCAGCGGCATATTGCGGGCGTAGTCCTCGGAATTGCCGTTCACGTCATCCAGATAGATTGCCGCACGCGGGTTCATCGCCTTGATGTTCTTCTTGTACAGCATGTCCTTCAGCTCATCCGTGCAGCGGTTGAACACAACCAGATCCGCAGTGGTGATATGCTCGAACATCATCGGGCCGATGTTGTTGGAATACAGCTCAAACGTGGTCGCATCGACCGTGGTGACGATCTGGTACAGCTCCCAGCGGGCAGGAAATGCCTGCATCAGCTTTTCCAGCTTCCACATGCCGTTGTACTCAACAAGAATGCGGTCCGGCTGGTATTTCTGCTCCACGCGCTTGAGGATATTCGGCGTCAGACGGTCCTCGGACTCGATCGGCACAAGCGCGGTGCCGTAGTGCAGCAGCCACTTCTCGTCGTACTCCTCGATGCCCTCCTCGCACAGCAACAGCACCGTGCGCTCGTTCTCGGTAAAGTTCGGGTCCGCGAGAATGTCCTGAATGAACTTGGTCTTGCCGCTCTCCAAAAAGCCGGTAAAGACGTATACCGGAATGGGTTCGTTAGCCATATCTGGTTACCTCACTTTTCGTTTACGCCGAACAGCGTAGCGATGCGCTCCTCATCCAGTTCGGAGCCGATGACGCACAGACGGCCGGTGTAATCGGCAGTGCCGCGGCGGATCTCCGGTGCGCCCGGAACGTAGTCAAAGTGCAGCCACTCGCCGCCGTCTGCACACGGAACGATGCCCTTTGCACGCAGTACGGTGCCGAGCGTAACATCACCGAGCGCGGTAAGAGCCGCGTTAAGCTCGGCCTCGGTGTACTTGCGGGTCGTTTCCTTGCCCCAGGAGGTGAATACCTCGTCAGCATCGTGGTCGTGGTCGTGACCGCAGCAGCAGTGACCGTCGTGGTCGTGATGATGATGGTGCTCGTGGTCATGGTCGTGCTCATGGTGATGGTCATGATCGTGGCAGCCGCAGGTGCAGTGCTCATCGTGCTCATGATGATGCTCATGCTCGTGGTCATGGTCATGGTCGTGGTCATGCTCGTGCTCGTGCTCATGCTCATGGTCATGGTGGTGATGATGATGCTCGTGGTGCGGCTCGTGCGCGATCTCCTCGAGCACCTCCGCAACGAGGTCGCGGCTGCCTTCCATGGTGGAGAGCAGCTGCTCGCCGGTCAGGTCCTTCCACGGGGTGGTGACGATGCGGGCGTGCTCATTCAGGCCGCGCAGCATGGCAACGGTCTCGTCGAGACGCTTCTCCGGGCACTCAGCCGTGCGGGACAGCAGGATGGCACCGGCATGCGCCACCTGATTCTCGAAAAACTCACCAAAGTTCTTGAGGTACATCTTGGCCTTGAGCGCGTCAACAACGGTTACAAAGCTGTTCAGCTGAACCTCGAGGTGCGCGTTCTGTACCGCAGCGATAACGTCGCTCAGCTTGCCGACGCCGGACGGCTCGATCAGGATGCGGTCCGGATGGTACTGGTCCACAACATCGTGCAGCGCCTTGCCGAAGTCGCCAACCAGCGAGCAGCAGATGCAGCCTGCGTTCATCTCGTTTACAACAATGCCAGCATCCTTGAGGAAGCCGCCGTCAATGCCGATCTCACCGAACTCGTTCTCGATCAGAACAACCTGCTCACCCTTGAGCGCATCGGCCAGCAGACGCTTGATGAGAGTCGTCTTGCCGGCACCCAGAAAACCGGAAATAATATCAATTTTAGTCATGCTTTGTCGCTCCATTTCTATGCACGGCACAGGGATTCCCAAACCGTACTTAAATTTTCCGAACGCTTATATTATACCACATTTATCGAAAAAAGAAAAGCTATTTGGTTAGCGGACGCTAATCTTTCCGGCTGCGCGGCGCGTGAGAGAGCCGCGACGCAACAAAACCCCGGCCCTGTCGCTTGACAAGACCGAGGTTCTGCGGGTATAATATACCCAAGGGATGTTGCTAAGCAACCAGACCTTTCCGTATCATAGTTAAACTAAGATGACCGTTCGGGCCCTACTCCGAGCGGTCATCGTGCTTTTATACAGAAAATGTACAGCAAAATCACTGCACATACCAACAGCTGTACTGTCTTTTTCTGCATCCGCGCCACCTCCTTTCCTCCTCGAACTGAGGAAAGAAAGAAGATCTGACCGCTAATGGAACAACATCCGTGTATAGTATAGCATATACTGCGGAAATCTGTCAATCAACCGCCTTTACAGGCGTTTTTTTATTTTTTGCACAAAAAAATGGAGAACGGAACTCATTTCCGTTCTCCACTTTCCATTCTCAATTTGCATTATTCTCCCATCACCTGAAAGACAATATCCCGCACGCGGTTGCGGGTATCGCACTCCACAAGGGTCAGATTCTGCCACGGGCCGATGGTGATCTCGCCATTCACGAACGGGATAACGATAAACGGACTGAGCAGCGCCGCCTTGATATGCGACGAGCCGTTATCATCATGCCAGGTATCGTGGTGGTGATAGTAAATGACGTTTCCCTGCTCATCGCGGTAGGGCGAAAAGACGTCCATCGCCGCCTTGAGGTCATGGTAGACCATGCCCGGCTCAAACTCGAGCGTGGTCAGACCGGCAACGCCGCCGGTGGTAAAGCCGGTAATCGTGCCGGACTTCATGCCGGTCTTGCGGCAGGCGTTCTGCACCGCTGCGCGGAAGTCATCGGTAACGTCGATCATGCCCATGTGGGCCTTGGTTTTGTAGGTTTTGGTTTCGGTATAAACAGGCATTTGCGATTCTCCTTTAGAGGCACTCTAAGTAGCGGCCGTACAGCGTTTTGCTGAGGTCGGCGGCGTGACGGAGCAGCGTCTGACGGCTGATATAACCGCGCGCGTACGCAATCTCCTCCAGACATGCGATGTAGCGGCCGCTCTCATCCTGCACGCGGCGGACAACCTGTGCGGATTCGAGCAGATTCTCGGCGGTACCGGCATCCAGCCAGACGAAATCCCGCTCGAGCTTTTCAACGTGCAGTTGACCGCGCTTCATGTACTCAATATTGACATCCGTGATCTCCAGCTCACCTCTTGCCGAGGGCTTGAGTCCGCGGGCAATCTCCATAACCGAGTTATCGTAAAAATACAGACCCGGAACGATATAGTTAGACTTCGGATAGCGCGGCTTCTCCTCAATGGAAATAGCACGGCCCTGACCATCAAACTCCACAACGCCGAACGCACGCGGGTCATCGACATAGTAGCCGAACACGCAGGCGCCGGATTTCTGCTGCACGGCACGGTCCAGATAGTTCTGGAAATTGGGGGAATAGAAGATATTATCGCCCAGAACAAGGCAAACCGAGTCATCCCCGATGAACTGGGAGCCGATGAGCAGCGCGTCCGCGATGCCGCGTGCAACCTCCTGCACCTCGTAGGTGATGTTGACGCCGAAGCGGCCGCCGGAACCGAGCAGGCGGTAGAACGGGCCTTCCTCTCCGGGCGGGATGATGATGAGAATATCGCGGATACCGGCCTGCAGGAGCGCAGCCAGCGGATAGTAGATCATCGGTTTATCGTATACCGGCAGCAGCGGTTTGCATACCGGACGTGTCATCGGGTACAGGCGCGAACCCTTACCGGCGGCAAGAATGATTCCTTTCATTGGCTATTCCTCTATCTATATGTTTTTGTGAGATTAGTATAGCACACTTTGGGCAAATAAGAAAGCAATTTTCTAATAAAGCAGAGAGTGGAGAGCACTTCGCTCTCCACTCCTCACTCTTTCTCAATCGTCAGCACCGAATGATACGGCATCGGCTTTCCGTCCACGGCGTTATCGCGCGATGCGCCGCTGAATTCATACTCGTACCGGAAATCCAGCCCGTCGAGATGCGCCTCCTTGACGTTTTTCGTATCCGGTGCATCGTATTCCCAGCCGTCGTCAATGATGTCATCCCTCATGTGGGCGGCATACAGCCAGCTCCATTTGGCATACGCGGCCGCAAAGGCGTAATACACCGTCATGCGCTCCTGATAGCCGCACGAGCCGTTCTGCGAATCCGAAACCACCGTCACAGACTGCACATAGCCGTCCGCATCGGTTTCGACCGTCACATCGGATACAGCAGAATCGCCCAGCGAGAATCCGGTGTACGAGCCGCCCATTATGTCCAAATCCTTATTCCAGCTTCCGTCCGGCCGGACATACGGCGCCGTGCCCTGATTATATTTCAGGCAGTCGTTGCAGTTCTCCACATACTCCGCAAGAGTCAGCTCGCCGCGATTGGGCGGCAGCTTGGCGTACAGGTCAATGCCGTAACCTGCGGCTGCTCGCAGCACGAGCACCAGCAGGTACAGCGCCACGCGATACCAGCGCACCTCCCGCTCGCGGACGATGATGCTGCACCCGTTCTCCAAATCCCACGGCAGCTCCTCTTCTTTGCACGCGCGGTAACACTTGTAATTGCAGTACCATTCGAAGAACGGCAGCGCATAGCAGTTGCCGTAGCCGAACACGCCCCACAAACGGGCATATGCGGTGCGGATGGACAGCTTTTCTCCGTCCTCATCGCGGACGGACAGCCCGAAGATCCACTTGCCGGGCGTTGTGCCCCAGTAATGCAGCAGCATCGGCTCGAACACGAACGTCAGCAGCCAGCTGACATACCCGCACGCGAGCGTCCACGCCAGATTCGACATAAAATGATCCGGATTGATGCGGAACACCCACTGCGACAGCATCGACCACAGCAGTCCATACAGTCCGGCATCCACATTGCGGGCAAGGAAGCGCCGCCACGGACAGCCTGCCGGCGGGATGCGGTCTTTCTCGCGCGGGTCGTCTGCGGGCAGTACGATGGACTGGTACCGGTCTACATCCAGCCCGTTCCACTCCGCTCTGTCCTCGCAGATGGCGCGGCACATCGCATACGCCTGTTCGCTCTCGCGGATGTCCCCCTGCAATACGTCGAGCTGGCCTGCCGCCGCCTCGGGCAGCGCTTTCTCGCCGCTCTCGATGGCGCGGATGTCAGGCACGCTCAGGCGCAGCCGCCGCAGCAGCATGATCTTCCGCAGGGTCTGCACATCGTCCTCGGTGTAGTCGCGGTAGCCGTTCTCTCCGCGTGTCGGCTTGAGCAAGCCTTCCTTCTCGTAAAACCGGATGTTCGCCCGGGATAAGCCCGTCCTGCGCTCTGCTTCTGCTATGTTCATACGATCACCTTCCCTTCTATTGATTACATTATAAGGGATAAAGTGGGTTTACAGTCAAGTGTTTTCGGGGAAAATGTTAAGAAAAAAGAGTGGACAGCACTTCACTCTCCACTCTTTTTATGTTTAATTCAGCGCTGCAATCGACTCTTCCAGCTTTGCGAGGTGCTCGCGCAGCTTTTCAGCCTTTTCGCGCTCGGCTGCAACAACCTTCTCGGGTGCCTTATCGACAAACTTCGGGTTGTTCAGCTTCTTCATAACGAAGTCAATGTCGGCCTCGACCTTGCTCTTCTCCTTGCCGAGACGGGCCCGCTCGGCCTCGAAGTCGATGAGGTCGCCCATCGGCATATAGATCTGTGCGTCGCCGGTGACGACAGAAGCCATCTTCGCAGCGTCCGCCGGAACCGCGTCGATGAGTTCAATCTCGGAAGCGTATGCCAGCTTGGGGAAGAAGCCTGCGCCTGCGGAGAACGTATCCTTCTTCTCGGTCAGGATGAGCACCTTGGCCTTCTTGGAGGGCGGTACGTTCATCTCGGCACGGCGGTTGCGGATAGCGCGGACAGCGTCCATCAGGCTCTCCATCTGTGCCTCCTCCGCGGCAAAGTGCAGCTCGTCCTTGTACTCCGGCCATGCGGATACCATAACGGACGGACCCTCATGCGGCAGCGCCTGCCAGATGGTCTCGGTGATGAACGGCATGAACGGGTGCAGCAGCTGCATCGCGCCGCTCAGCACATAGCAGAGCACCTTCTGTACGTTCTCGTCGCCGGTCTGCAGACGGGTCTTTGCAATCTCGATATACCAGTCGCAGAAGTTCTCCCAGATAAAGTCGTTCAACTTTGCGGCAGCCAGACCCAGCTCGTACTGGTCGATGTTGCGGGTAACATCGGCAACCAGTGTGTTGAACTTGCTGAGAATCCACTTGTCCTCGATGGCAAGGTCTGCGGGCAGCTGGACTGCCTTGTCCTTGTCGATGGTCAGGTTCATCTGGATAAAGCGGGATGCGTTCCAAATCTTGTTGCAGAAGTTGCGGGACGCCTGCACGCGCTCATCCGAGAAACGCATATCGTTTCCGGGGCTGTTGCCGGTTGCGAGGGTGAAGCGCAGCGCATCCGCGCCGTACTGGTCGATGACCTCGAGCGGGTCGATGCCGTTGCCGAGCGACTTGGACATCTTGCGGCCCTGTGCATCGCGCACCAGACCGTGGATATAAACCGTCTCGAACGGGGTTTCGCCCATGTGCTCCACACCGGAGAAAATCATGCGGGCAACCCAGAAGAAGATGATATCGTAGCCGGTAACAAGCGTAGAGGTCGGGTAGAAATACTCCAGCTCCTTGGTCTTATCCGGCCAGCCGAGCGTGGAGAACGGCCACAGAGCGGACGAGAACCAGGTATCCAGTACGTCCTCCTCCTGATGGATATGCGTGCCGCCGCACTTCGGGCAGGTGCATACATCGGTCTTGGAGACGGTCATTTCGCCGCAGTCCTCACAGTAGAACGCCGGAATGCGGTGACCCCACCACAGCTGACGGGAGATACACCAGTCGTGTACGTTTTCCATCCAGCGCAGGTAGGTCTTGGAGAAGCGGTCGGGCACGAACTTGGTCTTGCCCTCGTTTACTACGTCCATAGCGGGCTTGGCGAGCGGCGCCATCTTGACGAACCACTGTGCCGAGGTCATCGGCTCAACGGTGGTGCCGCAGCGGTAGCAGGTGCCGACGTTGTGCTCGTGGTCCTCAATCTTGACCAGCCAGCCGCCTTCCTCAAGGTCCTTTACAACCGCCTTGCGGCACTCGTAGCGGTCCATGCCCTCGTACTTGCCGCCGTTTGCGTTGACGGTCGCGTCCTCGTTGAACACGAGAATCTGCTCGAGGTTGTGGCGCTGACCCATCTCGAAGTCGTTCGGGTCGTGGCACGGCGTAACCTTAACGCAGCCGGTGCCGAACTCCATGTCAACGTACTCGTCACCGAAAATCGGAATCTCGCGGTTCATGATCGGGAGGATGCAGGTCTTGCCGATGAGGTGCTTGTAGCGCTCGTCGTTCGGGTTGACAGCAACGCCGGTATCGCCCATGAAGGTCTCCGGACGGGTGGTCGCAACCACCAGATCACCCGAGCCGTCCGCGAGCGGATAGCGGATGTGCCACAGCTTGCCCGGCTGGGTTTCGTACTCAACCTCAGCGTCGGACAGCGCAGTCGCGCAGTGCGGGCACCAGTTGATGATGCGGTGGCCCTTGTAGATAAGGCCCTTGTTGTACAGGTTTACGAATACCTCGCGGACCGCCTTGGAGCAGCCCTCGTCCATGGTGAAGCGCTCGCGGTCCCAGTCGCAGGAGGTGCCGAGCTTCTTGAGCTGGCTGATGATGCGGCTGCCGAACTTGTCCTTCCACGCCCAGACGCGCTTCAGGAACTCCTCGCGGCCGAGGTCGTAACGGGTCAGGCCCTCCTCCTTGCGGAGGTTCTCCTCTACTTTAATCTGGGTTGCGATACCGGCGTGGTCGGTGCCCGGCATCCACAGTGCCTCGTAGCCCTGCATGCGCTTGGTGCGGATGAGGATATCCTGCAGGGTCTCATCGAATGCGTGGCCCATGTGCAGCTGGCCGGTAACATTCGGAGGCGGGATAACGATGGTGTACGGTTTCTTGTCCGGATTGACCTCGGCGTGGAAGAAGCCGGAATCGACCCAGAACTTGTACAGCTTGTCCTCGACCGATTTCGGGTCGTAGGTCTTAGGCAGTTCGCTCATTGATCTATCTCCTTCAATTTGATTTACGATATAAATGCGGGATACTTCTGTGCAAACAAAAAAGAGCATACTCATCCCGACAACAGGACGAAGTATGCTCCGTGGTACCACCTGAATTCGCGTAAAGACGCGCACTCGTTGCCCCGTAACGCGGGTTAGACGGAACAGCTTAACGAAAATTCGGCTGTTCTGCTCCAAAGCGACCTTCTTCTTCCCCGCCGAGGTGCTTGCACCGACCGCACCCTCTCTAAACGCGCAAAGGAAAAATACTCCTCTTTTTCACGGCATTTGCGTATTAACTTTAATATTATAGCTGTTAAATTCGGGTTTGTCAAGGGATATGACGCAGTTGACAGCAACTTGCCTATACGATACATGCCAGCGAATATACTAACAGATAAATACAAGCTCACGCTATCCCGTAGGGTGCGCCGACTCGGCGCACCGTTTGTAAACCGCAGGGCAAATTTCACAGCAACGGAATACATTAACGACAGCGTATGCCACGGACTATAATCCGGTGATATTCGCTGGAATGCGGTGCGCCAAGGTCGGCGCACCCTACGGTCAGGCGATTTACAACTTATTACCTGTTGCTGTAATATTCGTCCTCTGCCCATCTGCGCGGATTATCGGCAATATAATTATACCGTATCACATAATCGTTTTCATCGCGCACAATATGGTCATAAAACGACCGCTGCCACAAATTGCGTCCGGCATCCTGATTGGAAAACCGTTTCAATGCCGCAATTATGCGTGGCACCAATTCCGTAGGGCGCGACGACCTCGGCGCGCCATCATCACGCAAAACCGAAATCAACATATGAACATGGTTTGGCATGATAACATAGGAATCAATCGACACATATGGATATGCCCCAGGAATCGTTCGGATATAATGTTCAACAATTTTACCGATGACTGATAACCGCAGGGACGGCGCGCCGAGGTCGTCGCGCCCTACGGTTGACAGCGTGCATTGCCGTTGATAGGTGCAGAGCGTCACAAAATAGACGCCCTGCTTTCCGTAATCATACTTTGGCAGCCGAGCCGATCTCCTCGTCTCCATCAGGAAAGTCTCCGCTTAAACTCCTCATACCCAAACATCCGCACGACCTCATCCGTGCCGTCGGCGCGTCTTACCGCGATGAGCGGCAGCGGCATGCCGTTAAACGTATTGGTCTTGACCATGGTGTAGAGCGCCATGTCCTCGAACACGACCTGCTCACCGGCGCCGAGCGCCACATCGAACGAATACTCACCGATGACGTCGCCTGCGAGGCAGGAGCGGCCGGTCAGCAGATAGGTGAACGCCTTTTTCCCCGGCTCGCCGCCGCGGTACACCGGCGGACGGTACGGCACCTCGAGCACGTCCGGCATATGGCACGCCGCCGAGGTATCCAGAATCGCAATGTCCTTATGGTTGTGCATCACCTCAAGCACGGTGGCGACCAGATAGCCCGCATTCAGCACAACGGCCTCGCCCGGCTCCAGATAAACCTGCACCTTGTACTTTTTCTGCAGATAATCAATGCAGTGCACCAACGTTTCCACATCGTAATCCGCGCGGGTGATGTGGTGGCCGCCGCCGAGGTTGATCCATTTCAGGCCGTCCATATACTGACCGAAATTCTGCTCAAATGCAGCGACAGTCCGCACCAGATCGTCCGAATTCTGCTCGCAGAGCGTGTGGAAATGGAAGCCCTCAATGCCGTCGAGCAGCTCCGGCTGAAAATTCTCTATCGTAATGCCAAGGCGCGAATCCGGACCGCACGGGTCGTACATCGCGTGGTCGCTCGGCTGCGTGGAGCACTCCGGATTGAGCCGCAGGCCGCAGCTCTTCCCTGCCGCGCGGGCAAGGCTGCCGTAGGCCTTCCACTGCGTGAACGAGTTGAACACAATGTGGTCGGCGTACTCCAGAAGCTCGCGGAACTCGCCCTCCGCGTAGGCCGGTGCGTAAACATGGGTCTCGCCGCCGAATTCCTCATGACCGAGCCGTGCCTCGTACAGACCGGAGGCCGTTGTGCCCGCCAGATACTCCCGAATCAGCGGGTACACGGAAAACATCGAGAACGCCTTCTGCGCCAGCAGGATCTTCGCGCCGGTGCGTCTGGCAACGTCCCGCAGGACGGCCAGATTCTGCACCAGACGGTTTTCATCGAGCAGGTAGCAGGGCGTAGGAAGCTCAGTAAATTTCATATCAGTCCACCAGTACCGGCTTGTCGTTAATCTGCCACGGCAGACCCCACTTGTTCAGCGCCTCCATGTACGGATCGGGATCAAACTCCTCGACCGTGTACACGCCCGGCTTGTTCCACTTGCCGGTCAGCAGCATCGCCGCGCCGATCATCGCCGGAACACCGGTGGTGTAGCTGATGGCCTGCGAGCCGACCTCGCGGTAGCACTCCTCATGGTCGCAGACGTTGTAGATATAGGCGGTCTTTTCCTTGCCGTCCTTCTTGCCGGTAAAGATGCAGCCGATGTTGGTCTTGCCCTTGGTGCGCGGACCGAGCGTTGCCGGATCGGGCAGCAGCGCCCTGAGGAACTGGATCGGCACGATCTGGTGGCCCTCAAACTCGATCGGGGTGGTGGACAGCATGCCGACGTTCTCCAGACACTTCATATGGGTCAGATAGGACTGACCGAAGGTCATGAAGAAGCGGATGCGCTGCACGCCCGGAATATTCTTCGCCAGAGACTCGATCTCCTCGTGGTGAAGCAGGTACATATCCTTGTGGCCGACCTGATCGAAGTCATACTCGCGCTTGATGCTCATCGCCGGGATTTCAACCCAGTGACCGTTCTCCCAGTACGAACCCGGTGCGGATACCTCACGCAGATTGATCTCCGGGTTGAAGTTGGTCGCAAACGGATAGCCGTGGTCGCCGCCGTTGCAGTCCAGAATGTCGATGGTGTCGATTTCATCGAACAGGTGCTTCTGTGCGTAAGCGCAGTACGCCTGCGTTACGCCCGGGTCAAAGCCGGAGCCGAGCAGAGCGGTCAGACCGGCGTCCTCAAACTTTTTCTTGTATGCCCACTGCCAGGAGTAGTCGAAGTACGCGGTGAAGCCCTCGTCCTTGCAGCGCTTCTCGTAAATGGCGCGCCACTCCGGATCGTCGGTGTCCTCCGGCTCGTAGTTTGCCGTATCCATGTAGTTTACGCCGCACTTGAGGCACGCATCCATGATGGTCAGGTCCTGATACGGCAGGGCAATGTTCATCACGATGTCCGGCTTGTACTCGTCGATGAGCGCGCACAGCTCGTCCACGTTGTCCGCATCCACCTTGGCGGTGCGGATCTTGGTTGCGGTCGTACCGTCCAGCTTCTCCTTGATGGCATCGCACTTGCTCTTGGTGCGGGATGCGATCATAATCTCCTCAAAAACGTCGCTGTTCTGGCAGCACTTGTGGATAACTACGCCGGCAACGCCGCCGCAGCCGATGATCAATGCTCTTCCCATTGTTAATTCCTCCTCATTTTTAACTGTATATATAATTTAGATTTATTGAATGGTCTTTATTTGTTAAACTGCCGCTTGAGAAGCGAACGGAACTGCGCGGGCGGCAGCCTTTTTCTCTGCACCGGCTGAGCGGGGGACGCGAACTGCGTCAGCGGGTTCGCCCCTAACGGGCGGGGGGTCGCTGAACCTCAGCGGGGAGTGCGCCTACCCGGCGGGGGCACAAGAGGGTAGACACCTGCGGTTTCCACCCTCTTGTGAATCACCCCTTTCCCTTGGGGATATTCCGGCGCAGATTTCCTATATGTGACCGCTCCGAAAAGGAGTACGACAGAGGATTTTTTCTTCCGTGTCTTTCGCAACCTGTTCGCAGTGTCAGATACCGTACTGCTACACAGGTCGGCTACTTCCAGCAGGCGCGGCATACCCGTGCCGCGCAACTCGTAAGCCTGGAGTTTGCGGACAGCACCTACGGATTAGGTGTTCGGTGCAATTTAGCCTCGCAGGTGCCGTGCGTTACAACGTGCCAAGGATTTGCGCGGCACTGTTATGCCGCGCTCTGCGTTGAGTAACCCGCATGTGTAGCAGTACGCTGTCTGTGAACTGCGAAAAGGTGGAGAAAGACACGCAAGAGTAACCCGACTGCCGTTCCCCTTTTCCTGCTTACGCAGTCTACCGTCTGCACCCAAGCTATCCCAACAAGGGAAACGGGTGTTCAAAGAGGGTAGAAACCGTAGGTGTCTCCCCTTTTTGCCCCCCGCCGCGGGTGCGGCGCATTCCCCGCTTACCAAGCGGCTACCCAATCAAAACCGTCGTGATTTTCTAACGATTCCGTTATTCTTCCACCTTTTCCAGCAACTTCTGCACATAATTCGGCAGATAGAACGCACCCTTATGCAGATTGGTATTGTAGTATCTGGTTTCCAGTCCCAGACTGTTCCACCAGTCCGGATTCAGATCGCGCACCGGATGCACGCCGCGCGACGAAAAGCCGAACAGCCAGTGTCCGGACGGGTAGGTCGGAATATGTGCCTGAAACAGACGGCTCAGCTCAAACGAGTGCACGATATTGCGGTGCGCTCTCTGGCACGCAAGCGCATCGCCCTTGTAGAACGGGCTTTCGTGCTGATTGACGAGCACGCCGTGCTCCTTGAGCGCCTTGTAGCAGTTGCCGTAAAATTCCATCGTGAACAGGCCCTCGCCCGGGCCGAACGGGTCGGTCGAGTCGATGATGATAAGGTCGTACTCGTCCTCAATCCGGCGGATATACTTTAATCCGTCCTGATAGAGAATGTGCACGCGCGGGTCGTCGAGCGAGCACGCCACACCGGGCAGGTACTCCTTGCAGACCGCGACAACGCGCTCGTCGATCTCCACAAGGTCGATGTGCTCGATGTGCTGATAGCGGCACAGCTCGCGGACACAGCCGCCGTCACCGCCGCCGATGACGAGCACCTTTTTAATCTTCTCACCGAGCACGGCCATCGGAACATGCACCATCATTTCATGATAGATGAACTCGTCCCGCTCGGTCAGCATCATGTAGCCGTCAAGCGTGAGAAACCGACCGAACTCCTCGCATTCAAACACGTCGATGCGCTGAAAGTCGCTCTGTTCGGTGTAAAGCTGACGGTCTACCTGTATCTGCAGCCCAACCGTCGGCGTGTGCATTTCAGTAAAGGTAAGTTGCATGAGTGAAACGCTCCTTTTATTCCGGGCTGACCACGCCGCGGATGACCTGCAGGCTGTTCACCTCGGGGTCCTCGGTGCCGAGCAGCATGCAGTTCTTTTCCTTGGCGTAGCGAATATAATCAAGAATATCGCGGGTGATACGCTCACCGGGCGCGAGGATCGGGATGCCGGGCGGATAGCACATGACAAACTCCGCGCAGATGCGTCCGACCGACTCCTCGAGCGGCATGGCCTTCTTGTCCGCGTAGAACGCCTCCTGCGGGCCGGCGACCACCTGCGGAGAGATATACTCCTGCCGCATGAGCGTCGCCTTGTCGCGCTTGTAGCGGCGGCGAATGTCCGCCAGAGCGGCTACCAGACGTTCGAGGTCGCGCTCACGGTCGCCCACCGAAACATAGGCGAGCAGATTGCCGAGATCGCCGAACTCGGTCTGAATATCGTAAAAGTCGCGCAGAATATCGTACACCTCGATGCCCGCCAGACCAACATCCAGCGTGTTTACCGCCAGCTTGGTTGTGTCGAAGTCGTATACCGTGTCGCCGTTGATCAGCTCACTGCCGTAGGCGTAGTAGTCACCGATGGCGTTGATCTCCTCGCGGGCGTAGGTCGTCAGGTCAACGACTTTTCGGAAAATCTCCTTGCCGTGCAGTGCAAGGTTCTTGCGCGAAATATCCAGGCTGACCATCAGCAGGTACGAACCGGAGGTCGTCTGCGTCAGGTTGATGATCTGGCGAACGTGCTCCGCGTTCATCGATGGGCCGCACAGCAGAAAGCTCGACTGCGTGAGCGAGCCGCCCGACTTGTGCATGGAAACGGATGCCAAATCCGCGCCTGCCGCCATCGCGGAGACCGGCATATTTTCACCGAAGTAGAAATGCGTGCCGTGCGCCTCATCGGCCAGCACCTTCATGCCCGCCGCGTGCGCGAGCCTTACGATTTCCCGAATGTTCGAGCAGATGCCGTAATAGGTCGGGTTGTTGACGAGCACCGCCTTCGCGGACGGGTGCTTCTCAATGGCGGCCTTCACATCCGCGACCGACATGCCGAGCGAAATGCCCAGCCGGTCGTTCATCTGCGGGTTGACGTAAACCGGAATCGCACCGGTCAGCACGAGCGCATTGATGACGCTGCGGTGCACGTTGCGCGGCAGGATGATCTCGTCGCCGCGTTTGACCACGGAGAGAATCATCGCCTGTACGCTGCTCGTCGTGCCGCCCACCATCAGGAAGGCGTGCGCCGCACCGAACGCATCCGCGGCAAGCTCCTCGGCCTCGCGGATAACGCTGGTCGGGTGGCACAGATTGTCGAGCGGCTTCATCGAATTGACGTCCACCGTCATGCACTGCTGACCGAGGAATTTCGTTAATTCCGGCGAGCCGCGTCCGCGCTTGTGGCCGGGTACATCAAACGGCACAATGCGCATGTCTTTGAAGTTTTCGAGCGCCTCCATAATTGGCGCACGGGATTGATCCATTATATAACCCTCTTTGTAATGAAAACTTTTTTACAGTCAGGAGTTTGGTAACTCTTTTACGTTGTGTGGGCGAACAATGTTCGCCCCTACGATTTACCATCGGTACAAACGTCACCGTAGGGGCGCACAGTGTGCGCCCATTTTATCCTGAGCAGACAGCTTACGCGGGAAGCCACTGGCCTCCCCTTTATTGTGAGACAAATCCGAACATCGTTCGGTTTGTCTTTCTCGATTGAAAATGTATTTTCAATCGAAATCAGTAGATGTTCTTGCCCGAAAATATCTCAATCATCTCTCGTCTGAGGTCGGAGTGAATCTTGAGTCTGGTCTTGGGCGGCAGCTCATAGATGTCGGTGTTGAACAGGTAGTTCTGCAGATCGACCTCCTTGAGCAGCATACGGGTGTGGAACAGATTGGACTGGTACACGTTAATGTCGTATGCGTCGTACCGCTCGAGCGTTTTCGGGTCGATAAAGTCCTGAATGGACGTCATATGGTGATCCATGAACAGCTTTTTGCCCTCGATATCGCGGGTAAAGCCGCGCACGCGGTAGTCCATGGTGATGATATCCGAATCGAACGAGCCGATGAGGTAATCAAGCGTAGACAGCGGCGTGATCTCACCGCAGGTGGCAACGTCAATATCCACGCGGAAGGTGGCAAGGCAGGTATCCGGATGGTACTCCGGATAGGTATGCACGGTAACGTGGCTCTTATCGAGGTGCGCGACGATGGTATCCGGCTCAAGGGCCGGCTTCATGTGCTCCTCCGCGATGAGAAAGGTTACCGAGGCGCCCTGCGGGTCGTAATCCTGCTTGGAAATGTGCAGCACATGCGCACCGATCATCTCGGTTACCCGCTCGAGAATGCCGGTCAGTCGTTCGGAGTTGTACTGCTGGTCGATATATTTGATGTAGTCACGCTGTTCGCGCTCGGTCTTTGCGTAGCAGACATCATAAATGTTGAAGGACAGCGCCTTGGTCAGGTTGTTGAACCCGTAAAGTTTGAGCTTGTTCTGCATTTCATATCCTCACAATACCAAAAAATCCCCAGGCGAAAGGGGTACACACGGTACGCTTTCACTTGAGGATGATCGTTCTCTTTTTGCAGATGCTTCTGCACATTCCGTAGGTTTTATGGAAGAGGAAAGAGTCTATATAGCAAGAATCGTTACTTTTAGGCAATACCGCATAATGAAGCAAGAGCGATTTGCGAGTAAATTTTGTGCTCTGATAAGGCGTGGTTGTGCGGCAATACTTGCTGTATTGCAAAAAATCACAACGAAATCAGGGGGCAAAATTTCCGCAAAGCGCCGCAGTCTTAATTGTACGGTGTTGCCTTTGTACTCTTATTGATCGTTTCACAAGTGTGATGCGCCCGCGGCACACGGCTTTTAGTCAGCCAACTTATAAAATTCAATAAGGCAACAAAGTTGCCAGTTTCGGCATTTGACCCGGCTGTCCGTATGGCCTTAGCACCGTTTTCGCGCAGAAACCGGGCGGTCAAAGAAATTCTGCTGAAAGGCTTCGCCTCTCCGAATAACTTTTATTATAAGGGAATCTGAGTACAAATGCAAGTTCATCTTGCAAATTTTACGAATTTGATACCGAATCCGCATATACGGTGTCGCCATCACAAAAAGTTTACAGTCTTTGTTTTGAAAAATCGCGTAAAACGTAGTACAATGGAAAAAGCAAGACGATATCATTCTGAAAAGACAAGGTGAATCATGGCACGCAAAAAGAGAAGCAAGGGACTTCGGGTCAGCCTGATGCTGACAGTCGGACTGATGATCGTGTCGTTTGCGGCGGGCATGCTGACACAGAGGATCGTGTTCCGCGAGCCGCAGACCGACGCCGGTCTGACCTACATTGAGGATATTCCGGTGCTGACCGACTTTCTTCCCGAGGGCACACGCGCCCGTCCGGGACAAAAGCGCGAGATCAAGTATCTTGTCATCCACGAGACCGACAACACCGGCACCGGCGCAAATGCGGCCGCGCACAACTCGTTCATCCACCAGAACGCCAACGCCGAGGAGGGCATTGTTTCGTGGCACTACACGGTGGACGATCACGAGATCTACCACCATCTGCCGGATGATGAGACTGCCTACCACGCAGGCGACGGCATGGAGAAGAACGGCGGCAACATGAACGGCATCGGCATTGAAATGTGCGTCAACTCGGACGGCAACTACGAACAGACGCTCATCAACACCGAAAAGCTGTGCGCGCGGCTGCTGATCGAGTACGACCTGAATCCGTCCAAGGCACTGAAAAAGCATCAGGACTTTTCGGGCAAAATCTGCCCGTCCACCCTCATCAACAGCGGCCGCTGGGATGAATTCTGCAGCGCAGTAACCG
Organism: Butyricicoccus sp. AM27-36; assembly: GCF_003480945.1. Classification (NCBI taxonomy): domain Bacteria; kingdom Bacillati; phylum Bacillota; class Clostridia; order Eubacteriales; family Butyricicoccaceae; genus Butyricicoccus; species Butyricicoccus sp. AM27-36. The sequence continues at coordinate 132,171 of NZ_QUJR01000004.1, forward strand.
CCAAATACAAGGAGCTGAAGGCCGATGAGGCGGCAAACGCATCGTAAGCATCCGGTTAGCAGAATGCAACCACGTGCAAAAAGCGTGGAAAATCAAAGGGCGATTTGTCGTAAATCGCTCTTTCTTTTTGCCCTCTGATATGGTATACTTCAAATCGTACGCTGTAAAAAAGCTGAAAAATCAAGCGTATATCCAATCCTACTTAAAATTTATCACATTGCGAAGGAGTGAACTGAAATGATCGTTGTACTCAAGCAAAACAGCGACAAAGGACATGTCGAAAAACTGATGCAGCATTTCACGGATATGGGGCTGCGGATCAACTATTCCGAGGGCGCAGATACCACCATCCTGGGCCTGATGGGCGACACGACCCGGCTCGATGAAAGGGACATTATGGCGTATGACGTGGTCGAGCGTGTACAGCGCGTGACCGAGCCGTTTAAGGCCGTCAACCGCAAATTCCATCCCGAGGACACGATCATCGAGGTTGCGGGCCGCAAGATCGGCACCGGCTACTTCAATGTTATGGCAGGTCCGTGCTCGGTCGAGAACGAAGCACAGATCGTCGAGTGTGCCGAGCGCGTCAAGGCTGCCGGTGCATCCTTCCTGCGCGGCGGCGCATTCAAGCCGCGTACCTCCCCGTACTCGTTCCAGGGTCTGGAGGCCGAGGGTCTCAAGCTGCTGCTCGAGGCAAAGCGTCAGACCGGTCTGCCGATCGTCACCGAGATCATGAGTGAAAAGCACCTCGACCTGTTCGCGGATGTGGATATCATCCAGCTTGGTGCCCGCAACATGCAGAACTTCATGCTGCTCAAGGAGCTGGGCCGCTGCAACAAGCCGATCCTCCTCAAGCGCGGTCTGTCCGCCACCATGGAGGAGTTCCTCATGGCTGCCGAGTACATTTTCGCAGGCGGCAATACCAATGTTATCCTGTGCGAGCGCGGCATCCGTACCTTTGAGAAGCTGATCCGCAATAATCTGGATATCTCCGCTGTTCCGCTGGTTAAAATGTTCAGCCACCTGCCCATCATCATCGACCCGTCCCACGCAGCAGGCCGCCGTGATATGGTGCAGCCGCTGTCCCGCGCAGCCATCGCTGCCGGTGCTGACGGCCTGATCATCGAGGCGCATAACGATCCCGCACACGCCCTCTGCGACGGTGCGCAGTCGCTCGACCTCAACCAGTTTGATACCGTCATGAAGGACATCAAGCGCCGCGCCGAGTTTGAAGGCCGCACCATGATGCCGTAAAAGCAAACAATGCACAAAACCCTCTCTGAAAATCCAGAGAGGGTTTTTGTTTGCAGCGGAGAATGGAAAAGGAATCGTTTCATCTTCTTCCTGCATCTATAAATGTATACCTTGCCGCCCCCTGCGGTTTAGCCGGATGTAAGGTCTGTCAGCGAGCCAAAGGCATAACCCGCACTCTCCCACTTGGTCAGCAATTCATCGAGAATCCTCGCATTGGTCTCACTGGTGGAATGCAGCAGCACGATGGCCCCGTTATGTATCCGCGGAAGCAGCTTGGAGAATGCCTGCTCATCGGTCGGCTGATTATCCGTATACCAGTCCACATACGCGAGCGACCAGAAAACCGTGGTATACCCCAGCTCCTGCGCCTGCCGGAGATTCTCCTCGCTGAACTTGCCCTGCGGCGGACGATAAAATTTCTGCATCGGCTGACCGGTCAGCGCGGTGTATTTCTCCGCAAGACCGTTCAGCTCCGCCGTAAACGCGCTCTTATCCGCAATGCCGGACATATCCGGATGGTGCAGCGTGTGATTGCCCACAATATGCCCTTCTGCGGCCATGCGCTTTACGAGATCCGGTGCGGTATCAATAAAGTTTCCCACCACGAAAAAGCAGGCAGGCGCGTTATGCTTTTTGAGCGCATCCAGAATAGCAGGCGTGCAGCCGTTCTCGTAGCCCGCGTCGAACGTCAGGTAGATGGTCTTTTTGCTCGTATCACCGACGTAAAACGCGTTGTACTGCCGCAGTTCCTCGGCGGAGACATTACCGACCGGCGGCTGTCCCTCGGTCTGGAACGATAATCCCCAGTCACTGACAGATGCGTGAGATGCCTGTTCGGCGGCTGCCGGCTGAGCATTTTCGCGCGGAAACAGAATGAAAACCGCAGTCAGAACCGCAAAAGCGCTAAGTCCCACACCGATTCGGCGCAGACCCGTGCGTGTGATCGTGATAAACATAGCAGTGCCCTCCCTTGCTCTACCCTATGCGGCTGCATGGGCAATATGCCGATTTTTCTCTGCCAATTTGCGGCAGGTTACAGGTAGACAACCCCTACCGATTTCCTGTACAATGGTAGTAACACCAACATGAGGGGGTTACGACATGAAAAAGATGAAACGATTTGCCTCTGCGGCACTGGCGGCACTGCTGCTGGCAGGCTCTGCGCCGAGTGCACTCGCGCTGGACACCACCCCGCCGATGTACAAGCAGTTCGGGTGTGACAGCGCTGAGGAGTACATGGATGAGGGACCGGGCTACGGCATTTTCGATTATGATACGCTCAGCGACCATTATCGACAGCACTGGGAAGCCATCCTCAAGGATCCCAATATCGCAGTCGATTACTGGGGTTATGGCAGTCTGGAGGATATGTCCCTTGGGTGGAATGATGACTTAGAGGAATGCTATCGTGCAACGGCGTACAACATGACAATCGCCGAGGAATACGAACTCCGCTGTCAGACTTCCGTGCAGCTCAACGGCGCGTATGTCCACTTTGCGGACGCACAGCCGGAAAAGGTAAACGGGCGCGTGATGGTTCCCTTCCGCGCCATTGCCGAGGTGCTCGGCGCCGAGGTCACATATGACGCCGGAAAAATCACCGCGAAAAAGGGCGGCGAAACGCTGTCGTTCGCGCTCGGCGGCAAGCAGCTTACCGTCACGGACAGCGCGGGCAAAACCGTCAAAACCGTGCAGCTTGATACCGCGCCGTACAAAAAAGGCGGACGCACCTATGTTCCGGTGCGCTTTTTCGCGGAAGCGTTCGGACTGACCGTGCAGTGGGATCAGGATATGCAGACCGCCGTGCTGTATGACCGCGCGGCGCTTGTAAACGACATTGACAGCAAGTTTACCGTGCTCAACAAGTGGATCAAGGCGCAGCCGTCCACCGAAAACGCCAAGACGCTGCGCACGGTGGCGACGATCAGCGCGGCGTACACCGCCTTCGACACCATCGACGGCAACAAGGATTACAAGGTCGATGTCAAAGCCGAAATTCTGGCGAACGGACAAGCCATTGAAGCGACCGTGACCGTCGATCTGCGCGTGCTGGCGTCTTATTTCCTCGGCGATTCGCAGGCGGATGACGTACTCACCGCCGCACAGGCAGCCCTCCTGCGCAGTGCGCTGAGCAACGTCAAGCTCGAGCTCCTATGCAGCGCGGACAGCGGCGACCTGTATTTGAAGTGCCCTGCCGTGGCAAAGATTCTGGCGATGGACAAAACGGACGACGCCGATCTCAAGGCGCTGTCGAACGGCGCGTGGCTGCACATCAACTGGGCGGACAGCACATTCGGCGCTCTGTTCAGCGAAAATCTGAAGATTCTGAAGAACAATACCTTTGCCTCGGTGGGCGAACGTATCGTTGCCTCGAACGAATCCAACGTGACCGCATATGAGCTTGGCTGGGAGGATTTTTATCGCAACATAAAGAATGACGTAAACCGCCTGAACGACCTGCTGGGCGATGAACAATTCACCGCAAGCGGCTCGCGCTACACGGCAAAGCTCGACAAGCAGAATGACGACTACGGGCAAACCATGACCGGCAGCTACACGCTGAACACGGCGGACGGCTCGTTCTCGGGCACGCTCGAAAGCCGCTCCGATAGCTGGAACACCACCAAAACCGTGCTGACGTTCTCCGGCAGTGTGCAGAACTGCAAATTGAACGCGACCTACCACACCAAGAACACCGGCATTCTGTCGCTCGATATCACACTGACCACGACCGAATCCAGTGTCGAGCCGAAAAACACGCCGCCTGCAGGCGACAAAATCGTCGAATGGACGCAGCATGATTATTCCAATGACTGGGATTCTGTCAATCCGGACGGTTCTCTCGGATAACGCAGTATAAAACCATAAAGAAAGAGCAGATGCCAAGCATCTGCTCTTTTTTGTACTTTTTCGAAACTTAGCCGCGCAGCTGAGCGCCGAACTCGGTCTCGAGCGCCGAGATAGCGGCACGCATTGCCTTGTCGCACTCCTCATCGGTGAGGGTACGGTCGGGTGCGCGCAGGGACAGCGAATAAGCCACGGACTTCTTGCCCTCCGGGATGCCCTTGCCCTTGTAAACGTCAAACAGCTTGACGGATTCAAGCAGCTTGCCTGCCGCCTTCTCAACAGCGGCCTGCATGGAAGCCGCCGGAACGGCATCATCAACCAGAACCGCGATATCGCGGGTGGATGCCGGGAACTTGGGCAGCGGATGATACAGCTTCTCCGGGTCGATGGCGGCCAGCAGCGCGTCCATCTGCAGCTCGGCAGCGAGCACCTCGCCGGACAGGCCGTAGCGTGCGGCAACGGTCGGATGAATGGTGCCGAATACGCCGATCTCCTTGCCGTCAATGAGCACCTTGGCACAGCGGCCCGGGTGATAGGACGGGTTGGCCTTCTCGGGAGCGAAGGACGCACCCTTGATGTTCAGCTCACGCAGCAGCGCCTCGATGGCGCCCTTGAACTGGAAGAACGACAGGCGGCCGTAGCTGCCGAGGGTCAGGATCTTCTCCTCGTGCGGCAGTACGTCCGGGTCAGCCTTGCCATCCTTGACGGTCGGGGTGTAGATGGTGCCCAGCTCGTACAGCGAAGCGGTCGGGTTGCGGTGTGCGTGGTTGTGCGCCAGATTATCCAGCATGGACGGCAGCACGGTGGTACGCATCACGCTGAAATCCTCACCAAGCGGGTTGAGGATGGTGGTGGAGATACGGCGCGGGTCGTTCTCGTCCCAGCCGATCATGTCGTAGAACTTCGGAGAGATGAACGAGTGGCTCATGGACTCGTCAAAGCCCGCCTCGCGGCAAACCAGCGCGGCAGCGCGCTCCGCCTGCTGAGCCGGCGTGAACTCACCCTGTACCATCTCACCGGCATACAGCGTGGTCGGAATCTTGTCGTAGCCGTACATGCGGGCAACCTCCTCGGCTACGTCGCACATACGGTTGATGTCGGTGCGGAAGAACGGCACAACGACCTCGTTGTTCTCGATCTTGAAGCCCAGCTTCTCGAGCAGCTTTACCTGCTCCTCCGTGGACAGCTCCAGACCGAGCAGCGCGTTCATCTTGTCCGGCTCAAACGGCAGACGCTTGTGGTTCGGGTCGGAGTTGTCAACGTCGATAATGCCGTCGATGACCTCGCCTGCGCCCAACTGCTCCACCAGCTCGCACGCACGGTTGACCGCATCGAGGGTCATGCGCGGGTCAAGGCCCTTCTCAAAGCGACCGGAGGCCTCGGTACGCATGCCGAGCGCCTTTGCGGTGATACGAACGGTAGCGCCGTGGAAGTTTGCGGACTCGAAAACGACGGTCTTGGTGTCGTCCATAATCTCGGAGTTTGCGCCGCCCATAACGCCTGCAACAGCAACCGGCTTGTCGTTGTCGCAGATGGCGAGCATCTTGTCGCTCAGGTCGTGATCTACGCCGTCCAGAGTCTGGATGGACTCACCGTTGCGGGCACGGCGGACAACAATGCGGCCGTCGGACAGGCACTTGTAGTCGAACGCATGCATCGGCTGGCCGTACTCGAGCATAACATAGTTGGTGATATCAACGATGTTGTTGATCGGACGAACGCCGCAGGCATGCAGACGCTCGCGCATCCACGCCGGAGACGGCTCGATCTTGATATTCTTGACAATGCGGGCGATGTAGCGCGGGCACAGGTCGGTATCCTTAACCTCAACCGACATATACTCGTTGATATCGCCGCCCACGCCCTTTACCTCCGGGGTCTTGACGCTGAACGGACGGTCGAAGGTAGCCGCAGTCTCGCGGGCCAGACCGATCACGCTCAGGCAGTCCGGGCGGTTGGACGTAATCTCAAAATCGGAAACCCAGTCGTCCAGACCGAGCACCTTCTTGATGTCCTCGCCAACCGGGGTGCCGGCCGGCAGGAACAGGATGCCGTTCTCGCACGCATACGGTACGCAGCCGTGGGACAGACCCAGCTCCTGGAACGAGCACATCATGCCGTTGGACGGCACGCCGCGCAGCTTGCCCTTGGTGATCTTCACGCCGCCCGGCAGGGTGGACTTGTGCAGGCAGACCGGGCAGATCTCGCCAACGGACGCAGGCGTTACATTGGGTGCGCCGGTGACGATCTGCACCGGCTCCTCCTTGCCGACATCGAGCTGGCAAATCTTCAGATGGTCGGAATCCGGGTGATCGACAACCTCGAGGATCTTGCCGGTAACAACGTTGTCGATCTCCGCGCCGAGGTAGTAAACCTCCTCGACCTTGGAGCCGGACATAGTCAGCTTGGCATCATACTCCTTCGGGGTGATGCCGGTCATATCGGTATAATCCGAAAGCCAGGATAATGGCAGTTTCATTGATAGGAACACTCCTTTTGGTGTTATTGTTGTCCGTAGGGCGCGACGACTCGGCGCGCCGTATTTGCCGCCTGCATATACTTACGAGCGGCGCGCCGGGGTCGTCGCGCCCTACGATAATACGTATCGCTTGTAACATGCGGGAGAGTGCGGCGGGATGAGGTCATCCCGCCCTACGGGTGCAGGTTTAGAACTGGTGCAGGAATCGAACGTCGTTCTCATAGAACAGACGGATATCGTCGATCTTGAAACGGCCCATAACCATACGCTCCAGACCGATGCCGAAGGCGTAGCCGGAGTATTCATTCGGGTCGATGCCGCTCATCTCAAGCACCTTGGGGTGAACCATGCCGCAGCCGAGGATCTCGATCCAGCCCTCGCCCTTGCAGAGCGGGCAGCCTTCGCCGTGGCAGCGGTAGCACTGGATATCCATCTCCGCAGACGGCTCGGTGAACGGGAAGTGATGCGGACGGAAACGAACAACCGTGTCCTCGCCGTACAGCTTCTTTGCAAACAGTTCGAGGATGCCCTTCAGGTCGCTCATGCGGATGCCCTTATCGACAACCAGACCCTCGATCTGATGGAACAGCGGAGAGTGGGTTGCGTCAACGGCGTCCGAACGGTAAACACGGCCCGGCGCAATAATGCGGATCGGCGGCTTGCGCTTTTCCATCGTGCGGACCTGCATCGGAGAGGTCTGCGTGCGGAGCACAACGTTATCCGAAATATAGAAGGTATCCTGCGTGTCGCGTGCCGGATGATCCTTCGGAATGTTCAGCGCCTCAAAGTTGTAGTGATCCAGCTCAACCTCCGGACCCTCAGCGATCGAGAAGCCCAGACCGAGGAAAATCTCCTTGAACTCATCGAGCACGATGTTCAGCGGATGCTTTTTGCCGATGACAACATCCTCACCCGGCAGGGTAACGTCGATGGTCTCAGCCTCCAGCTTCTTCTCGAGCGCAGCCTGCTCGATCAGCTTCTTCTGCTTGTCAATGATGGTTTCGATCTCCGCACGAACGTCGTTGATCAGCTGACCAACAACCGGACGCTCCTCTGCAGCAACGTCCTTCATGCCCTTGAGCAGCGCGGTCAGCTCACCCTTTTTGCCGAGGAACTTAACGCGGGCCTCGTCCAGCGCGCGCGAATCCTTCGCGGCAGCGAGCTGCTCCTTCGCGGTCTGCAAAATGCCTTGCAGCTTTTCTTTCATACCAATTCTCCTTTGGAATGTGATTTTGTGATAGAGTGAAGGCGGATAGTTCGTAGGGCGTGACGACCTCGGCACGCCGTCTGAAATCATCAGCTGCCGTTCGATGCGGCGCGCCGAGTCGTCGCGCCCTACGGGTATCATCCATTACAGTGGTAATAAAAAACGCCTTCCGTCCCCGTAAAATAGGGACGAAAGGCGTAAAACTTCCGTGGTACCACCCTGATTCCCGAAAAAAATCGGGCACTCATTGAACGCCGGTAACGGAGCGTTACTTCGCCGGCGCCTACTGCATCTATTCAACACCGGTGCTCACAGGGGAACTTCGCGCCATACCTCGATAAACGGCTTGCAGCCATGGGACCGTTCTCTCTGAGAAAGAGGAACACAGCGTTACTTTTCCTGCTCATCGCATTGGAATATTCATAACAGAATTATTAAAACACATTTTGCAGGAAAATGCAAGAGGAAAACCGGATTTTTTCGTTAAAATGAAGATTTAACGTGATGTTTTCCCTTGTTTGTCGGTGCGCCGAGGTCGGCGCACCCTACGAGATAGATTGTACCAATTATTAAACCCGCAGGTGCCGTCCGTAACAACACACAAAAGCGTTGCGCGACACTGTCATCCCCCAGGGAACCCTCTCTTGCCCTTCGGGCAATTCATCTTGTGTCGCGCCTGCGTAGAGTAAACCGCCTGTGTAGCAGTAAACTGTCTGGCACTGCGAATAGGTAGAGAAATGGGAGCACACTGTGCTCCCCTACGGTAGGAAAAATCCTCTATCGTTCCTTTTTTCGCAGCGGTCACATATAGGAAATCTGCGCCAGACTCTCCAAGGGAAAGGGGAGATTCACAAGAGGGTGGAAACCGCAGGTGTCTACCCTCTTGTGCGCCCGCGCGGCGTCAGCGCACTCCCCGCTGAGGTGCAGCGAAAAACTCTCCGCCCGGAAAGGGCGAACACGCCTGCGGCAGTTCGCGTACCCCGCTCAGCCGGTGCTGAAAAAGGCTGCCGCCCGTTAGGGGCGAACCCGCTTACGCAGTTCGCGTGCCCCGATAAGTCGGTGCAGAAATGGTCTCTGCCCACCGTTAAAGCATAAAAAAAGGAACCCTTACGGGTTCCTTTTTGAAATCGCTCTTCCTTACCAGGATGCCTTGCGGACACCCGGAATCTGGCCCTTGTAAGCCAGCTCGCGGAAGCAGATACGGCAGATACCGAAATCACGCAGGTAAGCGTGCGGACGGCCGCAGATCTTGCAGCGGTTGTAAGCTCGGCTGGAGAACTTCGGCTTAGCCTGCTGCTTGAGAACCATCGACTTCTTAGCCATTTAACTTCTCCTCCTTACTTCTCAAACGGAGCGCCCATCAGAGTAAGCAGCTCCTTTGCTTCTTCATCGGTATTTGCAGTGGTGCAGATAACGATGTTCATGCCGCGGATCTTGTCGATCTGATCGTAGGAAATTTCCGGGAAGATCAGCTGCTCGTTCAGACCCAGAGCGTAGTTGCCACGGCCGTCAAATGCGTTGCCGTTGATGCCGCGGAAGTCGCGTACACGCGGCAGAGCTACGTTGAACAGACGATCCAGGAACTCCCACATGCGGTCACGGCGCAGGGTTACCTTAACGCCTACCGGCATGCCGTCACGCAGCTTGAAGTTTGCGATGGACTTCTTAGCGTGGGTGATGATCGGCTTCTGGCCGGAGATCAGGGTGATATCACGGACAATAGCCTCGATAACCTTGGAGTTACCGTTTGCTTCCTTACCGCAGCCGACGTTGATTACGATCTTGTCGAGCTTCGGGATCTGCATTGCGCTCTCGTACTGAAACTTCTTCATCAGAGCAGGCGCAACTTCCGCAGTATACTTTGCTTTCATATTCGGAACCATTTATTGCAACCTCCTCTTCTTAAAGCGTTTCGCCGCAGTGCTTGCACACCGTCAGCTTAGTGCCGTTCTCGGTGAACTTGTGCGCTACACGAGTCGGCTTGTCGCACTTCGGGCATACGCGCATTACCTTGCAGGCACGCAGCGCACCCTCGCGCTCGATGATGCCGCCGGTTTCACCCTGACGGCGGGGCTTGGTGTGGCACTTGATCATGTTCACACCTTCGATTACTACCATACCCTTCTTCGGGTTTACGGACAGGATCTTGCCGCGCTTGCCCTTTTCCTTGCCGGAAAGAACGACTGCGGTGTCGCCCGTCTTAACGTGCAAATTGTTCATTTGTTGGCGACCTCCTTACAGTACTTCCGGAGCAAGCGACAGGATCTTCATGTAATCCTTGTCACGCAGCTCACGAGCGACAGGCCCAAAGATACGGGTGCCGCGGGGGTTTTTGTCATCACGAATGATAACGCCAGCGTTCTCGTCAAAGCGGATATAGCTGCCGTCAGCGCGGCGCAGGCCCTTAACGGTGCGGACGATAACTGCCTTAACGACATCGCCCTTCTTTACGCCGCCGCCCGGGGTGCACTTGCGCACCGAGCAAACAACTACGTCACCGATGTTGCCGTACTTGCGTGCGGAGCCGCCGAGAACACGGATTACCTTCAGTTCCTTTGCGCCGCTGTTGTCAGCTGCACGCAGAAAGCTTTCCTGCTGAACCATGTGCTCTCCTCCTTACTTTGCCTTCTCGATGATCTCGACCAGGCGCCAGCGCTTGTCCTTGGACAGCGGACGGGTCTCCATCACCTTAACCTTATCACCGATGCCACACTCGTTGTTCTCGTCATGTGCCTTCAGCTTATAGGTGTGCGGAATAACCTTCTTGTACAGAGGATGTGCTACACGATCCTCAATTGCTACGACAATGGTCTTATCCATCTTATCGGAAACGACCTTGCCTACTCGCGTTTTGCGTAATGCTCTTTCGCTCATAATATTCGTTTCCCTCCCTTATGCCTTCTCCGCGATCTGCTTCTCGCGGATAACGGTATTGATACGAGCAATGTCGTGCTTGACTTCATTGATCTTGTTGGTGTTGTCGAGCTGATTGGTAGCGAGCTGCAGACGGAGGTTGAAGAGGTCCTTCTTCAGCTCACCGAGCTTTGCAGACAGCTCCTCAGCCGTCAGTTCTCTGATCTCAGATGCCTTCATCATGCTTCACCGCCATTCTTCTCACGGGCAACGAACTTGGTCTTGCAGGGCAGCTTGTGGCTTGCCAGACGCAGTGCCTCACGAGCAACTTCCTCGGAAACGCCTGCGATCTCAAACAGTACACGGCCCGGCTTAACTACTGCAACCCAGTACTCGGGTGCGCCCTTACCGGAACCCATTCGAGCACCAGCCGGATGCTTGGTAACCGGCTTGTCGGGGAAAATCTTGATCCATACCTGACCGCCACGCTTGGTGTAACGGGTCATAGCGATACGGGCTGCCTCGATCTGATTCGAGGTGATCCAGCACGGCTCGGTAGCCTGGATACCGAACTCACCGTTCGATACGAAGTTACCGCGGGTAGCCTTGCCGGTCATACGGCCGCGATGAACGCGACGATACTTAACTCTCTTAGGGAGCAGCATTAACGGTTGCCTCCTTCCTGACGGGGAGCACGACGCTCGCCACGGTTGAAGTCACGACGGCCGCGACGGTCACCGCGACGATCGCGGCGCTCGAATGCCGGCTTCGGAGCTTCAATGGAGCGACCCAGACGCGGACCGCCGTGGAGAACCTCACCCTTGTAGATCCATACCTTAACACCGATGCGGCCGTAGGTGGTCGCAGCTTCAGCAAAACCATAGTCGATGTCCGCACGCAGGGTCTGCAGCGGAATGGTGCCCTCGTGGTAATGCTCGGTGCGTGCGATTTCCGCGCCGCCCAGACGGCCGCCGCAGGAAACCTTGATGCCCTTGGCGCCCATGCGCATTGCACGGCCCATGGACTGCTTCATTGCACGGCGGAAACCGATGCGCTTCTCGAGCTGAGCTGCAATGTTCTCAGCAACCAGGGTAGCGTTGGTGTCCGGGTTCTTGATCTCGATGATGGAGCAGCGAACCTTCTTGCCGTACTTCTTGGTCAGCTCTTCTTCGAGCTTCTTGATGTCCTCGCCGCCGCGGCCGACAACCATGCCGGGACGTGCGCACTGGATCATGATCTTGATTTCGTCGTTCTTGCGCTCGATCTCGATCGCCGGAACGCCTGCGTCGTACAGACGCTTCTTCAGATCCTTACGGATCTCGTAGTCTTCCACGAGGAGGTCGCCGAACACATTGTCCTTAGCGAACCAACGGGAATCCCAATTCTTGATAACGCCGACACGGAGACCGTTCGGATTTACTTTCTGGCCCATTGATTACCCTCCCTTATTCTTTCTCGCCAAGAACCAGCGTGATGTGCGAGGTTCTCTTGAGGATTCTGAATGCACGGCCCTGTGCACGCGGCATAACGCGCTTCATGATCGGACCGGGACCGACGTGAACTTCCTTAACGTAAAGCTTGTCGGTGTTCATGCCGTGATTGTTCTCGGCATTGGCAACTGCGCTCTTGAGGAGCTTCTCCATCGGCTCGCATGCTGCCTTGGGGGTATTCATGATGATGGCCATAGCTTCGCCCGCATCCTTGCCGCGGATCAGATCGCAGATCAGCTTGATCTTTCGCGGGGTCATGCGTACGTTGCGTACAATAGCTCTTGCTTCCATGTTACTTTAACTCCTCCTTACTTGCCGTTATTGGAGGTCTTGCTGCCCGCGTGACCCTTGTAGGTACGGGTGGGAGCAAACTCGCCCAGCTTGTGACCAACCATGTCCTCGGTAACGTATACCGGAACGTGCTTGCGGCCGTCGTGTACTGCGATAGTATGACCGACGAACTCAGGGAAGATCGTGGAAGCGCGGGACCAGGTCTTGAGGACCTTCTTCTCGCCCTTTTCGTTCATTTCAACGACTCTTTTGATAAGCTCAGGAGCCACAAAAGGGCCTTTCTTAACACTTCTGCCCATATTAAGATAACTCCTTTCTTACTTGCCGTTGCGACGACGAGCGATCTGCTTGTCGGTGCGGTGGTTCTTCTTGCGGGTCTTGTAACCCATAGCCGGCTTGCCCCACGGGGTAACCGGAGACGGACGACCGATCGGGCTCTTGCCTTCGCCGCCGCCGTGCGGGTGATCACACGGGTTCATTACAGAACCACGAACGGTCGGGCGGATACCCAGATGACGGGTACGGCCAGCCTTACCCAGCTGTACGTTAGAATGATCAGAGTTACCAACAACGCCGATGGTAGCCTTGCAGTCCAGACGGACGTAACGCAGCTCACCGGAGGGCAGACGAACCATTGCCTTGCCGCCTTCCTTAGCCATCAGCTGAGCGCCGACGCCTGCGGAACGAACCAGCTGTGCGCCCTTGCCCGGGTACAGCTCGATGTTGTGGATCATGGTACCAACCGGAATGTTCTCAACCGGCAGGCAGTTGCCGGGCTTGATGTCGGCATCCTTGGAAGAAACGACCTTGTCGCCGATCTTCAGGCCCTCGGGAGCGAGGATATATGCCTTCTCGCCGTCCTCGTACTGAATGAGAGCGATGTTAGCGGAACGGTTCGGATCATACTCCAGGGTCTTAACCTCGGCGTAAACGTCGAGCTTCTGACGCTTGAAGTCAATGATACGGTACTTCTTCTTGTTGCCGCCGCCGATGTGGCGAACGGTGATGCGGCCGTAGCTGTTGCGGCCAGCGGTCTTCTTGACCTTTTCGAGAAGGCTCTTCTCGGGCTTCACCTTAGACAGACCCTTGTAGGAAAGCACAGTCATATTTCTGCGCGAGGGCGTCGTCGGGTTGAAAGTCTTGATAGCCATTTGGAATTTCAACTCCTTGATACGTTATTATCGGGGTGGCTTCCCCATACAATTACTTCGTTTGAAAACACGTTTTCAAACGAGAGAGGTTCCACCGTGCACAGCGCGGATGAAACCAAGGCTGCGAAAAGTTCCGACCAGCGAAACTTTTCTTCGCTCTTGTATAAAAACCGTGATACATGCTCCCGGTTTTTATGAATCTGCAAGCAGATTCTATTGAAAACCCGCTTCGCGGGAACACTCAGGCTCGCCTTAGCAGCCGAAGTGGTTTTTACATCATGTTCTCGAAGATCTCGATCTTCTTGGAGTCAGCGGTCAGGGTTACGATCGCCTTCTTGATGTCGGAACGCTTGCCAACGTGAACGCCCATGCGCTTCCACTTGCCCGGCAGCTTGATGGTGTTAACCTTGGCAACCTTAACGCCGAAGATCTCCTCTACAGCCTTCTTGATCTCTACCTTGCCGGCATCGATCGCTACTTCGAAGGTGTACTTGTTGTCCTGTGCGCCCATCATGGAACGCTCGGTGATGATCGGCTTCTTGATAATGTCGTATGCGTACTTCATTATGCGTATACCTCCTGCAGCTTCTCAACTGCTGCCTTGTCGATGATGAACTTGTCAGCATTGAGGATGTCGTATACATTGAGGGTAGACGCGATCGTGGTGCGTACGCCCGGGATGTTTGCCGCAGACTTAACTACGTTGGTGCGAACTTCCGGAGTAACTACCAGGCTCTTGCCGGTTGCCTCAACTGCGTTCAGGAAACCAACGAAGGACTTGGTCTTGATCTCGCCCATATCCAGGCCATCGATTACGATGATCTCGCCTGCTGCTGCCTTTGCAGACAGAGCGGACAGCATAGCCAGACGCTTGGTCTTCTTGGTCAGGCTGTAGTTGTAGGAACGGGGCTTCGGGCCGAGGGCAATACCACCATGGGTCCACTGCGGAGAGCGGATAGAACCCTGACGAGCACGGCCGGTGCCCTTCTGACGCCACGGCTTGATGCCGCCGCCACGAACCTCGGCGCGGGTCAGCGTGGACTGAGTGCCCTGACGCTGGTTAGCCAGATAATTCTTTACTGCAGCGTGTACAACGGTCATGTTCGGCTCGATACCGAAAACAGCCGCGTTCAGCTCCATCTCGCCGGTCTTCTTACCGGTCATATCAAAAACTGCTACTGTAGGCATGATTTGCTCCTCCTTCCCTTACTTTCTTGCGGAAGCCTTCTGCGGGTTCTTGCTGATGCCAGCCTCGCCCTTGGCAACCTTGTTGTTCTTAACGGTGTTCTTCAGCACTACGATGCCGCCCTTCGGGCCCGGAACTGCGCCGCAAACGGCGATCAGGTTAAGCTCAGCGTCAACCTTTACAACGTCCAGGTTCTGAACAGTAACCTGCTCAGCGCCCATATGACCCGGCATCATCTTGCCCTTCATGATCTTGGACGGATCAGAGCAAGCGCCCATAGAACCCGCATGGCGGTGTACAGGGCCGGTACCGTGGGTTTCCTTCAGGCGGGATGCGTTGAAGCGCTTGATTACGCCAGCGTAGCCCTTGCCCTTGGAAGTGCCGGTAACGTCAACATAATCGCCGGTAACGAACATGTCAGCCTTAACAACATCGCCGAGCTGGAACGGAGTGCAGTCCTCAAAACGGAACTCCTTCAGGTACTTCTTCAGGGAGTCGCCAGCCTTCTTCAGGTGACCCTTCTGGGGCTTGTTCAGACGAGCTTCCTTAACATCCTCAAAACCGAACTGTACAGCATTGTAGCCGTCCTTCTCTTCGGTCTTGAGCTGAGTTACAACGCAAGGACCTGCTTCGATTACGGTGCAGGGAATAACCTTGCCGTCAGCATTGAAGATCTGGGTCATACCGACCTTCTTGCCGATGATTGCTTTGTTCAGCATTTGTTTTTCCTCCTTAAAGGTTATTGGTTGACGGCATTTGACCGCCAACATGACCTCGCCGCGCGTGTCGCGGCAGGGCTTCAAACCGCCGGTGGGTTAATCCGGTCAGCTTGTTAACTTAAATTAGAGCTTAACCTCGAACTCGACGCCAGCCGGCAGGTCGAGAGTGGTCAGAGCCTCGATAGTAGCCTGATTCGGGTTGATGATGTCGATCAGGCGCTTGTGGGTGCGGCGCTCGAACTGCTCACGAGAATCCTTGTACTTGTGAACAGCACGCAGGATGGTAACGATCTGCTTCTCGGTCGGCAGCGGGATCGGGCCGGAAACCTTAGCGCCGTTGCGCTTAGCGGTCTCGATGATCTTCTCTGCGGACTGGTCGATCAGCTCGTGATCATACGCCTTCAGGCGAATGCGAATCTTCTGTGCGTTTGCCATTGTGGAATTTCCTCCTCGTATGTGTGCCATACATTAAATAATGTTTTGACTCGCTACGGAGAGAAACTGCAACTCCGCCGTGCGTATCACGCAACAGGCATGAAAATAACCGGGCGCACTGACTCCGCAGCGCAACAATCCGGTCACGATAAGAAACGTAAGTGGTTCAAACCATCGGCTTGACGGCGCACGCGCCGCGAGTCCCGAATTTACGCATGAACATTGCGTTTTTGCTGAATATCTGAATTCAGCTGATAGCAGTTATCTCAACCGCCCGATTGTCGGACCTACTCCACCGAAGTTACCTGCTCATAGCAGCAATCTCCGGTATCATCGCGTTTTGACTTGCTCTCGCAAGTTCTTATACATAGTACAATACTTTCGGAGAAAAGTCAAGTGTTTGCACAAAATTTTCAGCGATTTTTTGTTGAAATCGGAATTTTTCGCGTTATGCACAAAAACAGACCTGAAAACCCTCGTTCCAGGTCTGTTTTGCCCAATCTCAATCGGTAACAACCGCTAAGATCCACGAATCTGCATGGCTGTCGATCGTCAGATCGACCTTATCATAGGCAGTCACCGTGCAGCCCGCCCGTTCTACTATCTGCAGAGTCTTTTCGAGCGTTTCCATACTGTTGTCCAGCCGGAACCACGAAACGCCGTTCTCCTGTGCAAGCAGCTCACCATCAATATCCGGCAGGCTTCTGCCGCCGATGGCCACATAGCAGTACGCGGTGTGTGTGCCGTGCAGGCTTTGCGGGAGCGCGAGCACCGGACTGGTCTGCACCTGTACCGACTTCTCAATAATCGGCTCAGGCGCTGCAATCGACTGATCGTTGTCTGCATACTGCTCAGCATCAACGCCCGCATCGCTCTGCGCATTCGCCGCAGAGTCCTCGCCGGTGTCATTCTGTCCGCTGTATGCGCTGCCGTTCATACTCTGCGAAGCCGTGCCGCTCTGCTGCACGCTTGAATTCGATGCTCCGCTGTCCGACGTATCGGTATTCCTCTGTACGGACTGCTCGATCTCATCCTGCATACCGCCGTTCATCGTGCAATCTCCTGCGTCCGCCGAAGCGGAATCCGCTGCCGTCGTGCTGCCGCTGCCTACCGTGCTGAACGCGGGCATCAGTCCGCCGCCGAGCACGACCAGCACGACAACCGCCGCAGCGGCCACCATCGTAAACGCCGGCAGACGGCGCATCGGCTTTTGCGGCGCGACCACCCGAACGGTTTCCTCCTGCCGCAGACGTTCCATAATGCTGTCATGCAGTCCGGCCGGCGGCTCGGTTTCGTCCACCGCCAGCATACTGTGCATCTGCTCCAGATCCTCTTTCAGCGCGGCGCACGATGGGCACTCTGCCAGATGCTCCTCCAGCTTTTGCTTTTCGGAATCGGTCAGGGTTCCGTCCACACTGTTCGAGCAAAGCTGTTCAAAATATTCCTCCTCATTCATGCTCCTCGCCTCCTTCCATATCTTTAGACGAAGGCAAATGAAAAAGGTTCCCTCGTTTGAGTAAAATTTTGCGTAAAGCGATGCGTGCGCGTGACAGCCGCGACTTTACCGTACCTTCGCTGACCTCGAGTATCTCGGCGATCTCGGTGTAGCTCATGCCGGAAACGTCCCGCAGCAGAACGATTCTGCGGTGCTCGTCGCTCACCTCATCGAGCGCGGCGGCAAGCTCGCGTCCCAGCTCGCTGTTCTCCAGGTGCTCTTCGGGAGATGGAGCCGTATCCGGAAGCGGCAGTTCGCGTTCCTCGTCATCCTCGCCCTGTACGAGCGGCTGCGTCGGCGGCTGGCTCTGCTTATGCCGCGCGTAATCGACGCACTGGTTCATCGTGATGCGGAACAGCCAGGTCGCAAAGCCGCTGTCCCCGCGGAAGTTCTTCATCGAACGCCATGCCCGAAGGAAAACCTCCTGCGTGATATCTGCGGCATCCTCCGGCGAGCCGGACGAGCGCAGCGCGATGGCATACACGCGCTTTTCGTAGCGCGTCACCAACTCCTCAAAGGCGGAAAGCTCGCCGCGCCGCGCCTGCGCCACAATATGCTTGTCATCCACTGCGTCTCCCCTCCCTTTCTCTTACCTTATTATTATACATTCTCCTTCACCGAAACGAAGGCTTTCAGTTCGTCTGCGATTTCATACAGGTCACTCAGCTTGGTGAGTGCGCAAATGCGGTTCTTGAACGTCTTGACACCGCTTTCCCGCTTGAGATAGCAGTTAACGTGTCGGCGTGCCTCGAGCATGGCGATATGCTCGCCCTTCTGCTCGGCGGCAAGCTCAATCTGCCGCACGGCCGTGTCAATGCGCTCCGCGAACGGCGGCAGCGCCGGACAGATGCCGGTCTCGAGCAGTGCATTCGCCCGTTCGAACAGCCACGGATCACCGAGCGAACCGCGCCCGATCATCACGCCGTCCGCGCCGGTGTGTGCGAGAATGCGGACCGCGTCCTCGGGTTCGGCCACATCTCCGTTGGCGAACACCGGAATGCAAACCGCCTGCTTGACTTCACGAATCGCATCCCAGTCGGCGGTGCCGCTGTACTGCTGCGAGCGCGTGCGTCCGTGCAGCGTGATCGCTGCCGCGCCGGACTGCTCAGCCATTTTTGCAAATTCCACGCAGTTGACGCTTTTTTCATCCCAGCCCTTGCGGAACTTGACTGTTACCGGTACATCGACCGCGTTTACGACCGCTGCAATCACCTCGGATGCCAGCTCCGGGTCCTTCATCAGCGCGGAGCCGTCACCGTTGTTCACGATCTTCGGCGCCGGACAGCCCATGTTGATGTCGATGATATCACAACCGGATTTCTCCAGCGCCAGTTTCGCGCCTTCGGCCATCGTGTCCGGCTCGTGCCCGAAGATCTGGGCAGCCGCCGGATGCTCGTCCGCACCGAGTTCAAGCAGACGCGGCGTTTTCTTATCCTGATAGCACAGCGCCTTTGCGGAGACCATTTCGGTCACGGTCAGCGCCGCGCCGTGCTCCCGGCAGATATGGCGGAATGCAAGATCGGTCACGCCTGCCATCGGTGCAAGCGCCAGTTTTCCGTTGATTGTTACGTTGCCGATCTGCATATCGTTCCTCCGTCTTATACATTATATAACGGTGTATATTTTACCATAACACGACTGCAAATGCAACGTATAGAATGGATTCACCCATTTCCCGACCAAAAAACGCAAAAACAGGGTAAATCCGAGGATTTACCCTGTCGATATATTCGGTTACATGACCATGCTGAGAATCTTCTCGCTGAAGAAATAGCCGAACGAGATCAGTGCGGTATTCCACACGGCAATGCCTGCCGCAGACCAGCCGACGAACCACTTGACCGGCATGCGGAGCAGTCCGGCCGGAATGGAAACAATGGTGCGGATACACGGGATCACGCGGATGATCGCCAGTCCGCGCCCATGCTGTGCGTCGATAAATTCGTGGCATTTACGCACGAGCGACTTAAATTTCTTGCTCCTGCCGAACAACTTCTCCATCACCGGTTCGCCGCCCCAGTAGCACACGGCGTAGATGACCAGACTGCCGAGCACACCGGCGATCACGCTCAGAAAAACCGTCAGCGGCAGCGACAGCTCGCTCCGGGCAATCAGCACACCGACGCACGGCATGATAACGCCTGCCGGAAATCCGGGCAGGTTCATATATTCGCAGAAAACCACGGCACAGACCAGGATCAGTCCGTACTGGTTGAACAGCTGAAAAAAGGTTTCGGCCGTCATAATAGCCGCCTCCGTTTGATCTATAGTAGGCGAAAACCGAAATTTTCGTCTGTATACTATAGTATACCAACCAAAACCGGAGGGTACAAGAGAACGGCCGCTCATTTTATAATCTGTTTACAAAACGAGCGCCGTCAGCGCCCATATAGTGCCGATGAGCAGTGCGCCTGTGCAGAATCCGGCCAGCAGAGAAAGACCGTCCGCCTTTCTTCTCGACCGCCGTCTGCGCGGCAGATAGCTGTTTGCGATGCGGCAGGCCTCGCGCACCATGTCGCCGCGCGGCGCATTGTAGTCCCGCACAAGGAAAATAGCCTGCTCGAACAATTCCGGCTGCTCCGGCTTGACGACAATGACGCGGCGGCTGACGCCTCGTACCATACAGATTCCTCCTCTCTTTGTTCCATCATTCCCCTCTTTCGTAATTTTATACCAGTCTCATTCCAGCTTTTCGATTTTCATGACCATTACCGTTCGGTCGTCATCATGTCCGCGGCCTTTCGCCTCGTTCACAAGCTGTGCCGCGATCTCCTTTGGGCTGTCGCCTGCATGCGCGATAAGCAGCTGCCGCACCCATTTATCGTCCGTGCCGTCGGTCACGCCGTCCGAGAGCAGAACCACGATATCGCCGTCGTTCATCTGCAGCGGCACGGCATCGCCAAGTTCGTCCTCCTCCGCCAGACCGATGGGCAGCGCCGTGCCCGGCAGGATAGTCCACCGGCCGTTCAGCCGCATGTAGGTCGGTGCGGCGCCGCACTTGAGGTTTTCCGCGCGTCCGCTGAACAGGTCGAGCGTGAATGCGTCCAGTGTGGTGAAGCGCATGCCGTCTGACCGCAGACGCAGCGCCGGAGAGACCGCGTGCAGCGCGTCTCCGACCGAAATGCCTGCACGCAGGAACCGCTCGAGCGAGGTGATGAGCATGCGGCTGTCCCGCGACGCGGCGGCACCCGAGCCCATGCCGTCCGACAGGAGCAGGCATGCCGTTCCGGTGTCGGTGAGAAAGTAGCACGCGTTGTCGCCCGAGACCGACGCGCCCTCCTTCTGCTGACGGCCGATGCCGACCACCGCACGGTACGGCGCCCGCTCGTGCATCTCAACGTGGATGCCCTGGCTGCCCTTTTTCTTCTCCGGCGCAGTCAGCGTCACGCCCAGCAGCGCGGACAGACCGGCTGAAAAGCCGTCCCCCTGCTTCATGATGTCGTCAATCCCCTCGCCGTATAACTCAACGGTCAGCCTGCCCTGCGAATCCCGCACCGCGCACACGCGGTCGATCCATCCGAACGCTGCTGCATACCGGCGCACCTGCCGTTCCATCAGCGGCTGCGCCGTTTCATCCTGCGTGACCTCCGCGCCAAGCTGCCGAAGAATGTCCGTAATGCCTGCGTATTGCCTGGCAAGCAGGCTCTGGTTTTCCTCCTGCTGCCGCCGAAGGCTTTCGCGCTCGCGCAGCGCAAACAGCGCACTGTTGATGGCACGCATCAGCTCGGGCAGACGCGCACACCGTGCCGCAAAATGATAGGGAAAATCGCTCATTTCCGCTCGTCCGCGCTGCAGCATCGGCTGGGTCACATCATTGAGCGCCGCCAGCGTGCTCACATAGTCCCGCTGCCAGCACTGCGTACACAGCATGCAGTTTTTGCAAACATGATCGCTCGCGTAGTCGAATACCGCCCGAATATTCCGGTCTCCGGCGGCCTTGCCCTCGCTGACGCCATGCAGCATAGCAAGGTACAGCTCGTAGAACGCCTGCGCCGCCTCGGTCGCACAGGTACCCGCCAGCCGCCGCACGCGCTGACTGGCGGCTTCGCCCATCAGAGTATCCGGCAGCAGGCTGCGCCGGATAGCCTCCCACACGAAGGGCGGCAGCGCCGCGAACATGAGGACCGCGCAGAACAGCTCTGCGATCAGCGGAATGAACAGCGGATGCTCCACGCCGAGCATGGCCGCGCACAGTCCGCCGCCGAGCGCACAGACCGAAAACCAGCCGCGGCCGCTGTCATGAAACAGTCCGGCAACGAGCGCACACAGGCCATAGCAGCAGGTGAACAAGGCTCCGTAGCCGATGTTGAGATCCATTGCCGCGCCGAACGCGACACCGGCTGCCGCGCCCGCCGCCGGTCCGCCGAGATACGCCGCCGCCAGCACGAGCAGCAGCGCCCCCGCTCTCGCAGGAGCGAACACGCCGAACAGATTGATACCCGAAAGCGATAAAAGCACGGTTGCGGTCAGCACCAAAAGCGTTACCGGTCTGCGCCAGTCGTTTTCGTCGCGCGGCGGTGCGAAGGCCGCGCCGTACATCCAGCACACGCCGAACGTGATGCCCTGCACGAGCAGGAATGTCAGCACCGCCGATGCGGTCAGCTCTGCGCCGAGCGGCAGAAACACGAATGTACACGCCGCGCTTGCAAACGTTGCTACACCGGGTGCAAACCACCGCTCAGACATCACGCGCAGACCAGCGCACACGCTCATCACGCACAGCACCAGCAGCGCTGCCGCGGCGTAAATGCCGCCGTGGAATCCGTCGCCGCGCAGCATGACGCCGCACACCAGACCGCCGAGCGCGGACAAACCCGCTCCTCGAGCCATCAAGGCCGCCGTCATCGCCAGTCCAAACGGCATGTACCCGCCAAGGATGGTTCCCTGTGCCAGCACCGCACACAGCACGAATCGCTGTACGCCTGTGATGAGCGTCCGCAAATGCTCCTGTTTCCATAATCCGGCAGCCCATGCTGCTGCATGCCCGATCCGCACCGGTATCGACGCGGACCGTCTTGCCCTTTGTTTATCCATTTCGTTACGCCTCCCTTGCTGTTTTCCCAGTATATCCCAATGTAGACGTGCCGCTTGGCGGGAAATAACAGCGGGAATTGTGTTTTGAAAAAAATTAAGCGCATATTCCAACTTTCGAGCGCGAAAAACGACGGCAAAGTGCGGCAAGCGGCTCTTTTGCCGCAGAAGCCCAACCGATAGACCGCCGCCGGCGGTTTTTCTGTTTCTGCGCACAAAAAAGAACCCGAAATCTTCGTTTCGGGTTCTAATTCTGCAGGTTTCGAGCAGAAAGCACTTATTCTAATTCAAACGCTCCGGTATAGAGCTGATAATATTTGCCGTGTTCCGCGATCAGCTGCTCATGGTTGCCGCGCTCGATGATATGGCCGAGCTGCAGCACCATAATAACATCTGCGTTTTGAATCGTGGACAGACGGTGCGCGATAACGAACACCGTACGTCCGTACATGAGGCCGTCCATGCCGGCCTGCACGATGGACTCCGTGCGGGTATCAATCGAGCTGGTCGCCTCATCAAGAATCATAACCGGCGGATCGGCAACAGCCGCACGCGCGATGGAAAGCAGCTGGCACTGACCCTGCGACAGACTGCCGCCGTCGCCGTCGATGACAGTATCATAGCCGTCCGGCAGTCGGCGGATGAAGTCGTCCGCGTTGGCCAGCTGCGCCGCTGCCTCGACCTCCTCGTCGGTCGCATCCAGGCGGCCGTAGCGGATATTATCGCGAATGGTGCCGGTAAACAGGTTGGTATCCTGCAGAACGATACCGAGCGAGCGGCGAAGATCGGCTTTTTTGATCTTATTGATATT
Organism: Butyricicoccus sp. AM27-36; assembly: GCF_003480945.1. NCBI lineage: Bacteria > Bacillati > Bacillota > Clostridia > Eubacteriales > Butyricicoccaceae > Butyricicoccus > Butyricicoccus sp. AM27-36. The sequence goes on from NZ_QUJR01000004.1 coordinate 155,420, forward strand.
GATGCCGTCGTAGCGGATCTTGCCGTCTGCGAGGTCGTAGAAACGGTTGATCAGGTTGGTGATGGTCGTTTTGCCCGCGCCGGTTGCACCGACGAACGCGACCTTCTGACCTGGCTCGGCGTACAGCGTGATGTCGTGCAGAACGATCTTATCCGGGTTATAACCGAAATCCACATCGAAGAAGCGGACATCGCCGCGGACCTGCGTGTAGGTGGTGGTGCCGTCCTCGTGCGGGTGCTTCCACGCCCAGATGTTGGTCTTTTCCGGGGTTTCAACGAGTTCGCCGTTCTTGTCGTACTTGGCGTTGACGAGAGTAACGTAGCCGTTGTCTACCTCAGGCTCCTCGTCCATCAGCTCAAAGATACGCTCGGCACCGGCAAGCGCCATAACGATGGAGTTGAACTGCTGCGAAATCTGCGTTACCGGCTGGGTGAACGACTTGGTCAGCTGCAGGAAGGATGCAATAACGCCGATGGTGATGCTGTTTCCGACCACGCCGGACAGCGCCAGCGCACCGCCGACAACCGCGACCAGAACGTACAGCAGGTTGCCGATGTTCATCATGATCGGCATGAGGATGTTTGCGAAGGTATTCGCGCTCGCAGCGTTCTCGCGCAGCTCATCGTTGAGCGCATCGAACTGCTCCTTGCACTTTTCCTCGTGGCAGAACACCTTGATGACCTTCTGACCGTTGATCATCTCCTCGATATAGCCGTTGACCCTGCCGAGCGACTTCTGCTGCTCGAGGAAGTACTTCGCGGACTGACCGCCCAGCTTTTTAACCACCTTGAGCATGACGCACACGCCAAGCAGTACGAACAGCGTCAGCCATACATTCGTCACCAGCATGCCGATGAACACCGAGATAATGGTCATCGCTGAGGAAAACATCTGCGGCACGGACTGGCTGAGCATCTGCTGCAGCGTATCGGTATCGTTGGTGAAATGGCTCATCAGGTCGCCGTGGGTATGCGTATCGAAGTAGCGAATCGGCAGCTTCTGCATGTGCGCGAACATCTCGTCACGCACCTTTTTGAGCACGCCCTGCGAAATGCTGACCATCAGCCAGTTGTAGATGAACGTAGTCGCAATGCCGATGAGATAGATCACCGCCATGCTCATCAGCGCATGCAGCAGACCGGTAAACACCGGAGATGCCTGCAGCAGCAGCGGAGAAATATAGTCGTCGATCAGACTTTTGAGGAACATGGAGCCGGCCACGTTTGCCACAGCCGACAGCAGAATGCAGATGAGTACAACCACAAACTGTACGCCGTAACCCCTCTGAATGTATTTCATAAGCCGTCCGAGCGTCTTTTTCGGATTTTTGCTGCGCTTGCCGCCCATCATGCCTCTGCGGCCGCCGGGTCCGCGCATCTGAGGTCTTGCCATTATTCCTCACCGCCCTTTCTGTTCTGCTGGTTGTAGATTTCCTGATAGATCGTGTTGGCGGCGAGCAGCTCATCGTGCGTGCCGACAGCCTGCACGGTGCCGCCGTCGAGAATGACGATCTGATCCGCATCCTGCACAGAGGAAACGCGCTGTGCAATGATAATCTTGGTCGTGTCCGGGATCTCCTCCGCGAATGCCTTGCGGATGAGCGCATCCGTCTTGGTATCTACCGCACTGGTCGAGTCATCAAGAATGAGGATCTTCGGCTTTTTCAGCAGCGCACGCGCAATGCAGAGTCGCTGCTTCTGACCGCCGGAGACATTTGAGCCGCCCTGCTCAATGTGGGTGTCATACTTATCCGGCATCTGCTGGATGAATTCATCCGCCTGTGCCAGACGGCATACGCGCTCGAGCTCCTCGTCCGAAGCGTTTTCGTCACCCCAGCGAAGGTTTTCCTTGATCGTGCCGGAGAACAGCACGTTCTTCTGGAGCACCATGGCAACCTGATCGCGCAGCGCCTCGATATCGTAATCGCGGACATCCACGCCGCCAACCTTGACCGTGCCGTGCGTGGTATCGTACAGACGCGGAATCAGCTGTACGAGCGTAGACTTCGCGGAACCGGTGCCGCCGAGAATGCCGACGGTCTGACCGGCCTTGATATGCAGGTTGACGTTTTTGAGCGCCAGCTTGCGCTCATCGCCCTTGTAGCTGAAGGAAACGTCATCGAACTCGATCGCGCCGTCCTTGACCCCGTGAATCGGGTTTGCGGGATTGTGCAGGTCGGGCTGCTCATCGAGGATTTCGGCAACACGCTCTGCGCTCGCCTTGGCCATGGTGATCATAACGAAAACCATCGCTACCATCATCAGACTCATCAGGATCTGCATCGCGTAGGAGAACATGCTGGTCAGCTCGCCGGTGGTCATCGAGGCGCCGACGATCAGACGCGCGCCGAACCACGAAATGAGCAGCATGCACGCGTACATGCAGAACTGCATCAGCGGCATAACGCCTGCCATGGTCTTCTGCGCCTTGGAGAACGTGCGGTACAGCATACCGGAAACGCCCTCGAACTTTTCAGTCTCGTGATCCTCACGAACATAGGTCTTAACAACGCGGATACCGCGCACATTTTCCTGTACGACCGTGTTCATGCGGTCGTAGATTTTGAATGCGCGCTCAAAGACCGGACCGACAACCTTCATCAGGATGCCCATGCCGATTGCCAGAATCGGCAGCACCGCGAGGAATACGAGCGCCATCCTGCTGTTGATCTTCATCGCCATGAACAGCGCAAAGACCAGCATGACCGGGCAGCGCACCGCGATGCGCGTGCACATCTGAAAGGCGTTCTGTACGTTGGTAACATCGGTGGTCAGACGGGTGACGATCGAACCGGTGGAGAACTTATCAATGTTGGAAAACGAGAAATTCTGCACATTGTAGTACATATCGTGACGCAGATTGCGGGCAAAGCCGGTTGAGGCTCTCGCCGCAAAGGTGCCGGCCGCCGCGCCGAACACCAGCGCGAGCATGGCGCACAGCACAAGGATGATGCCGTATTTCCAAATGGCGGCCATATCCTGCCCGTCAATGCCCTTGTCGATCAGCAGCGCCATAACCATCGGAATGATGACCTCCATCACGACCTCGAGCACAACGAAAAACGGCGTGAGCAGCGCGTCCTTTTTGAACTCACGCACACTTTTCAGCAGTCGTTTTATCATTATTTCTGTCCCTCCCTGCACATATTGCATTGGTACTGCTCCAGATTGGAGCGGATTTTTTCACAGACCGCAAACCAGCCCTTCAGCTCGTCCTCGGTGATGCCCTGCCGCAGAAGCTGCTCCATCTGCTTCATGCGCTCAGTAATGTATTCATCCATTGCACGCGCCTGCTCGGTCAGCACCAAACGTTTCAGGCGGCCGTCATGCTCCACCGGCTCGCGGCGGATAATGCCGTGCTGCTCCATCAGCTGCAGTATGCCCGTTGCGGTCGAGCGGCGCATCTGGAACGCGTTTTCCAGATCCTTCTGGAATATATCGCCCTGCTTTTCGTGTATGATCAGGTGATGGACGATCATCGCCTGCATGCCGGTCACATTTGCTGCATTCGCAGTCTTTTCGGTCATACACGCCATCTGCCGCCGAAGCAGATTATGCAGCATGCCGATTTCTGCACCGATGCAGTCGTTCGAGTGACCGCAGCATTCATTATGGTCACAGCAATTCATTGTTAGCCTCCTTACTGTTAGCTTGCTAACATATTATACACCGTCACTCGGCAATGTCAACGGGTTTCACGAAATGTTCACATTTCGGGGAGTGGTCGCTTACGAAGCGAGAGGAATCTCACCTGCCCGGCGGGGGGCGCCGTACCCACGGCGGGGGCAAGAGGGTAGACACCAATGGTTTCTACCCTCTTAACTCCCACTTTCTTTTGTTTCTTAACCTGACGCATACCAGAGACCGGCGACCGCTGCGAAAAATATGAGAACGGCAGTCGGGTTACTCTGCCGTAGGGGCGCACAGTGTGCGCCCATTTCTCGACATATTCGCAGTTCACAGATAGCGTACTGCTACACAGCCGGTTGGGTCTACGCAGGCGCAACACAACAGTGTTGCGCAACTCGTTGATCCGGTGGCCGCAGACGGCACCTACGAATTTTACACTCCGCTAAATATAATCTCTATGCTTTACCGTAGGGTACGACAAGGTGAATTGCCCGAAGGGCAAGAGAAGGTGCCCTGGGGTACGACCTCGGCGCACCGTATCTAACGATTTGCACCCAATAAAAAAATGGAGAATAAACACCGTCTGGTTTATTCTCCATTCTCCATTATTTCACCTGATATGCCGGTTTGAGAAACATTGCTTCAAGATACTGCTTACCGGTTTCGGTCCGGAACACGCGGTCTTTCGCGGTTTTACACTGTTCTGCCGTCATACCGTCCTCGTAGGCGTTGACAAGGAAATCCGCTTCAAGCAGAATACGGAAATCTTTTTCCTCTCCGGCGGTATAGGTATGGTGATGCGCGATGAGCCACTGCACGCGCTCGCTCTCCCGCTCATCCGCGCCGCACTGCCGCAGCATGGGTGCCGCGACCGCCGGACCTTCCATCTCCTGCCAATGCCCGCCGTTCGAGCCGTGCTTCCGTTCGGCTTCGTGGATGCCGATATCGTGCAGAACGGCTGCGGCTTCAAGTACATTCTGCTTCTGCTCATCCAGACCTTCCCTGCGCCCGAGCAGGCGGCTGTATGCGTATACCTTTATAAAGTGCTGAATCTGTTTTGCGTCGCCTGCGTCGTATGCGATGGCGAGCGCGGTCAGCTTTTCGATGTCGATCATGCGTGTCACTCCTTTGGCGCAAGCATAGCACCGCACGACCGGATTTGTCAAGTCAGGGTAATACCACATAATTGAACAAGAGCGATTTACGAGTAAATTTTGCGGTTTGATTAGGCGTGATTTTGCGGTAATACTTTGTGTATTACCGTGAAAGCACAACGACGTCAGAGCACAAAATTTCCGTAAAGCGCCGCAGTTTAATTGTGCGGTGTTACCCTAATCCTGTCCAGCCGTATTTCATCATATCCACGCGGCCGTCCTCAGTGAACTCGATGCCGTCCGCTTCGAGCAGTGCGCGCTGGATATCCGCGCCGCCGAACGCAAACGCCGGTGACGTTCGTCCGTCTTTCGTCACCACGCGGTAGCATGGAATACCCTCCGGATCGGGATTGGCATGCAGTGCATAGCCGACGACGCGCGCCCATCTCGGGTTGCCCGCGAGCAGCGCGACCTGCCCGTAACTGGCCACCGTTCCGCGCGGAATTTTCTTCACCACTGCATATATACGGTCAAAGCTGTTTGCCATGGCTGTTGCCTCCTTCTTTTACTTTATTATATCAAGTCAGATTGCCGATATCCATAGGTTTTTCAGCCTAAAAAACTGTATAATTTTATCACGCTAAAGTATTGCATATACAAAAAAATTGCTATATAATAAAACCGTCACCAAATATAAGAGCATTCCACTCGGATTACTTACGAAAGTTAAGCGAGTGGTATAGAATGTAAGGAGGACAATAAAAATGGCACTTACCAATTCTTATCTGCAGGGCGTGTACGAAACCGTACAGAAGCGCAACCCGAATGAGCCGGAGTTCCAGCAGGCAGTTTACGAGGTTCTCGAGAGCCTTGAGCCGGTTGTTGAAGCTCGTCCGGAGCTTGAGAAGAACGGCATCATGGAGCGCATCGTAGAGCCGGAGCGCATGTTCATGTTCCGTGTACCGTGGGTTGACGATCAGGGCAAGGTTCAGGTTAACCGCGGCTTCCGTGTACAGTTCAACTCCGCAATCGGCCCCTACAAGGGCGGTCTGCGTCTGCACCCCTCTGTTAACGCATCCGTTATCAAGTTCCTCGGCTTTGAGCAGTGCTTCAAGAACAGCCTGACCACTCTGCCGATGGGCGGCGGCAAGGGCGGTTCCGACTTCGACCCGAAGGGCAAGTCCGATGCTGAGATCATGCGTTTCTGCCAGTCCTTCATGACCGAGCTGTGCAAGCACATCGGTCAGTTCACCGACGTTCCGGCAGGCGATATCGGTGTTGGCGGCCGTGAGATCGGCTTTATGTTCGGCCAGTACAAGCGCCTGCGCAACGAGTACACCGGCGTTCTGACCGGTAAGGGTCTGTCCTACGGCGGTTCTCTGGCACGCACGCAGGCAACCGGCTACGGCCTGTGCTACTACATGAAGGAAATGCTCGCATACAAGGGCACTTCGTTCGAGGGCAAGACCGTTGCAATCTCCGGTTCCGGCAACGTAGCGATCTATGCCTGCGAGAAGGCTACCCAGCTGGGCGCTAAGGTTGTTACCATGTCCGACTCCAACGGCTTCATCTACGATCCGAACGGCATCGACCTGGATGTTGTTAAGGACATCAAGGAAGTTAAGCGCGGCCGCATCAAGGAGTATGCTGAGCGCGTTGCAGGCAGCACCTACACCGAGGGTCAGCGTCCGTGGGGCGTAAAGTGCGACATCGCTCTGCCGTGCGCAACCCAGAACGAGCTGAACGAGGAGAACGCCAAGGCTCTGATCGCCAACGGCTGCAAGTTTGTAGCTGAGGGCGCTAACATGCCGTCCACCCCGGAGGCTGTTGCAGCATTCCAGGCAGCCGGCGTATTCTTCGGCCCGGCAAAGGCTGCTAACGCAGGCGGCGTAGCTACCTCCGGTCTGGAAATGAGCCAGAACTCCCTGCGTCTGTCCTGGACCTTCGAGGAAGTTGACCAGCGTCTGCACGACATCATGGTTAACATCTTCCACACCTGCATCACTGCAGCTGAGAAGTACGGCCACAAGGACAACCTTGTTATGGGCGCTAACATCGGCGGCTTCGAGAAGATCGCTGACGCTATGCTCGCTCAGGGCGTATGCTGATTTTCGATTGAAAGGGCTACGCCCTTTCAATCGAGGGACGCCCTTGACAGGCGCTGCCTGTAAGGGCTACCGCAATAAAAGAGCACCGGAATTTCGATTCCGGTGCTCTTTTATTGTTTGCTAAAAATGACCCGGCAAAGTATCAAACCATACGATATCGCTTAACCGTAGGGTGCGCCGACTCGGCGCACCGTTGCAGACCATTTGCAGATATATAGCCGTAGGGGCGAACATTGTTCGCCCAAAACACGTTCCATTTCACGTTGTGTGGGAGCACACTGTGCTCCCCTACGGGATAACATGTACCAATCGTTTCATTCGGTGCGCCGAGTCCATCCCTCCCGAGCATCTTATCACACACCATCAAAAAAGACCGCCGTAAGGCGGTCTTTTAGCTTATGCGTTTTCGGAAAAGTCTGCCAGACGCAGGTTCTCGTTATGGTCGGTTGCGTAGGTGATATTCCACGGCGAAGTGAACAGCAGCAGGCTATTGCCCTTGAGATCCTCGACGATCTTGGTGTCGCTCGTGAGCTGGAGCTTCTTAATATCGAAGTCCTCCTCATCATTCTCAACCCAGCGAACGTGCTCATACGGCAGGTTTTCGCGGATGATCTCGACGTTATACTCGTTCTTCAATCGGTACTCGAGCACCTCAAACTGCAGCACGCCGACAACGCCGACGATAACCGATTCCATACCGGCATTCGGCTCGCGGAAGATCTGGATAGCGCCCTCCTGTGCGATCTGCTCGACACCCTTGACGAACTGCTTGCGCTTGAGCGTATCCTTCTGGCGAACAACGGCAAACAGCTCGGGTGCGAACGTCGGAATGCCGGAGTACACGCACTTATGCTTGGGATCGCACACGGTATCACCGATGGAGAACACACCCGGATCGAAAATACCGATAATATCGCCCGCATACGCCTCATCGACAATGGAGCGGTCCTGTGCCATCAGCTGCTGCGGTGCGGCAAGCACCATCTTCTTGCCGGACTGAACGTGCAGCACGTCCTGACCGCGCTCAAACTTGCCGGAGCAAATACGCATGAACGCAACACGGTCGCGGTGTGCCTTGTTCATGTTCGCCTGAATCTTGAACACAAACGCGGAGAAATGCGGGTCGAACGGGTCGATCACACCGATGTCAGCGGTACGCGCGGTCGGCGGCGACGTCATCTGCAGGAACTTCTTCAGGAACGGCTCAACACCGAAGTTAGTCAGCGCGGAACCGAAAAATACCGGCGACAGCTTGCCCTCGTGCACAGCCTTGAGATCAAACTCATCGCCTGCACCGGAGAGCAGCTCCACATCGTCGATCAGCGTCTGGTACTGATCCTCGGGCAGCAGTCCCTCGAGGATCGGATCGTCGATCGACAGGCGCTGCGCCTTGACCTCGTGGCGGAAATCCGCGCCCTCAAACGCGATAACCTCATCGTCCATGCGGTCGTACACGCCCTTGAAGCGCTTGCCCGAGCCGATCGGCCAGTTTACCGCATAGGTGCCGATGCCCAGCTCGTTCTCGATGTCCTCGAGCAGCTCGTACGGGTCGCGTGCCTCACGGTCCATCTTGTTGATAAAGGTGAAGATGGGCACGCCGCGCATTGCGCAGACCTTGAACAGCTTGCGGGTCTGTGCCTCGACGCCCTTGGAGGCGTCAATGACCATCACCGCAGAGTCAGCCGCCATCAGCGTGCGGTAGGTATCCTCCGAGAAGTCCTGATGACCCGGGGTATCCAGAATGTTGATGCACTTGCCCTCATAGCGGAACTGCAGCACTGAGGACGTTACCGAAATACCGCGCTGCTTCTCGATCTCCATCCAGTCGGAAACCGCATGACGGCTGTTTTTCTTGCCCTTGACCATGCCGGCCTCCTGAATGGCTCCGCCGTAGAGCAAAAACTTCTCCGTAATGGTGGTTTTACCGGCGTCAGGGTGCGAAATGATTGCAAATGTGCGCCGATTTTCAATTTCTTTTTTCAGGTCTGCCACAGACTTTTTCCTCCCGATCTATCAAAAATCTAATATTGTTGTAGAATGTACACAGAATGTTCACAATTCACCAGTATTATAAATGACGTGGAAAGCGTAAGATCCCCCCACATGTTCTTGCTTTCTACTCTCTATCCTACCTTTTATTGCGGGAGCAGCCGGACGAAAGTTCGGCTGTTCCTGTTTTTTTACCTTTTTCAAAGGTAGAACGAAAGCTGCGGCACCCGCCGCATCGGGGCAAGAGGGTAGACACCTACGGTTTCTACCCTCTTAACTCCCGTTTCCCTTAACTTGTTAGTCCAGCGCAGCTTTCCTATCTGTGACCGCTCCGAAAAAGGGGAACGACAGTCGGTCTACCGCAGCGTGTCTTTCTCCGCCTATTCGCAGTTCACAGACAACTTACTGCTACACATATCGGAAAGTCTACGCAGAGGGCGGCACAAGGTGAATTGCCCGCAGGGCAAGAGAAGGTCCTCTGGAGGACAGCTATGCCGCCCACTTAACCATTGCGTGCGGCACGCGCTGTCAGACGCAGAAGAGACCCTCGTCAACGTGTAAGGGTCGACTGCCGTTCCCCTTTTCGAAGCGGTCGCCGGTCTCTGATTGCGTCAGGCTATCTTAGGAAAGGGGTGAAAATCAGAGGGTGGAAACCTTGGTGTCTACCCTCTTGTGCGCCTGCCGCAAAGGCAAGAACCGCCGCATACTGCGGCACCAATTTCCGTCAAATGCAAACCCTGACAAGGCTGCAAAGGAGCCATCACAGCTCCTTTCGACCCTCCAGTGCACGGGTCAGCGTCACCTCATCGACGAACTCCAAATGCCCGCCAACCGGAATACCATACGCCAGCCGCGTAATCTTGATGCCGAACGGCTGCAGCAGCCGCGAAATGTACATCGCCGTGGCTTCGCCCTCGGTGTCCGGATTGGTGGCGAGGATAACCTCCTCGGTCTCCTCCTCCGCCACGCGCTTGACCAGCTCGCGGATACGGATGTCGTCCGGTCCGACGTGTCCCATCGGAGACAGCGTGCCGTGCAGCACATGATACAGACCCTTGTACTCTTTCGTGCGCTCGAACGCGATTACGTCGCGCGGCTCTGCCACCACGCAGATCACCTTCTGGTTGCGCGTCTTGTCCGAGCAGATCGGACAGATCTCGCTGTCCGTCAGATTCTGACAGCGCTTGCAGGTGAACGTCTTGGCTTTTGCTTCACGGATGGCATCCGCAAACCGCTCGGCGTCCTCTTTCGGCAGGTCGAGCACATGAAACGCCAGCCGCTGTGCAGTCTTCTGGCCAATGCCCGGGAGCTTTGCAAACTCCTCGATCAGCCGTTCGACCGGCGGTGCAAAAAGCTCCATTACAGCAGACCGCCCAGACCGCCGCCGATGCCGCCCGTAATCGCAGACATCTGGCTCTGCGACTTATCGGAAGCCGCCTTGAGTGCCTCATTGACCGCTGCAACGACCAGATCCTGCAGCATGTCGATGTCGTCCGGATCAACAACGTCCGGCTTGATTTCAATGCTCTTGAGCGTGGAAGTGCCGGTTACAGTCGCGGTAACCATGCCGCCGCCTGCCGTGCCGGTGGATTCCATCTGCGCGATCTCCTCCTGCGCCTTGAGCATGCTCTCCTGCATCTTCTGTGCCTGCTTCATCATCGCCTGCATGTTCATGCCACCGCCAAAGCCGCCGAAACCCTTACCCTTTGCCATAATAAACGTCCTCCTTAAAGCTGTTTCACTTGAATATCCATTGATTTAGCGCGGTCGATCAGTTCATCGACTGCGATATTTTTTTTCACAACAAGCTCCTCGCCCGCTTCGCGCACCTTGACCTTGATGGGTGCACCGTTCAGCTTGGCCGCCTGCTCCCGGATGACCGAAATGGTCGGCTCCTTTGCCGCGAGAATGGCCGTCATTTTGTCCTCGCAGAGAATGACGAGCGCGTTGTCCTCGAGCACGCCTTTCGCGCTCAGCTTGATATTGGTGTGTGCGCCGATGTTGATCTTGCCGGTCAGCGCTTCGAGCAGCGGCTGCCACTGGCTCCACAGCGTCACTTCCTGCTTAGGCGTGTCTGCGGTCCCGTCTTCCTCTCGCGCCCAGTCAGGTGCATCCTCGTCGCCCGGAAGCGGCGGTGCATCATTGTCACTCGGCGGAGGCGGCACATCGCCTGCCTGCTGCGCGGCTGCTGCGGGCACCATCTGCACCGGAACGCCGTTCTTCAGCTTTTCCTCGAGCGCTTCTACACGCCCGCCAAGCGTGTCGTAATTGTCAGCCCCCAGGCTGCACAGCCGCACCGCGCACAGCTCCGCCTCCACACGGCGGTTGGCTGCCGTGCGCATATGGTCAAGCGAATCGCTGATAATGCGGCTCCACGCGATGAGCGTGGACGACGCCAGACCGTCACACAGCGCCTGCAGCGTCTTTACGCTGTACGCCGGAGAAATAAGCGCGGAAACGTCGGTCTTGCTGGTCTTGACCAGCAGTGCATCGCGGATCAGGCCGAGCATCTGATCATACACGGACGCCAGATCACGGCCCGCATTGTAATATTCATCCAGCAGGCCGACTGCCGCCGCCAGATCACCGGTTTTCAGGTGCTCGGCCAGGCGAATGCCATCGTCCTGACCCATCACGCCGAGCGCCGCCGTGACCGTTTTCTCGTCCACCGCACCGGCTGCCGCCGCACGGTCGAGCATGGAAAGCGCGTCTCGCATGGCGCCGTCTGCCAACCGGGCGATCAGGCGTGCCGCACCTTCGGTCAGCGCAATGCCCTCACCTGCCGCAACATCCAGCAGCCGGCGGGAAATGTCCTCCGCGCCAATGCGGCGGAAATCGAACCGTTGACAGCGCGACAGAATGGTCGCAGGTACCTTGTGCAGCTCGGTGGTAGCCAGAATGAACAGAACGTGCTCCGGCGGCTCCTCGAGTGTTTTGAGCAGCGCATTGAACGCACCGATGGACAGCATGTGTACCTCATCGATGATGAACACGCGCTTGCGGACCTGTGCAGGCGTGTAGCGCGTCTCATCGCGCAGGTCGCGGATGTTGTCCACGCCGTTGTTGGACGCCGCATCAATCTCGGTCACGTCCAGCACCGAGCCGTCCAGAATGCCGCGGCACGCCGCACACTCGTTGCACGGATCGCCGTTCACCGGATGCTCGCAGTTGACTGCGCGCGCGAGGATCTTCGCACAGGTGGTCTTGCCGGTGCCGCGCGTGCCTGTAAACAGATATGCATGGCTCAAACGTCCAGACTGCAGCTGCGCGCGCAGCGTGTCCGTAATATGCTGCTGCCCAATCACATCCGCAAACGTCTGCGGCCGCCATTTGCGGTATAAAGCCTGATACAAACGAAAATCCTCCCCTCAATAAAATAAAGAGGCGGGCGTAAGCCCGCCTCAAAGCGTCTTCCGCGAACCACGTTCGCGCATTAAATCCGTCGCTGCTTGCAGCGACTAACCACATGGCAGGTTTTCGTCCAGAAAACCGAGTCATCGGTCTCCGCCGCTTCACGGCGGCATTCAATCAAATCTTACGGCCACGCCGTAAGATTCATAAAAACCCGCGACATGTGCGTGGGTTTTTATACAAGACGGAGCAAAAGTTTCGACCATCGGGAGGAACTTTTGTCCCGCCGGGATTTGTCCGAGCCGCAGGCTCAGCACATCCCCTTCGATCGAAAGCGTGGTTTCGATCGAGATTCGTTCAGCGCCCCACAAGACCGCACACAGGTAATTCGAATACACACACCCGGCTGCCTTTCCGCATTTCGGGCTCAGAATCGGCAGATCTGCGGCACACGATGGTTTCTGCTTAATGCTGCTCGGTTCCCCGCCTGACATGGTTCACAGTCCTCCGTTGCGCAGTACCGGTCCCTCATCGCCCTGTGAGTGGCTGCCTCGCCGCATGTGTGCTCCTTGTTACCCGCATAGTCCCCGCTGAAGCGGATTGCGGGTTCAAGGCACCGCTAACGCCCCGACTTGTGCGGCCTTGTGCGGCGCTGAACGATTTTCAGTTTTCAGTTTGTGCCGAACAATTCGGCTTTATGCTTCCGGATCCTCCGAGCTGTCACCGCTGTCTCCGCTGTCGCCACCGGAATCGCTGCTGTCTCCCGAATCGTCTCCGCTGTCACCGCCGTCTCCGCTGTCGTCACCGGAATCGCCGCTGTCGCCGCTGTCATACGATCCGCCGTCACCGGAATCCTCATTGCCGGTGTCGGTATCCGAAGAGCTGCTGTCCGAATCACTGTCATCTTCTTCATCATCGTAGTAATAATTATCTACGCCCATGTTCTCGAAATCATACTTGTTTTCGATATTCTGATGACTGCAGGTCTCGGTCGGAACCTTGCCCTTCCAGAATCGGCCGGTTGCAGCACGTCCCGCAGCGCGGCACGCGCCGGATGCCAGCAGACCGGTATCCATACAGTAGGTGACTTCCTCGAAATCCTGCGGATGCGAGTCAAATACCAGACCGGAATCACCTGCATGCACCTTCTGCATAACAGCCAGCCAGATATTCGCCGCATTGCGGCCGTACAGGCCGTCCAGACGGTAGTTATGCTCGTAGCCTACCCATACCGCACCGGAATACTTTGGCGTGATGCCGCAGAACCAGATATCGGTATTGGAGGTGGTGGTACCGGTCTTGCCGCCGGTTTCTACACCGTCAAGCTGAATGCCGTAGGCGGTACCGTGTGCGGTAACGTTCTGCAGACAGTCGAGCATATAATAATCCGTGCGGACATTGGTAAAGCCCTTATCCGTGTTGGGTGTATTCTCCATTACGGTGTTGCCTTCGCTGTCCGTCACCTTGGTGTAGGTGCGGGTACCGCCGCAAACGCCATCATTGATGAAGGTCGAGAAACCGCCCGCCATCTCACGAACGGTAACACCGTCCGTCAGTGCGCCAAGCGCCAACGGTGCAAGGTCGATATCCGACTGCACGGTACCATCCTCGTTGGTGCGGCTGTCTACCAGCTTAAAGCCAAGCTGCTGGGTCAAAAAGTTAAACGATACCTGCGGTGTCAGCGTTTTGAGAAGCTGTGCAGAGACCGTATTGAGCGAACGGGTCATGCCCTCCTTAATGGTCAGCTGACGGCCGGTCGGATATTTGCCGTCGTTCATCGGCCACGGATTGCCTTCCTCATCCTCCATGAGCGCACGATCATAAATCGTGCTGTCCGGCGTGACGATGCCGTTATCCATCGCCGGTCCGTAAGCCGAGAGCGGCTTGAGCGAAGAACCCGGCTGACGGCGTGCGTCAGACGCATAGGAGAAACCGCGGCTGCTGGTCTTTTCACCGCGGCCGCCGGCAATACCAACGATATTGCCCTGCTTGTCCGTGATGACCATGGCACTCTGCGGGATTTCTCCGTACTTCTCGGTGTTCGGGAAATTATCTGCGTTAGCCCAGACCTCATCAAGTGCATTCTGCACCTTGGTGTCGATGGTCGCATAGATGTTCAGACCGCCGGAGTAAACCATGTTCTCCGCAACCAGACGGGAATATCCCTTTTCGGTCATCAGGTCGTTGATCACGTCCTTGATAACTTCATCGGTGAAGTAGCTGTAGGTGGACTTGATCTCCTGCTGATACTCCTCGTAGGGGCGGTAGTTAAGCTCCTCTGCTACGGCAGCCTCGTACTCCTCCTGCGAGATCATCTTCTGATCGAGCATCTGTGCAAGGATGGTCTCCTGACGCTTCTTTACCTTTTCGGGATGGTTATAAACGTCGTAAATCGACGGGTTGTTGGTAAGACCTGCCAGCACGGCGGATTCTGCCAGATCCAGCTGCGATACATCCTTGTCAAAGTACTGCATCGCCGCAGTCTGCACACCGTAGCTGTTGTAGCCCAGATAGATCGTGTTCAGGTACATGACCAGAATACGGTCCTTGTCGTCAATCTCTTTCTCGAGTGCAAACGCGCGGAAAATCTCGTTTACCTTGCGCTTTACCGAGTAATCGTTATCAGCCGTGATGTTTTTGATCAGCTGCTGCGTTATCGTCGAGCCGCCGTACTGCGTGCCGCCGAGCAGCCAGCCCTTGACCGCACCGATCGTGCGCACCCAGTCTACACCGTGGTGCTTGTAAAAGCGCTCGTCCTCGATTGCAACGACTGCGTTCTTGAGAGTATCCGGAATCTTGTCGCTGTCCACCCATTCACGGTTTTCTTTGCCCTTGATGGTTTCGTACAGCTTGTATTCATCGGAATCCGATTCCTTAGCATAGATGAATGAATTCAGATTCAGACCCAGTCCCTTGCTGATCTCCACCGCAGTTTCCTGCGCGGACGGATTGATATAGATGTGTACATACAGCGCAAACGCAATACCGCAGAAGCAGCCGCACAGCACACCGATCAATACCAGTGTAATCAGTATGCGGGAGAACAGATGTCCGATTCCCGTTCCTTTTTGATTGCCAGTTGCCAATTTGTTTTCCTCCTTGCCCTACGATATGCACCGCAGGGTCCTGTCGGGTAAGACGAAGAACACGTCCTATTTGTTCCCGCACACGGTCTTGTTTTTTTGAAGCACCGTGTATTGTTGGCAATACCGTAAAATTCATCGGTATTACCGTCTTATAAGGCTAAATGAATTGTACAATAGCTGCCTGTGCCGATTTTCTTCCGGCAGCTTACTGCCGAGGTAATAGGCACTCTGATAGCATTATACCACAGGACTTTGCAAATTCCAAACATTTTTTACGCTGCTTTTAGAATAGACCATATTTTTGTGGGAATACTCAAAGCAAGTCCCACTGAGTGAAGGAGTTTTGACTATGATGCAGGGTTTTTATCTGCTTGCTATGCAGCAGGCGCGGCGGCGCACACAGCTCGCCGCGCTGGCGTGTCTTGCGGCAATGATCAGTCTGGTACTGGCCGGACGTGCGCTTCTGGCTTCGCCGGCCGTTCCGGCGAGCGCATCGATTACCTATACGGTGCAGAGCGAAAACGACCGGCTTGTCATCCGGCAGAGCGACGGCTCGGTCCTGCGCACAGGCATCGACACGCGCACGCTGCCATCTGCCGAGCAGCAGGCACTTGCGGACGGCATTACACTCGATAATGCAGAGGAGTTGGCGCGGCTGCTGGAAAATTACAGCTCGTAAAACACCGTCTCCTTTTCCATCGCCATACAGTGTATGCCACAGGCGGAAAAAGTTTTCATACGAGTTTTGCGCGGATAAGGCTTTACTTTTTCCGCTTTTTGTATTATGCTTTAAGTAACGATAAACACCGACAGGTAGGATCGGAAAGGAGACCAAATATGCTTGACGGAACGAGAAAATTCAGTCTGGTAGACGAGTCCAACAAGGAGATGAAGCGCACGCTTACCACTGTGTATGACGCGCTCAAGGAGAAAGGCTACAACCCGATCAACCAGATCGTCGGCTATCTTCTCTCTGAGGACCCGACTTACATAACCAACCACAACAATGCCCGCAGCCTGATCTGCAAGATCGACCGCGACGAACTCATGCAGGAGCTGGTTCAGTTCTATCTGGATAACTGAGTTTTTGCAGAATAACCGTATACCTTATTTGCGAAAAAATAACCGTTACCTTTGGCGAGGACGGTTATTTTTTATTTTGCAAAACATTTCCGTTCTCTGCGGCTTGACTTTTACCGCAGATTTGCTATACTTATAGATAGAAAAGGGCAATCCGGCAGAAGACGGTTGACCTGGCTTCAATTATTTTGTTGAAAAAATAACCGTTACCTTTGGCCGAGGACGGTTATTTTTTTATGGTTTTAACGATTTCAAGCAGAATGATCAATGTAATAATCTGCAGAATCTGATCCACAATACCACCTCCCTTCAGGGAGTATGGTCAACCGTCTTCAACATCTTTTGCCGGATTACCCGTATTTTTATTGTAACCTATAATTTTCACCTTGTAAAGCCAAAGAGGTATATATGAACGGTTTTCTCCCTATTTCCAAACAAGATATGACCGACCGCGGATGGTATTACTGCGATTTTCTCATCGTCACCGGCGATGCGTACGTTGATCATCCGTCGTTCGGCACGGCGATCATTTCACGCGTGCTGGAGGATGCCGGCTACAAGGTCGCTATCCTCAGTCAGCCGGACTTCCGCGATGAGCACGACTTCCTCGAGATGGGCCGTCCGCGCTATGCGGTGCTCATCAACGGCGGCAACATCGACTCGATGGTCGCGCACTACACCTCGGCGAAAAAGCGCCGCTCGGACGATGCGTACACGCCGGGCGGTGTGGGCGGCAAGCGGCCGGACCGTGCGGTAACCGTCTATTCCATGCTTGCGCGGCGCGCCTTCCCGGAAACGCCGGTCTATCTCGGCGGCATTGAAGCCAGTCTGCGCCGATTTGCGCACTATGATTACTGGGCTGACCGCGTTATGCCGTCCATTCTGGAATCCACCGGCGCGGACGGCGTGATGTTCGGCATGAGCGAGCACTCGGTCGTTGAGCTGGCAAACAACCTCAAGCACGGCAAAAAGGGCGCAGACGCGTGCAAGGGAGTCCGCGGCACGGCCTATATGGTGCATAATACGGACGATCTGGAGTATGATGCGGTCGAATGTCCCTCGTATGAAGATGTCTGCGCCAGCAAGCCGGACTACGCCCGTTCGGTCAAAATCCAGTACGATGAGCAGGATGCGGTGCGCGGCAAGGCCATCCTCCAGCGGCACGGCAAACGCATCCTCGTGCAGAACCCGCCCGCGAAGCCGCTGACCACAGAGGAGATGGACCACGTTTATGCGCTGCCGTATATGCGAACTTATCATCCGTCCTACGAAGCGCTCGGCGGCGTGCCCGCCATTCAGGAGGTGCAGTTCTCCATCATCCACAACCGCGGCTGCTTCGGCGCGTGCAACTTCTGCGCGCTGGCGTTCCATCAGGGACGGTACATTCAAGTACGCAGCCACGAGAGCGTGATCGAGGAAGCAAAAAAGATCACCCAAATGCCCGGATTCAAGGGATACATCCACGATGTCGGCGGCCCGACCGCGAATTTCCGCTTTCCGGCCTGCAAAAAGCAGGAGAAATACGGCTGCTGCAAGGACAAGCGCTGCCTGTTCCCCACCACCTGTCAGAACATCGAAGCCGACCACACGGATTACCTCGAACTGCTGCGTGAGCTGCGCCGCATCGAGGGCGTGAAAAAGGTGTTCGTGCGCTCCGGTCTGCGCTACGACTACATGATGGCCGAGAAGAACGATGCGTTCTTCCGCGAACTGGTCGAGCATCATATTTCCGGTCAGCTGAAGGTCGCGCCGGAGCACATGAGCGACAACGCCCTGTACTACATGGGCAAGCCGTCCTTCAAGGTGTACGAGCAGTTCCGCGAGCGGTATGCCCGCATCAACGAAAAGCTTGGCCGCAAGCAGTATCTTGTGCCCTATCTGATGAGCTCGCATCCGGGTGCAACGCTTGATGACGCCATCATGCTCGCGCAGTATCTCAACCGCGTCGGCTACATGCCCGAGCAGGTGCAGGATTTTTATCCCACGCCGGGTACGCTGTCCACCGCGATGTACTACACCGAGATTGATCCGCGCACCATGAAGCCGGTTTTCGTGGCGAAAACGCCCGAGGACAAGGCGATGCAGCGTGCGCTGCTGCAGTGGCGCCGACCGGACAAGCGCCCGATCGTCATTGCCGCGCTCAAAAAGGCGCACCGCGAGGATCTCATCGGCTTTGGCAGGGAATGTCTCATTCGTCCGGGCAGAGGCAGCGACCAGCGCATGCCGGGCAGCAAGCAGCACAGCGTTAGCCGCCACGGCGTGTCCAACGGCGGCAGACAGCAGAATAACGACCGCCGTCATTCTGCGCCTAATAACGGCAAGCACAGTGCACCGAACGGCAAACGACCGGCTTCACGTCCGGCACAGGGCAAGCCGAATCAGGGTAAAAAATCCGGCTGGGCAAAACCGAAAAAGAAAAAATAATTTTATACGGAACTTTTTACGCCGTCTTTCGTCTATACTATCAGAGTTACGAAAGGCGGTGTTTTTTATGAAAAAACGTACTTTAGCAATGCTTCTTGCACTTCTGGCGCTGCTGCTGACCGGCTGCGGCAATGCTGAGCCGAAAACCACAGAAGCCGAAATCGGCAGCCAGAGCACGGATGACGCAGCTGCCCTGCCGGATACCACCGAGCAGAAGCCGGTCGCGGATGCACCCATGATGGTGATGGTGGATAACACGCTGTATCAGTCTACCGGTGAGGTCAGCACGGTCGATGGCCGCTGCGGCAACATGGACGGCGAGATCACCTCGCAGACGGCGAACGGCACGGACGCGCCCACCGAGAACGGCCAGTCCAACTTCGGCACGGGCTACGGCTATCAGCGCATAGACGACCATATCGAGGTGCTGATTGATAACCAGTGGATCGTGTTCAAGCCTATCACCGACTCGGATGTATAAAAACTTTTGTTCGAAGCCTTATTTTATTTGACAACAACCCGGTCGTGCTTTATAATAAACAGTGAACAAAGGAGTTCGTCCCGCGAAGGCGGGTCGGACTCCTGTTTTTATTTTTAGGATAAGGAGGGCTATTTGCCCCATGGACGAAATTGATCTGAAGCTCTTGCGGCTGCTGCAGAAGAATGCCCGCACCCCCATCAAGGCCCTTGCAGGTGAGGTTCGCCTTTCCTCCCCTGCGGTTTCCGCGCGTATTGAGCGGCTGGAAAAACAGGGTGTTATTCGTGCGTATACGCTCGATCTGGACCCGCTGCAGCTTGGCCATCACATTCTCGCGTACATTCATCTGGATATGCAGCCCACCCAGAAAGAGGAATTTTATCCGTTCATTGCTTCGTGCTCGAATGTGCTCGAGTGCAACTGCGTGACCGGAAACTACTCCATGCTGATCAAGGTGTCGTTCGCCTCGACGCAGGAGCTGGACGGCTTTATCGGACGTCTGCAGAAATTCGGCAAGACCGAAACACAGATCGTGTTTTCCTCGCCGGTGCCGCCGAGAGCCATTGTGGTATGAGAAAAAGCCTGCGTGTGCAGGCTTTTTCTTTTGTCCACAGGGTGGGGATAGGTTTGAGTATGACATTAGGTATAGCCGGTAAACGGCACACGTTCCGTAGGGGCGCACTAATGTGTGCGCCCTAATCTAACCGATCGCCAACCACGGAAAAGGGCGGACACACTGGTCCGCCCCTACGATAGCCTGTACAGGTTGATTAAACCCACAAATCAAAATTTACTGCAGCTTTTCCGCCGCGAGATCTGCCAGTTTCGCATACTCCGCGAGGCTGAGCCGCTCACCGCGAACGCGGGCATCCAGACCGGCTGCTTCTACGAGTGCGGTGATCTCTTCCTTGCTCATCGACGAGCCGAGCACCGGACCGAGCGCGTTCACGAGCGTCTTTCTACGCATATTGAAGGCTGCGCGCACGAGGGCAAAGAACAGCTTTTCGTCCTTGGTCTCAACCGCCGGCTTGTCGAGCGGCACGAGCTTGAGCACCGCCGAATCCACCTTGGGTCTGGGCACAAAGCAGTCCGCCGGAACATCAAACAAAATTTCCGCCTTGGCGTGGTACTGCACATAAATCGAGAACGCCGAGTACGCCGCCGTGCCCGGCTCTGCACAGATGCGCTGCGCGACCTCCTTCTGCACCATGACCGTCACCTGCTCGAACGCGCCGCTCTCAAGCAGCGCCGTAATCGCCGGTGTGGTGATGTAATACGGCAGATTGGCGCACGCGATCGCCTTTTCGTCACCGAATTTCTCCTTGCAGAGCGCGGCAAGGTCGGTTTCGAGCACATCGCCGTGCACGACCTCGAAGTTATCGTAATCCGCGAGCGTCTCTGCCAGAACCGGCATGAGGGCACGGTCCAGCTCGACCGCTACGACCTTATCCGCGCGCCGGCACAGCTCCGCCGACAGGCAGCCCATGCCCGGGCCGACCTCAATCGCGTTGCCGCACTCGGCCGCGCCGCTCATCTCCGCAATGCGGCGCGGCACGCTTTCGTCCGTCAGAAAGTTCTGTCCGAGCGATTTGGAAAAATGGAAGCCATGACGGCCCAGAACCGCTCGGATTGTCTCAATATCACATAAATTCATTTATTTTCTCCCTGTGGCTCAAAAAAGCCGGCGGCATATGCCGCCGGCTCTTTTATGTATTTTGCACGCAGTGCATTTTTAATCGGATTTTATTTATAAAATCCATAAAAACCGGGAGCATGTATCACGGTTTTTATACAAGTGAGGAAATCAGTGTGCCGCATAGCGACGCGCTGATTTTCTCTTTGGATATGTCCGAACATTGTTCGGCATATTCTACTCGTTGAAAAGCGTGCTTTTCAACGAATTATTCCTCGCCCTCGATCAGACCGTAACCGCCTGCCGCACGCTTGTAAACAACGGCGTGGATATTGTCGTTGTCGGCGTTGCGGAAGAAGTAGAACTGGTGGTCAAGCAGGTTCATCTGCAGGATAGCCTCGTCCACGCTCATCGGCTTTACGTCGAAGCGCTTGCGGCGTACTACATCGAAATCCTCCTCGGTCAGTGCGGCCTTCTGCTCTGCCATCTTGTCGAATGCGCCCTCACGCAGGCGCTTCTCCAGACGGGTCTTATGCTTGCGGATCTGGCGCTCGATACTGCTGATGGCACCGTCTACGGAAGCATACATATCAGTCGTCGTTTCCTCGGCGCGGACAACCAGACCAACCTGACGCACCGTGATCTCGACCGTCTGCTTGCCGCGCAGCTCGCTGAATGTAAGCGTGGTATCCGAATCCTGCTGGAAGTAGCGATCCAGCTTTTCTACCTTACGCAGTGCGTACTGGCGCAGCTCGTCCTCGATCTTGATTTTTCTTTCGACGATAGTGAACATCATAAAATCATCTCCTAACAGGCGTAAACCGCCTTTGATGGCTTTATCCGCGGCCGCCGTGGTGTGGCGGAAACGGTATTGGGTTTTTGCTATCTTCAGTATAGCACAACCTATGCAACTTGTCCAACAATTTTTCAGAAGTTCACAATTTGTTCAGCATATTTCCCAAGATGTTTTACAATCTCTTGTCAAGGTTGCTTACAGCTCGCCCTCTGCGTGACGGGTAACATGGCAGGAAATATTAACCACGCACGGCAGACCGGCGATATGCGTGCCGAACGGCTCAATGGCGCACGCAAGAGCGGTAACCGTGCCGCCGAGTCCCTGCGGGCCGACACCGGATGCGTTGACCTTATCGAGAATCTGCTGCTCCATCTCGGCGTACAGCGGATCGGCGTTGTGCTGATCGACCGGACGCAGCAGCGCACGCTTGGCGAGATATGCCGCCTTATCGCTCGTGCCGCCCAGACCGACACCGATAACGATCGGCGGGCACGGGTTGGAGCCCGCATGGATGCACGCATCCGCGATAAAATCCACAATCTGCGCCTTGGTAGCGGCAGGCGTGAACATCTTCATCTGGGTCATATTCTCCGAGCCGAAGCCCTTCGGTGCCACCGTGATCTTCACCTTGTCACCCGGAACGACCGAGGTGTACAGGATACACGGCGTGTTGTCGTTGGTGTTTTCGCGGCGCAGCGGATCACCGACCACCGACAGGCGCAGATAGCCGTCAATGTAGCCGCGGCGGACACCCTCGGTGACTGCATCCTCGAACGAGCCGCCGGTCAGATGCACGTCCTGACCGATCTCCGCGAACACGATCGCCATGCCCGTATCCTGACAGACCGGCACGTTGTTCTCGCGTGCAAGGTCGCAGTTGGCGATCATTTCACCGAAGATGGTCTTGCCGAGCGGAGACTCCTCCGCGTTCTGACCATCCACGAACGCCTGCCGCAGATCTGCGGGCAAATAGTAGTTGGCATCAATGCACAGCTGACGCACCAGCTTGGTTACTTCCGAAACCTCAATCGTCCTCATTTTGTCCTCCTATATTCCGGTGCGCCGTTTACAAAAACAGCCTGCACCTGAGTTGCAATATCCAGCGGATCGCCGCTCCACAGCACACAGTCTGCATCCAGACCGGTTTTCAGGCTGCCGATTCTGTCCTGCATGCCCGCAATTTTCGCGGGTACCGAAGTGACAGCGCGCAGCGCATCCGTTTTATCCATACCCGCGCGCACCGCCAGCATAAGCGCCATCGGCAGCAGCCGCAGCGGAATTTCCGGGTGATCGACCGTAATGGCGGTTTCGATTCCGGCCTTGCACAGCAGTCCGGGCGCGGCATCCGACAGGTTGCGGATCTCCGGCTTGGAACGGTCGGTCATGTACGGGCCGCTGACCACCGGAACGTGCTCCTCGGCCAGCAGGTCGGCCACAAGATGCGCCTCCGTGCCGTGAATGATAACCGCCCGCAGACCGAACTCCTTCGCAATACGCAGCGCAGTGAAAATGTCATCCGCACGGTGCGCGTGAAAATGTGCCTCAGCCTTGCCCCAGAGAAGCGGCTGCAGCGCTTCCATCTTGATGTCGAAATCCGGCTCGTCCTGGTCCGGGTCGTTCTCCGCGCGCGCCTTGCGTGAGAAATACTCCTTCGCCTTGTACAGCTCCTCGCGGATGATGCCCGCGGTCGCCATGCGCGTGACCGGCGTTTCGTCCTTGTCGTGATAGACCGACTTCGGGTTCTCGCCCAGCGCGAACTTGATCGCCAGCGGCGCTTTGAGAATCATATCGTCCACACGGCGGCCTGCCGTCTTGAGCAGCGCAATCTGTCCGCCGATGGGGTTTGCGCTGCCCGGGCTGACTGCGGCAGCCGTCACACCGGCCTCAAGTGCCTCGCGGAAGCTGCGGTCGAACGGGTTGACGCCGTCCAGTGCACGCAGATGCGGCGTCGCCGGATCGGTATCCTCGTTGCCGTCCGCGCCCTCAAAGCCGAGGCCGTCCTCGTACAGACCGATGTGCGAGTGAATGTCAATCAGGCCGGGTGTCAGCACGCCGCCCTCGCCGTCGATTACATCTCCGTCAATCATAACGGACATTGTAGGCGGTTCACCTTCGCCCATGGACGCAATCCTGTTGTTTTCGAGCAGAATCCAGCCAAAAAAGCGGGAATCCTGCTCGTCCATCGTCCAAATATTGATATTTTTGATCAGTGTTTGATTCATGGAAAACCTCTTCCAAAAACTGTTGACAAGTGTGGTAATTTATGGTATATTTATTATGGCGGTTGGGAAAGCCGCCATGCACCGTTCATATCTTTATCCCCACAATCCTACTTTTGGCGCTCTTTCGCAAGGAAGAGCGCGCTTTTTTTGCATAAAAGCAGGATTTCGTTACTTTTCCAGCACAAGCTATGCCGGGCAGGCAAACTCCCGCTGAATCTCAGCGAAAAACGCACCGCCCGTCAGGGGGCGAACACGCTTACGCAGTTCATGTGCACCGGACAGCCAGTGCCGAAAAGCCCTGCCGACGCTTCGTGCACCGGCATATAAAAGTAAAACCGAGGTTTCCCTCGGTTTTCTTCTTTATCTGCGGCGGCGCGAACCGTTCTTTCGATCGGTTGCGTGGCGCACATCGGCCTGACGGCTTTCGCTGTCCGACATAAACGCCTTCAGCTTATCCTCAAAGCTCATCGTGGACGGGTCCTTCGGTGCCTGCTGCACACGTCCGCGCGGTGCGGACGAACGCTGGAAACGCGGCTGACGCGGCGCAAAGCCGCCCTCACGGCGCTCCTGTCTCGGCTGACGCGGCTCCTGCGGCTGCGCCTTCTTAATCGACAGATTGATACGGCCTGCCTGATCAATATTGATGATCTTTACCTTGACCTGCTGGCCCTCCTGCAGGAAATCCTTGATGTCATTTACGAAAGTCGAAGCGACCTCCGAAATATGCACCATACCCGACTTGCCTTCGGGCAGCGCAACGAATGCACCAAACTTGGTGATGCCGGTTACCTTGCCCTCTACGATTGCTCCCACTGCCAAATCCATATAAGCTGTTTTGCCTCCGTTATTATTTCCCTTTTACCGGCTGGACGTATCTACAAAAATACGCTCGCCCGGTTCCGCATAGCCCAGTTCTGTCCGCGCCATCTCTCCGATATCCTCCTCGGAAATGCCGCTTTGCATTTCCTGCCGGAGCGTCTCGTTCGCCTTCTGATATTCCTCCACCCGCAACGTCAGAGACGCGAGTTCATCCCGCTTGCTCTTGATCTGCGTGCGCAGGTTTACCACATTGACGACCGCGTAAAGCAGAAACACCACTACCGCTGCCCTGATAAGGATCATCCGCGTGCGCCTTGTCATCTGCTCACCTCATATCGTTTGCTTGCGCGTCAGACTGATACAGGTTTTATTTTATACCTTTTCTGCGAAAAAGAAAAGAGTCTTTTTTAAATTTTTTCGTCAAAAACCGAATTTTTACCGAACTGCACCGCTGTTTTACCACCGTTTGACAGTGCACCCGCAGGCCGTATACGGCGCGTCTCAGCTTCGCAAGCATCTGCAGGAGCCTCATAAGCACTTCCAGCATAGTTTCACTCAGTGCTGCAAGGTACAATTCCACGCCACCTGCCGCCGTTAAGAGCACAAAGCCGCGCGGCTGACCGGCGGCCGCGATCAGCCCGAACTCGAATAAGGCCGCCAGCACGATCGCCCAGAACAGCGTATCGAGCAGCGCCACCCCTGCCCATCCGCACCGGAAATGCAGACGCAGTGCCCGCAGCATGTCATACACCGCCCCGATCCCGACACCGAGCAGCAGGCTTTGCAGCACGAGCGTGACCTGCTGGCTGTTCGTAAACACCGGCATGGCCGCTCACCCGCCGAAGATCCGCCGGAACAGGCTGTCGCGCGGCTGCACACTGTCGTCGTACTCAAGCAGGCCGATCTCACCCTGAATGATCAGTTCTCCGGCCTCCAGCTGCAGCCGCTCTACATGCAGTCCCTGACCGCGCACGACCAGCATGCCGCGCACGGTTTCGAGCAGCACCTGTTCCTCATCAAAGCTGTGCACGTCGGTCACACCGGAAATCGTCAGCTTCTCTCTCCCCTCCAGAATGACACTGTGCGGCATTTCACGGCTTCGTTCCTCCTGTGCCATATAACTCCCCTCCTGACTGCAAAAAAGTATCCCGCTCTGCAATATATGCGAGAGCGGGATACTTTATCACCTGTTCAGAGCGGCAGTTCCTTATACAGCGCGGACGCATCTGCCTTGAGCGTATGCTCCGCGATATTCAGCACTTCCACCTTCATCGTGCGCTGACCGAATGCGATCTCGATCACGTCGCCGATCTTCACCTGATATGAAGCCTTGGCCGGCTTGCCGTTGACCGTGATGCGCGCTGCATCGCATGCATCATTCGCCACCGTGCGGCGCTTGATCAGGCGGGATACCTTCAAATACTTGTCTAATCTCACTTGTTTCCGTCTACCTTATCCTTCAAAACTTTGCCCGGCTTGAACACCGGCATGGTCGCCGCTGCAATATTGATCTCCTCGCCGGTACGCGGATTGTGTCCCGTGCGTGCTGCGCGCTCCTTGGTCTCAAACGTGCCGAAGCCGCTGATCTGCAGCCTGTCACCAGCTGCCATGATATCCGCAATGGCGGTAAACACGGTGTCGATCGTCTTTTCGGTGTCCTTCTTGGAAAAGCCGGTCTTTTCTGCGACCAGCGTCACCAGTTCGCTTTTCTTCATGGTTTTGCTCCTTATGCGTGTTCCTCATGCTTTGCGCTGTCCCACAGTGCGTCCAGTTCGGAAAGGGACAGGTCAGCCAGCTTTTTGCCTGCGGCAGTCGCCTGACGCTCCATCTCCGCAAAGCGGCTGACAAACTTGTTACAGGTCTTTTCGGCGGCAGCCTCCGGATCGATCTTCAGGTGACGCGCCACGTTGACGGACGCGAACAGCAGGTCGCCAATCTCCTCCTCCGGATCGCCGTCGCCGTCGATGGCACGGCGGACCTCGTCAAGCTCCTCCTGCACCTTGTCAAGTGCATCCTTCACGTTATCCCAGTCAAAGCCGACCTTTGCCGCCTTCTTCTGCAGCTTTTCTGCACGGATCAGACTCGGCAGGCTCTTTGCTACGCTTTCGAGCGCCTGCGTATCGGTCTCCTGATGCTTCTCCTTGCGCTTGAGGTCATCCCAGTTCCTGAGGACCTCCTCGGACGAGCCGACCTCGACATTGCCGAAGATATGCGGATGACGGAAGATCAGCTTTTTGCAGATGCCGTCCGCCACATCGTCGATGTCGAATGTGCCCTTTTCCTTCTCCATCTGGGTGTGGAATACCACCTGCAGCAGAACATCGCCAAGCTCTTCCTTCATATGCTCGGTGTCCTCGTCGTCGATGGCTTCACAGACCTCGTAGGTCTCCTCGATGAAGTTGCGGCGGATAGAATGATGATCCTGCTCACGGTCCCACATGCAGCCGTCCGGCGCGCGCAGGATTTCCATAATGCGGAGCAGATCATCGAACTTGTAACAATCCTTTATTTCAAAATCAACCATTTTTGCACTTCCTGATTACTTTAGATGTAAAATATCTGCGATTTTCTCGCCCTTGGGCAGCAGCAGAACATCATCCCGCTCGACTGCACCGAGCGCGAGCAGCAGAACGGCATACACGGCAACCGCCACACCGATGCACGCGAGCGTGATCAGCTTGTCAGGCATGGTGCCGGGAGCCGCGTTCAACGCACCGTTCAGCACGCGCTGCACAATGAAAATCGCCGCACTCATGCCGATGGTGGCCGCCAGCGGACGGCAGACCGTTTTTCCGATCGGCGGCAGCGAACCCGTCAGACGCCTGATGTGGAACAGGTTGATGACCGCGATCAGCCAGTAGCAGAGCGCCGTACTGATGGGCGCACCCATGATATTCAGCGCCGGATTGCCGATGAGAAAATAGTCGCCGAGCATTTTAACAACCGCGCCCGCAAACATCGAGACAAGCGGTAGGTCAATACGGCCGAACGCCTGCAGCGTCGAGTTGGTAACAGCCACAAGTGCCGCCGCCGGTACGGCAAAGCCGAGCAGACCCATGAGCACACCGCCAAGCTCCGTTCCCTGCGAGTACAGCATGCGCAGGATCGGTCCGGCGAGCATGATGAAGCCCGCGCCGGCCGGCAGGGTGATGATAACCGTCATGCGCAGCGTGGTACCCAGTGTTTTGGAAACCTTGGCATGGTTGCCCGCTGCGCGTGCGCTTGCGATGGTCGGCAGCACGCTGACCGCCAGTGCGGTGATGAGCGTCTGCGGCAGGTTGAAGAAGTTGATGGCCTGACCGGTGTAAATGCCGTAGGTAGACATTGCTTCTCTTGCCGTCATGCCGACCGCCGGACTTTGCAGACGCGTGGAAATCAGCGCCACGTCGATCAGGTCGGTCAGACTCATAACCGCTGAGCTGATCGTGATCGGAATGGACAGACTGAGCAGCGTTTTCGCCAGCTGGCCCGCCGGACGCACGCTGTCGTCCAGCGCGTGCACCGCCGAGCTGCTGCGATGCGTGATCGCACCTTGAATGAGCATGTAAACAGCGGCAGCCACCTCGCCGATGGTAACGCCGAGGACGGTCATTGCCGCGACTGCCTGATCGGAAAAGTTATGCTGAACCGCGTAATACGCCAGTCCAAGACCGATAAACAGCTTGCCGAGTGACTCGATCACCTGCGAAACCGCCGTCGGCACCATGTTCGAGCGGCCCTGATAGTAGCCGCGGAACACCGCCAGAACAGCAACCATCAGCACACTCGGTGCGATGGCCATAACCGCCAGCCGGGAATCCGCGCTCTTGATCCAGGATGCAAACGTGCCCGCGCCGAGGAACAGCACGACCGAGCAGACCGCGCCGAGCGGAATGAAAATGCTTCCCGCCACACGGACGGTACGCCGCACCTCATGTTCTCTGCCGCGGGCTGTGGCCTCTGCGACCATTTTCGCCAGCGCCGCAGGAACACCGACGGTCGAGATCATCAGCATCGCCGTGTACACGCGGTACGCCGCGCTGAACATGCCGAACGCAGGCGAATCCTTGCCGCCGATCATGTTGAGCAGCGGTATCTGGAAGAATGCGCCAATCACCTTGACCAGCAGACTGGCCAGCATCAAAATGAACGCACCCTGAATGAAATTCTGTTTTTTACGCTGCAAACGCCGTACGCCCCTTCCTTTGATCAGAATGGGCATAGCTGCCCTTGCCCGATATTACAATATGATGCATCAAACCGTATTATGTTACAGCTCTGCACCGCAGGATGAGCAATATGCGTCATCCTTGCCGCACGGTTTGCCGCAGTGCGGGCACGCCGTTACCGAGCGCATTTCCGCCAGCTTGTCGCGCAGCGCGGCCAGCTTTTCCTGCTTGGCATCGACCTGCGCCATCTTTTCGTCCATTTCCTCGTTGGTGACCTCTGCGCCGCGGTGCAGATCGTACACCAGCTTGCCGATTTCCTTGTACAGTGCTTCGCACTCGGTATTCAGATCGAAAATCTGCAGGTTGATGCGGGTCGCCAGTGCAAGGTCGTTCGCCTTTTTGCCGGCTACGCCTGCCGCATGACGGGAGACCTTGCCGGTCTTATCCGCCATGTCCTTTACCTTATCCAGAAAAGCCTGCATTTTCATATCCATAGCTTGTCGCTCCTTCCGACGGAATGTCTCCGTTTCCGGTCTCATGGTAATATTGCGTAATGGAACAAGGGCGATTTGCGGAAAATTTCCGCAAAACGCCGCAGTTTCAATTATGTGGTATTGCCATTATACTTCATACCCTGCCAAAAAGCAAGAATCCGGACACTTTTCAGCCGATAAACTCATGCAGAACCGAATCCTCCGGCATATACGGCTTGTAGTCGATCGGCGAAACCTTATCCAGAATCGCGCTGAGCGGTGCAAGGTCGGCCTGCTCGAGCATTTTCTCCTCGCCCTGCAGCTTTTCGCTCAGGTACTGCATGAGGATGTTGGTCTCGTACGGCAGATAGGTGTCCACCGTAAGATCAGCCTGCCCGCGGTACGGCGAAATATACAGTCTCTCGCCTCTCCGCACCGAGTTCCACTGCTTTAAGGTGTACTCCACCGGTGAGCTGCGGAACAGGCTGTCACGCATGGCGCGGCGCAGAAAGCGCAGCATGTGCGGCTCAACGCGGACGTTGCGGTCCGTAAACAGCACACTCGCCACCGAAAGATAGACGCTTGTCGCATGCTTCTCCAGATCGCCCATGATGACCGGATTGAACGCGTGAATGCCCTCGATCATCACAATTTCGTCCTTATGCAGCTGCACCGGACGGTCGTTGCGATGCGAGGTACGCGTTTCAAAGTCGAAGCGCGGCACCATGATTTCCTCGCCTGCCACCAGACGCGTCAGGTGGTCGCGGAGCAGATCCAGATCCATGCACTCCGGACTTTCGAGGTCATTGACGCCGTTTTCCTCGTCAAACGGAATGTCGTAGGTGTCCGAGGTACGGTAATAGTCGTCCATCGAGATCATGTGCGTGTGAATGCCCGCCAGCTCGAGAATGCGGCCCAGACGGTCGTTCGTGGTGGTCTTGCCCGATGAGGATGGGCCATTGAGCAACACGACCGGCTTGCGCTTGCAGTTCGCGGCGATCTGGTCAGCCACTTGATGCAGCTGACGATGATAGTGCTCCTCGCAGTCGTTCACAAAGGCTTCCGCGTCGCATTCGGCGCGGTGATTGATGTATTTCAGTGTGTATTCTGCCATAGACAGTCCCTTCTTACGGAATTACTCACTCATTTCCCTATCCTGATTATTTCTTGGGGAACAGCAGCTTTTTCTTGCCGTTGGCCAGTCTGTCTGCCGCCTGAATGTACTCAAGCGGATATTTCGGATTGTTCGCGCGCTCGATCCAGCCGGTCTCGCGCACGACACGCTTGGAAACACCGCCTGCACCGAGCGACAGAATGGTCTGCAGCTCCTCCATCATGCTCACGTTGTAGAAGCATTCGGTGCCCGGCTTGCACCAGCCGACGTTCTCGAAGCCGCCTGCCATAAATTTCTGCCGGTAGAGATAATACGGGCCGTAGCCTGCGTTCTGCAACGCATGTGCGGCACCGTCCAGCATTTGAGAAACCGTCTCGCGCTGTGCGGCGGCAGCCGCCTTATCGGTCAGATCAGCGCCGCGCTTGATGGCGAGCGTATGCACCGTGATATTCTCCGGCGAAAGATGCAGCAAAGTATCCACAGTCTGTGCAAAAGTCTCGGCGGTGTCGCCGGTCAGACCCGCGATAAGGTCCATGTTGATCTCGTCAAAACCGGCCTGCCGTGCCTGCTCGAATGCGCGGAGCACATCTGCCGAGCCGTGTTTTCTGCCGATTGCAGCCAGAACGGCGTCATTCATGCTCTGCGGGTTGATGCTCACGCGGCCAACGCCCGCGCTTTTGAGCACGCGCAGCTTTTCCGGTGTGATGGTATCCGGACGGCCCGCTTCCACAGTATATTCGCGCAAATGTGAAAAATCAAAGTGATTTTCGAGCGCCGACAGCAGCCGTGCCAGCTGATGCTCGTCCAGCGTGGTCGGTGTACCGCCGCCGATGTAGACGCTCTGCACCCGCTTGCCCGCTGCGCGGACGAGCGCGGCGGTCTCCTCGATCTCGCGGCAGAGCGTGTCCAGATACGGCTCGATGAGTTTACCGGACTGCGCCGTGGTTGCCGATACGAACGAGCAGTAATAGCACCTCGACGGACAGAACGGAATACCGACGTACAGCGAAATATCGTTTTCACCGATGGTCTTGTCCATCTCCATCGCGGTTGCGGCCGCGCGGATGGTCAGCGCCGTGCGCTCCGGCGAAACATGAAAGTGCTCGCGCAGCTCGACCGCCGCCTCGCCGCGCGTCATGCCGCGCTCGATCATGCCGCGCGCCAGCTTGGCCGGACGCACGCCGGTCAGGCTTCCCCAGACCGGAGCCTGCGGCAGAAACGGCACGACTGCGTCGTACACGGTCGTTTTCACCAGTTCGGTGATGGTGCGCTTGTAGTCCAGCGTTGCCAGTCCGGCGATGGAGGCGCGTTTCTCGGCCTCCTGTGTCACGCCATCCATACAGACGATCGCACGCGCGGCGGCTTCGCCGTTCTCCTCGGTCAAAATGCTGCGGCAGTACGGCTCGGTGATCTGCTCGACCGTCTCAACACGCGTTAATGTCTCGGTCGGCAGCAGATGAAACAGCATTTCCTCTACCGCGTGTTTCAGTTCATGATTTTCCAGTGTATAGATCATTTTCCCATCGCCTGCAGCATATATGGATTGTATGCGCGTTCCTCGTTCAGCGTAGAAATGCCCTCGTGACCGGGGAATACCTTGTAATCGCCGTCAAGGTCATGCAGACGCTTCAAAGAGCGCAGCATGGCAGAGAAATCGCCGCCCTCAAGGTCGCAGCGCCCGCACTCGTGACGGAACAGCGTATCACCGGTGAACAGGCAGTCACCGATCCTGATGACGGACGAGCCGGGCGTGTGACCGGGCGTTGCCATGTAGGTCGCGGTCATACCGCCGAACGTCACCTCGGTGCCCTCATTCGCCAGAATATCCGGCGTATCCTGCACATAATTGCGTGCCAGTCCGCGGAACTGACCCATGTTGTCGCGGCTCAGCAGCCAGGTGTCCTTCTCCGGCACAACATACTGTGCGCCGGTGGCTTCGAGCACCTCGTGCGCCGCCAAAATGTGGTCAAAATGCGCGTGCGTCAGCAGCACATACCTGACATTCAGCTGTTCCTCGTTTACTGCGTGCAAAATCGACTTGGCATTGTCGCCCGGATCGATCACCGCGGCTTCGCGGGTTGCTTCGTCATATACAATATAACAATTCGTGCGGACCATGCCCACACAGAGTTGCATTAACTTCATCAGTTATACCCTTTCTTCGGCATTTAAGCCTTCTTCGTAGGGCGGGCTGCCCTCAGCCCGCCGTGGTAAGTCAGTGTAAATTGTTTTATTTCGCAGGGTGAGGGCAGAAGGTGAATTGCCGATAGGCAAGAGAAGCCACTCTGGAGTGCCCCGCCCTGCGGAACAGGTTTATCTTGTCAATGCCGCATGTCCTTGGTGTCCATCCACAGCGTTACCGGGCCGTCATTCAATAGATCGACCTTCATATCCGCGCCGAACTCGCCGGTCTCGACCGGCAGGCCGCTCTCGCGGCAGCGCGCGATGAATGCTTCATACAGCGGGATGGCGGTCTCCGGACGGGCAGCGCTCGTGAAGCTCGGGCGGTTGCCCTTGCGGCAGTCACCGTAGAGCGTGAACTGCGACACGATGAGCAGGCCGCCGCCGACATCCGCGAGCGAGCGGTTCATTTTGTCGTTTTCGTCCGTGAATACACGCATTTTAACCGTTTTATCGGCCAGATAAACCGCATCGTCCACGGTATCACCGTCTGTGATGCCGAGCAGGACAAGGAAGCCCTGTCCGATCTGTCCGTGAATCCTGCCGTCGATCGTCACCGACGCGTGGGAGACGCGCTGAACCAGTGCCCGCATTATTTTTCCTCTTTTCGTAGTAAGTTTTGAATTTAATCTGTTGATTTTTTTGATTTGGAATGGGTGCCAAACCTTGGCTGGGGTTCCAAAAGGGTAGACACCAATGGTTTCTACCCTCTTGGGACTCCCGTTTCCTTTTTGGGATACCCTGAGTGCAGATGGTAGACTTCGCAAGCAGGAAAGGAACGGCAGAGGATTTTTTCTTCCGCATGGTATCCACTTATTCGCATTTCGGATACCGTACTGCTACATCCAATTGGGGTCTACGCTGGGTGCGGCATAGCAGTGCCGCGCAACTCCTTTGATGATACCAGTTAGATACATCGTGGGGCTCGATGACCCATCGAGCCTTTGTAAACCTTCTACACCAGCCAATGCCTCCCCTTTTAGGGGAGCCTGAAACGCGCAGGCACAAGCGCTTTCCGCGTCTCATTTTCCATTCTCAATCATCAATTATCAATTCGTATCAACCGTTCGGGTGACATCCACGACGCCCTTGATGGAACGCAGGCGGCTGATCATATTATCCAGCTGATGGACGCTCGTGACGTCAACCATGGCGTTGATAACGCCGTAGCCGTCGTTGAGGTCGCGTGCGGAAATCTCATGCACATTGATCTTACTCGATGCAAACGCCAGCGTAACATCGCTCAGCACGCCGATACGGTTGCGCGTGGAAATCTGCAGACCTGTAGAGAACTTATTGACATGACCGGCATTGGCCGCCATATCCTCATCCCACCAGGCACGGACCCAGCGGTCGGGTTCTTCCTCGATATGGACATTCACGCAGTCGCGGCGATGGATGGAAACACCGTAGCCGCGGGTGACAAAGCCGACGATCTCGTCGCCCGGAATCGGCGTACAGCAGCGGGCAAACTTGACCAGACAGTTATCAATGCCTTCGACAACAACGCCGTCGCTGGATTTATTCTGGCGGCGCTGCTGCTGCTCATTCTGCGGATGTGCGGCACGCTCTGCCTGCTCGCGCTGGCGGCGCAGCTTGCCGACATCGTCCTTAACCTTATTGATGACCTTGGTCAGCATAATGCCGCCGTAGCCGATGGCCGCGTACAGCTCATCGACCGTGTTGAACGAGAACTTGTTGAGCGTGTTCTTCTGCACCTCTTCGTTCTCATAGAAGCCGTTATACAGCAGGTTGGCACGCAGCTCGCGGTCGAGATCCTCCTTGCCGTTGACGATATTTTCCTCGCGGCATTCCTTCTTGAACCACTGCTTGATCTTGTTGCGCGCCTCGGTGGTCTTGACGATCTTCACCCAGTCACGGCTCGGACCGTGCGCCTCCTTGGAGGTCAGGATCTCGACAATATCGCCGTTTTTCAGCTGGCTGTCGATCGGTGCGATACGGCCGTTCAGCTTGCAGCCGGTCATGCGGTTGCCGACTGCCGAGTGAATCGCATACGCAAGGTCGATCGGCGTTGCACCTGCCGGCATGTTGACCACATCGCCCTTGGGCGTAAAGACGAATACCTCGTCCGCGAACAGGTCAACCTTGATGTTTTTGATAAAGTCCTCGGCCTCGGTGTCCTGCTGGGCTTCAAGCAGCTGGCGAATCCACGCGAACGCTTCCTCGTTGCCCTTCTTATCCAGACCCTGCTTGTACTTCCAGTGCGCCGCAACACCGTATTCCGCCATTTTATGCATCTCTACGGTACGAATCTGCACCTCAAACGGGATGCCCGCTCGGCCGATGACCGTCGTATGCAGCGACTGATAGCCGTTCGGCTTCGGCGTGGAGATATAGTCCTTGAAGCGGCCCGGAATCGGCTTGTACAGGTCGTGGACATAGCCGAGCACGTTGTAGCAGTCCGCCACGGTATCGACAATGACGCGCACGGCGCAGATATCATAGATCTCGTTGATGGTCTTGTGCTGGGCATACATTTTGCGGTAGATCGAGTAAATATGCTTGACGCGGGCCGAAATTGCGTTGTGGATGTTCGCTTCCTTCAGCTTGGTGCTGATGCGGTCCTGAATGCCCTGCAGGAATTCCTCGTGCTGCTCGCTCTGAGCCTTTAAGCCTTCCACAATCTCGTTGTAGCCGATGGGATCGAGAACCTTCAGCGACAGATCCTCCAGCTCCCACTTGATGCGGCTCATGCCGAGACGGTGCGCGATCGGCGCGTAAATCTCCATGGTTTCCAGTGCCTTGTCGCGCTGCTTGCGCTCGGGCAGGAACTGGAAGGTACGCGCATTGTGCAGTCGGTCGGCCAGCTTGATGAGGATAACGCGGATATCCTTCGCCATGGCGAGGAACATCTTTCGCAGGTCCTCGAACTGCTCCTGCTCCTTGGAGTAGCGCAGCATGCCCAGTCGGGTTACGCCGTCCACCAGCTCCGCGACCGGCGTGCCGAATTTGTTTTCGATCTCCTTGTAGCCGAACTCGGTGTCCTCAATGCAGTCATGCAGCAGCGCTGCACAGATGGAATCCGTATCCAGACCCATCTCCACAACGATCTCAGCGACAGCGACCGGATGAATGATATACGGCTCACCGTTGCGGCGCTTCTGTCCCTCATGTGCCTTGGCCGCACATTCGTATGCCGCGCGAATCTTCTTGATATTCGCCTGCGGGTTTTGTTTTTGTACGCGTTCGATCAAAAAATCCAGTTTCGTTTGCATAGATCCTTCCCCCATTCGTGTCACCCCGCCATACTTTGCAATGTGGCAAGGACAACCGATCCGGAAATATCGGCCTTGCCCTCGTAGGGTTTGAGCAAAATATTGAGCATGCCTTCCTTGAAATGATAGCTGATGAGTCCGGACTCCTGAAAAACGTCCAGACAGACGAACAGCTTGCCGATGTTAATGTCGCGTCGGCTTTCCCACGCAACCCGGCGGGAAAGTGCCCCGTCCGGTACGGAAAGCCGTCCGTCCTCCGCGCGGCAGGTCACATGCCGCCAGACAGCAACCAGATCCTTGCGGTCGGGCAGGAGCAGACGCGCTTCCCTTGCGGTGAGCGGGCCGTCCTGCATGAGTGTATTATACAGATTGAGAATCTTCTGATCTGCCAGATGCTCGCAGTCACTCAGCTGCACATCGCAGATGGTCAGCTGCACCGAACGGCGGCCTCGAAATTCGTTGATCTCCAGATGAAAGGCGGCATCCACGGTGTTGCCCTCGACAAAGCCGAGACCGCCCGCACCGATGCCGAACCAGATTGCAGAAAAACGCTTGCCGTCCTTGATGAGCGACAGACGAACGTGCCGATCGCTGGACAGCGGCGTAATCTCCTCAACGGTCATGTTCTTCATGCAGAACACAGGCTCCGCGTTTTTCATGCCGTACGGCTCGAGTACGCCCAGAGATTCGATGTTCTCCTGCGTCAGCCACTCCGGCTGCACCATGCAGTCGATGTGCAGCTGCGGAACGAGCTCCGCCATGGTGACATGCGTTTCCGCGTACTTGCGCAGGCGCGTGCGGAGTTCTTCGATCCTGTCCGCCTGCACGGTCAGTCCTGCGGCAAGCGCATGACCGCCGTAGCGCTCGAACAGGTCCTCACACGAGGTGAGCGCCTCAAACAGATTGAAGCTGCCGATCGAGCGGCCGGAGCCCTTGCCTACGCCGTCCTCGTCCACCGAGATGAGCACGACCGGACAGCCGTAGCGGTCGCACAGGCGCGAGCACACAATGCCGATAACGCCCTGATGCCAGCCTTCTCCGGCCAGCACGATAATTTTATCCTCAAGCGGGTTGTATTCGCGGCGCAGGCGTGTGAGCGTCTGCTCGAGTATCTTGTTCTCCTCGCTCTGGCGCAGCTTGTTCTGCTCGCAAAGCTCGGCGGCAAGCGCCTGTGCGCGTATCGGATCTTTCGTCAGGAACAACTCTGCTGCCAGTTCGGCCTTGCCCATGCGGCCCGCCGCGTTGATGCGCGGCGCGAGCACATAGCTGATGGTCGAGGAGGTCAGGCGTCGGTTCTTCATCCCCGCCTCACGCAGCAGCATTTCCAGACCGATATTTGCCGTCACGGACAGCTTTTTCAGTCCTTCCGCCACAATAATGCGGTTTTCACCGACAATCGGCATGACATCGGCTACCGTGCCGAGCGCTACGAGGTCGGCGTACCGGTCGAGCACGGAAAGCGTGTCGCCCTCGAGTGCGCAGATCAGCTTGAATGCCACACCGACACCCGCAAGACTGGAAAACGGATAGGTATCGTCCGTCCGCTTGCAGTCCACGACCGCCTGCGCGTCCGGCAGGTTTTCGTGGCACTCGTGGTGGTCGGTAATGACGACCTGCATGCCGAGCTCGCGTGCGACGGCAATCTCCTCGTTGGCTGTAATGCCCGAGTCCACCGTGATGAGCAGGCGCGTGCCCTGCTCATACAGCTGCTCCATCGCCGGACGAGTCAGACCATAGCCGTCCGTCAGACGATTGGGAATGTAATATTCACATTTTGCGCCCTTGCTGCGCAGATAATCCACCAGTGTGCACGTTGCCGTGATGCCGTCCACATCGTAATCACCGTAGACCACCATTTTCTCTCCGCGATCTATTACATCGCGGATGACCTCGACTGCCTTATCCATATCGGTCAAACCGAACGGATCATGCAGTCCTCGCGCATCGCAGCTCAGGTAATCCGCCGCAGCCTGCGGTGTGTCGATGCCGCGCGCCGACAGCACCGCCGCCGTCAGCGGTGTATAGCCGGTCTCCCGCGACAGCACCCGCACCCGCTCGGTATCCGGCGAGGCGATCACCCATCGCTTTGCTCTCATATTGAACGATCCCTTCCTGAGTCACGGCAGCAGCACGCCTTCCGGCGCCTGCGTATAGTAACTCCGATTTTATATTATCACTATTATACCAAAACACACCCAAAATCACAACATCTTTATCAAATACAGAAAAAACAGGTGTCTCGCTAAGAAACACCTGTTTTATTACACATTTCGACTTTATTTATCGCGTTTTCCGCCGTTTTTGCGGGCGAGAATCGGGCCGAGATACTGTCCGGTATACGAACCCTCGCACTGTGCAACCTCCTCCGGCGTACCGCAAACGACCAGTCGGCCGCCGCCGTCGCCGCCCTCGGGACCGAGGTCGAGGATATAGTCCGCAGTCTTGATGACATCCAGATTGTGCTCGATGACAACAACCGTGTTGCCTGCGTCCACCAGCTTCTGCAGAACATCCACAAGCCTGTGGACATCTGCGACATGCAGACCGGTGGTCGGCTCATCGAGGATATAGATTGTCTTGCCGGTCGAGCGTTTGGACAGCTCGGTCGCCAGCTTGGCGCGCTGCGCTTCACCGCCGGAGAGCGTTGTGGAGGACTGCCCCAGCTTAACGTAGCCCAGACCGACCTCGCGCATGGTCTCCAGACGGCGTGCGATCTTCGGCACGTTGGCGAAGAACTCACACGCTTCATCCACCGTCATATCCAGCACTTCGTAGATGTTTTTGCCCTTGTAGCGCACCTCGAGCGTCTCCTTGTTGTAGCGGCGCCCCTTGCACACATCGCAGGGAACGTAAACGTCCGGCAGAAAGTGCATTTCGATTTTGAGCAGGCCGTCACCCGAGCAGGCCTCACAGCGGCCGCCCTTGACATTGAAGGAGAAACGGCTTGCATTGTAGCCGCGTGCCTTCGCATCTGCCGTCTTGGCGAACAGTTCGCGGATGTCGTTGAACACCCCCGTGTAGGTCGCCGGGTTGGAGCGCGGCGTGCGTCCGATGGGCGACTGGTCAATATCGATGACCTTGTCGAGATTCTCGATGCCGATGAATTCGTCATGCGCACCGGCACGAGTCTTCGCGCCGTTCAGCTCCGCTGCCAGCTTTTTGTACAGGATTTCGTTGACGAACGAGGACTTGCCCGAACCCGAAACACCGGTCACACAGGTCAGCGTGCCGAGCGGAATGGTAAAGTCCGTATGCTTGAGGTTGTTTACCGCACAGCCCTTGACCGTGATGCTCTTGCCGCTGCCTTTGCGCCGGATTTCGGGCACCGGAATGAATTTTCTGCCCGAAAGGTACTGTCCGGTGATGGATTTATCACTTTTCAGCAGCTCGTCTATCGTGCCCTCGAAAACGACCTCACCGCCGTTGCGTCCCGCCCCCGGACCGATGTCCACGATGTGGTCAGCCGCAAACATGGTGTCCTCATCGTGCTCGACCACGATGAGCGTGTTGCCGAGGTCGCGCAGCCGCCCCAGGGTCGCAAGCAGCTTATCGTTGTCGCGCTGATGCAGACCGATGGACGGCTCGTCGAGGATATACAGCACGCCCATCAGTGATGAGCCAATCTGCGTTGCCAGCCGGATGCGCTGGCTCTCGCCGCCGGACAGCGTACCGGACGAACGCGAGAGCGTGAGGTATTCCAGTCCGACCGACTGCAAAAAGCCGAGGCGATCCATGATCTCCTTGATTACTCTGTCACCGATTTTGTGCTGCATTTCGGTCAGCTTGAGCGTGTGGAGGAACTCCATCGCCTTGACGACCGACTTTTCCGCGAACTCTGCGATGTTCAGTCCGCCGAGCGTGACCGCCAGCACCTCTGGGCGCAGACGGCGGCCGTGGCATGCCGGACACGGACTTTCGCTCATCACTTCTTCAATCTCGCCGCGCGACCACTCACTGTTGGTCTCACGGTAACGGCGCTCCAGATTGGGGATGATACCCTCGAACGGTTGGCGCATCACGCCACCCGAAATACGGCTGACCGACAGCTCGAGCGGTTCATCTCCGGTGCCGTACAGCAGCTCGTCGAGCGCCTGCTCGGAGAACTCCTCGATGGGCGTTTCCAGCGTAAAGCCGTGTTTTTTGCCGAGTGCAGTGTAGTACATGCCCGCGATCGTACCCGTGTCGGCGTTCCCCCACCCGGACGCGCGAATGGCGCCCTGCTTGATGGAAAGGCGGCGGTTCGGAATGACGCGGTCGGGATCGACACGCTTCTGAATACCCAGACCGGTGCACACCGGGCACGCACCGTACGGGTTGTTGAATGAGAACATGCGCGGGGTAAGCTCTTCGATGGAAATGCCGCAGTCGTCGCAGGCATAGTTCTGCGAGAACGTGATGGGTTCGCCGCCAATGACATCCGCAATCACCAGACCTCCCGACAGCGCAGACGCGGTCTCCACCGAATCAGTAATGCGTCCGCGGGCGTCCGGACGGATGACAACGCGGTCAACAACGATCTCAATGTTGTGCTTCTTGGTTTTCGCCAGCTTGAATTCTTCCGAAAGATCATGGATTTCGCCGTCTACGCGCACGCGGACATAGCCCTGCTTGCGGGCATCCTCAAACACCTTAACGTGCTCGCCCTTCTTGCCGCGGATGACCGGCGCAAGCAGCTGCACGCGCGTCTTTTCTTCAAGCGCCATCAGTCGGTCAATGATCTGGTCGATGGTCTGCTGGTGTATCTCCTTGCCGCATTTCGGACAGTGCGGCGTACCGATGCGCGCCCACAGCAGGCGCATGTAGTCGTAGATCTCGGTGACCGTGCCGACCGTCGAACGCGGGTTCTGCGAGGTGGTCTTCTGGTCGATGGAGATGGCGGGCGACAGACCGTCAATGTAGTCTACGTCCGGTTTGTCCATCTGACCAAGGAACTGCCGCGCGTAGCTGGACAGCGATTCAACGTAGCGGCGCTGACCCTCGGCGTAGATCGTGTCAAACGCCAGGGACGATTTGCCCGAGCCGGACAGGCCGGTGAACACCACCAGCTTGTCGCGCGGAATCTTGATGTCGATGTTTTTCAGGTTGTGCTCTCGCGCACCTTTAACGTGAATGTATTCCTGCATTTTTATTTTCCTTTATTGTTACGCATAACGGGTTGAGTAATTGAAAATTATCGCCGCAAAGCGGCGCACCTCGTCGCAGCGCGGACGGAACTCGCGCAAGAATAGCGACATTTTCCATTTTCAATTCTCCATTATCCATTTTCAAGCGCCTTAATCTGATCACGAAGCTGTGCTGCGATCTCAAACTCGAGCATCTTCGCGGCCTCCTTCATCTGGCGGGTCAGGCGGGCGATCTCCTGCTGTTTTTCGCCCTTGCTTCGCAGCTTTTTCTTGCTGCTCGATGGCACATTCGAGGTGATCTCGATAACATCCTGCACCTTTTTATGCACAGACCTGGGGATAATCCCGTGGGCCTTATTAAACGCATCCTGCAGCGCACGGCGGCGCTCGGTCTCGTCCATCGCGCGCTTCATCGAGGGCGTGATGCTGTCTGCATACAGCACGACCATGCCGTGCTCATTTCGTGCGGCGCGGCCGATGGTCTGGATGAGCGAGGTCTCCGACCGGAGAAAGCCCTCCTTATCCGCATCGAGAATAGCGACGAGCGACACCTCCGGGATGTCGAGGCCCTCACGCAGCAGGTTGATGCCGACAAGCACATCGTACACGCCGAGACGCAGATCGCGCACCAGCTCCTGCCGCTCGATGGTCTTAACATCGTGGTGCATGTAGCGCACCTTAATGCCTGCAGTTTCAAGGTAATCGGTCAAATCCTCGGCCATTTTCTTGGTGAGCGTGGTGACCAGAACCCGTTCTCCCTTGGCTGTGCGGGCGTTGATTTCGCCAATGAGATCGTCGATCTGGCCATCGACCGGACGCACAACAACCTCCGGATCGAGCAGACCGGTCGGGCGGATGACCTGCTCGACCACCTGCCCCGAGCGCGACAGCTCATACTCGGCAGGTGTTGCGGAAACATACACAATCTGGTTCAGACGGTCGTTGAACTCGTCAAAATTGAGCGGGCGGTTGTCATACGCGCTCGGCAGGCGGAAGCCGTTTTCGACCAGACTTTCCTTGCGGGCGCGGTCGCCGTGATACATGGCGCGCACCTGCGGGAGCGTGACGTGGCTCTCGTCCACGATGAGCAGAAAATCCTTCGGGAAATAGTCGATGAGCGTGTACGGCGCACTTCCCGGCGCACGCCGCGACAGCACGCGCGAATAGTTCTCGACGCCCGAGCAGAAACCGATCTCCTGCAGCATTTCAATGTCGTAGCGGGTGCGCTGCGCGATGCGCTGTGCCTCGATCAGCTTGCCGTTCTCCTCGAAGTATTTCACGCGCTGTTCCAGTTCTTCTTCGAGGTCCTTGATGGCTTCCTCCAGCTTTTCCTTGGGTGTAACGTAGTGGCTCGCCGGAAAAACAGCAATATGCCCCAGTTCACCGAGAGAAACGCCGGTCAGCGGGTTAATACGGCTGATGCGGTCCACCTCATCACCGAAAAACTCGATACGGACAACATCCTCATCCGAGTATACCGGCCAGATTTCCACCGTGTCGCCGCGCACGCGGAAGCGGTTGCGCTCGAACGCAATGTCGTTGCGCTCATACTGAATGTCTATCAGTCGACGGATGAGCTCCTCGCGGCTCATCTCCA
Organism: Butyricicoccus sp. AM27-36; assembly: GCF_003480945.1. NCBI lineage: Bacteria > Bacillati > Bacillota > Clostridia > Eubacteriales > Butyricicoccaceae > Butyricicoccus > Butyricicoccus sp. AM27-36. Next base: position 198,001 of record NZ_QUJR01000004.1, read on the forward strand.
TGCCCGGACGGATGGAAATCACCATGCTCTTGTAGTCGATCGGGTCGCCGAGCGAGTAAATGCACGAAACCGAGGACACGATGATAACATCGCGCCGTTCGCTCAGCGCCGAGGTCGCAGAGTGGCGCAGGCGGTCAATTTCATCATTGATGGCGGAATCCTTCTCAATATAGGTGTCGGTCGAGGCGATATACGCCTCCGGCTGGTAATAATCGTAGTAGGATACGAAATATTCTACCGCATTCTCAGGAAAAAATTCGCGCAGCTCGGTGCAGAGCTGTGCGGCCAGCGTTTTATTGTGCGCGAGCACCAGCGTCGGGCGCTGGGTCTGCTCGATGATGTTCGCCATGGTGAACGTCTTGCCCGAGCCGGTAACGCCCATCAGCGTCTGCTCGGTCAGACCGTTGTTGATGCCCTCCACCAGTTTGGCTACCGCCTCCGGCTGATCGCCTGCCATTTGGTAGGGGCTGTGTATCTTAAATTCCGGCACAGAGCGTACCTCCTTTTTTGCCACTCAGTATCTTTTTCGCAAACTTCCGCTTCTTAATCGACCGATAGATGTGAAATTGCTGCGTGCCACAACGCAGTGATCGACCAGCTCCAAACCCAGTTCGGAGAGCGTGCGCTGCAGACGGTCAGTCATATCAAAATCCTCCTGCGAAGGTGTCGGCGTGCCGTTCGGATGATTATGCGCCAGCGCAACGCCTGCCGCACCGGCCATCAAGGCACCGCGGGCAATCTTGTAGCTGTCCACCTGCACCCGCGCATGTCCGCCGCGTGCGATCTCCTCGCACTTGAGCACACGCCCCGCGCCATCCACATAGGCGGCCAGCAGCACTTCCTCCCGCTCGGCGCACAGCTGCGGCACGAAATATGCGCCGATGCGGTCATAGGTGTTCAGTTTGTCGGTAAACTGCTCCATTTTCGCCACATCCGCCTGATAACGGTGAAACAGGGCAAAGCACAGGTGCAGCAGCTCCGCCGAGCGCGGACCGACGCCTTCGACCGTCTGCAGCTCGTCCTCGGTTGCCTCGAGCACCGCATGCAGTGAACCAAACCGCTGCATCAGCCGGTGTGCTGTCGGGTTGGTGTCGCCCTGCCGCACCGCAAAATACAGCAGCATCTCCAGCACCTCGTGGTCGCTGAAGATCTCCAGTCCGAACCGGCGGAATTTGTCCAGCATGCGCTGGCGATGGCCCATATGCGGGTTGTCTGGCATAACGGGTGCCCTCCCTTCCAACTATATCGATGGCTTTACCGTAGGGCGGGGCACTCCATAGTGGCTTCTCTTGCCCTTCCGGGCAATTCACCTTCTGACCTCACCCCGCCGTTGTAAGCCGTCTACACCTCGTGAGAAGCGGCGGGATGAGGTCATCCCGCCCTACAATAAAAATAATGCAGATGATTTAGAAGTGTATCTTCTCCACCGCCTGATTGAGCGCTCTGGTTACCAGCGGACTGTCCTTAATCTCCGGGAACGGAACGGTCGGCTGCGGTGCGCCGTCATGCGGACGCAGGCTCTTGCCCATCCAGAGGACATCGCGCCACTGACCGAATTTATACATGCTCTCCTGATATGCGCCCGAGATGATAAAGCCCATGGCTTTATGGAACTTCATCGACCGCTCATTCGGTGAAGTGATGCCGACGTAGATATTATAGTATCCCTGCATCGCCAGCAGTTCAAACAGCGCGGCGTAAATCGCACCGGCGATACCGTGGCGGTGCTGCTCCTGTGCAACGTAGATGGACGTTTCGACCGACCACTGATAGGCAGCGCGGGTACGGTGCGGCGCAGCATAGCCATAGCCGACGACCTCGCCGTCAATGCGGCAGACCAGCCACGGCAGCTTTTGGGTATAGGTGCGCCACCGGCGGGTAAACTCCTCTATCGAAGGAGCATCGTACTCGCTCGACACAGTGGTTTGAATAACATACGGCGCATACAGCGCAAGCATCTCGGCAATATCTTCTTCCTCTGCAGGACGCAGAACAACTTCCGGCATGATTTTTTCCTCGTTTCGATATAATCTCGATATAAGTATACCGCATTCATTTTTTATGTTCAATAGAAGATTATCAAAAAATCGCACATTTGTTCGCCTTGTATATGCTGATTTTTTTACAGTATAATTCTTGCCGTTCTATATAATATTCTTTGTCATTTCAGCCGATTGCATTTTACCCTGCCGAGTAGTATACTATGAAAAGCACTGACGAAAACGGCGTTTCGCCCTGCCGGGGAAGAGAAGGAGGCATCGCGCATATGGTTCGCTACGGTTTTATCCATACCAAAGAGGATATCAAGTTTCTGGTCCTGTTCGCCATGGATCTGCTGCCATTTCCGGTCAGCTTCAGCACCATTGTGGACTTAACGACCTGGTGTGACGAAGGCTTTGGCTACTTCGAGCTGAGCGAGGCTTTCTACGAGATGGTCCCGACCGGGCACATCGAGGAGATACCCGACGAAGGAGAAACCCTGTACGCCATCACCGAAAAGGGACGTGAGGCTACCCGCATTTTCGAGAAGCAGCTTCCCTATCCGGTCCGCGAAGCCGCACAGCGCTCTGCGCTGCGTGTCGTCCGCCAGATCCGGCGCGACGCCGGCATCCACACCGCCGTCACCGAGCACGGTCCGAACGACCTGACCGTCCGCATGGAAATGGAGCAGGTGTTCGCGGTGGAAATGAACGTCGTCAGTCACGGACAGGCTGCCATGCTCGAGCGTACCTTTAAGGAAAACGCCGAGGCCATCTACCAAACATTGCTCGCCGCAATGACCAAAAACTACGCAAACGAGAAAGAAGCGCAAAAACCTTGAAACACATGAAGCAACTCGGTGTGCTGCTTGCCTGCTGTGTCGGCGGCTCACTGCTCTCCCTTTTACTCCGCGGTCTGCTGCCCGGCAACGTGCTCGGTCTGACCCTGCTGCTCGCCCTGCTCATCTTCGGTGCGGTTCGTCTGCACCATGTAGAGAGCGTAGCGGATTTTCTGCTGCAGAACATGGCATTTTTCTTTCTGCCCGCCATGCTGGGCGTGCTGGAAATCTGGAACGACATCAAAAGTGAAGCACTTGCCATTCTTGCCGTCTGCCTGCTGACCACGCTGTGTACTGCCGCTGCTACCGCACTGACCGTACATATCGTGTTCCGTCTGCAGCATCGTGAAACCGAGGAGGCGTTCGACCATGACTGATCTTCTCTCCTCCTCGCAGTTCTGGCTGCTGGTTTCCATCGGTTTTTATGCGCTTGGCGTAGAGATTCAAAAGAAAACCGGTTCTGCGGTCTGCAATCCGCTGCTGATTGCCTCGATTCTGGTCGGTGCGCTGCTGATCGCAACCGGCACCCCCTATCAGACCTATGAGGAATCCGGCAAGCTGATCTCGTTCTTCCTGACGCCGGCAACGGTAGCGCTTGCGATCCCGATTTACCGCAAGCTGGATGTACTGCTGAAAAACCTGCTGCCCATTCTGCTCGGCGCGTTCGTCGGCTCGATGGTATCCATCGGCAGCGTGCTGCTCTTCAGCCATCTGTTCGGTCTGAGCGAAAGCACGACGCTTTCTCTCGTGCCGAAATCGGTAACAACTCCGATTGCAGTCGCGGTAGCCGAAATGCTCGGCGGCGTAACCTCCATCACCGCGATTGCGGTTGTCGTCACCGGCATCATCGGCGCGATCATCCTGCCGACCTTCCTCAAGTGCATCGGCGTGCGCAATCCGGTGCAGATGGGCCTGTCCATCGGCACGGCAGCTCACGCAGTCGGTACCTCGCGCGCCATTGAGCTGGGTGAGACCGAAGGCGCAATTTCCGGTCTGGCGATCGGCGTTGCCGGTCTGCTGACGGCACTTATCGTTTCCATCGGCTCTGCTATTTTGCTGTAAGCAGTAATTGAAAATTGAGAACGAAGAATGGAAAATATCGCTATCCTTGCGCGATACCCTAATTCTCCATTCACAGAACCACCTTTCCCCTGCATAAAATGCAGGAGAAAGGTGGTTTTTCTATGGTGATCCATGTTGTTCGGCCGGGTGATTCGCTGTACCGCATTGCGCAGCTGCATGGTATTCCCCTGCCGTTCCTCATCCAGCAGAACGAGCTGCACGAGCCGTACCGGCTTACGCCTGGGCAGACCATTGTCGTTCCGCAGCCGGCAAAAACGTACATCGTCCGCCGCGGCGACACGCTCGGCAGCATTGCCGCGCAGAACAGCACAACCGTGATGCAGCTGTGGCAGAACAATCCACAGCTTGGCGGCACCGACCGCATTCAGCCGGGGCAGATGCTTGTACTCAGCTATGGAAATAAGCTGGGACGCTTTGCGGTGAACGGCTACGCCTATCCGAGCATCGACCTGCGCGTTCTGCGCCGAACACTGCCCTATCTGACGTACTTATCCGTATTTTCCGTCGGTTTTGACAACGCCGGACGCATTTTACCGTTCTCCGCCGAGCTGCTCGTGCGCATGGCGCGGCAGTATCAGGTAAAACCTTTGCTCGTTCTGACAACACTCGGCGAGGACGGGCAGTTCTCCGGCGAACGTGCCCACCGGCTGCTGAACACCCCGACGGCTCGCGCGGCGCTGATCGAAAATCTGGCACAGGTACTGGCCATGCAGGGTTTCGCCGGTGTGGACATCGACTTTGAGTATGTGCCGCCGGAGGACGCGGACGCATATGCCGCGTTTGTCCGCTCGGTCCGCGAGCGGCTCTCGCCTGCCGGATACACGGTCTTCGCGGCACTCGCGCCTAAAACCTCCGCCGCGCAGCAAGGTCTTCTGTATGAGGCGCACGACTATGCCGCGCTCGGCTCTGCGGCGGACCGTGCCCTGCTGATGACCTATGAATGGGGTTACACACTGTCCGCTCCGATGGCGGTCGCGCCGATTAACAAGGTAGAGCAGGTCGTGCGGTTTGCCGTGTCGCAGGTGCCGCCGAATAAGCTGTTCATGGGCATCCCGAACTACGGCTACGACTGGGCGCTTCCCTATGTGCAGGGACAGTCGCGCGCCCGTAGTCTGGGCAACGTGCAGGCCGTCGAGCAGGCGATTCAGGTCGGCGCGCCGATTCATTATGATGACACGGCACAGTCTCCGCACTACAACTACTGGCGCGACCGTGCCGAGCACGAGGTCTGGTTCGAGGATGCGCGTTCTATCCGTGCCAAACTGGCGCTTGCCGGAGAATATCAGCTGGCAGGCGTCAGCATCTGGAATATCATGCGGTATTTTCCGCAGCTGTGGCTCGTGCTGAACAGCCTGTACGACATCGAAAAGCTTGGATAAAATTCACCAAACCGACCGAATTTCCCCTGTTTCGGTCGGTTTTTTCCGTGCTTCGGCAGTTTCTCCTTGGATTTCCATTGCAAAACGGTTACAAAACCCGCTATCATACGGTGCATGGGAATTTCCCGCAAAATCCAAGGAGGTATCTACCTATGAAGTTCAAGAGACTCGTGCCGCTGGCACTTGCGCTTGTCATCGCATCCACCACTGCTGCAGAAGCTGCACATCTGCAGCAGAACCGCTTTTCGTTCGTCGTGCGTCCGAGTTACACGCAGACGGTCAGCCGTCCTTCTGCGAGCAAGCCCTCACAAAGCACCGCCGCGAACAGCAGCTACGCCGCGCAGGTGGTCTCACTGGTGAACGCCGAGCGTGCCAGACAGGGACTGCCCGCGCTGACCATCAGCACCACGGTGCAGCAGGCGGCGCAGACCCGCGCAGGAGAACTGCAAACCAGCTTTTCGCACACGCGCCCGAGCGGCGCATCCTGCTTTACCGCGCTGACCGAGGCCGGCGTTTCCTACGCGCGTGCCGGTGAGAACATCGCCTATGGCCAGAGCACGCCGGAGGCTGTTGTGCAGTCGTGGATGAACTCGTCCGGCCACCGCGCGAACATTCTCAGCAGCAGCTTCACCTCGATCGGCGTCGGCTGTACCGTTGTGAACGGAACCGCATACTGGGCACAGCTTTTCACCGCATAAACGCAAAACAGACCGCATTTGCGGTCTGTTTTGCTCTATCCTGCCGTTTATCACGAGAGCGGATATACCTCACCGTTGATGGTGACCAACTGCACATTATCCAGGTCAAATGCACGCGCAAGCACCGCAATCTCGGTGTCGATGCGGTCGGTGTCCTCGGTGGAATTGAAACCGTAAGTGTACAATGTCCGATCGATATCGGCGTTTTCATCCAGAATAACGTACTCCGAGCCGTCCTTCATCTGCACGCTCAGCGTATCCACATCATCCACCGTGCAGTGCATATCCGCGTTGCGGATGCGAATGCCGATCTGCGACAGGGTTACATCACCGTCTGCGCTCGTCAGGTACGGCATCTGCTGAAATTCCGGCAGATCGACCGCCAGAACCGTCTTTGCGGTACCCGCTCCGTCCGCACGCACGGTCGTTTTACCCGGCTCGAGCGCCTCCAGACGGAGCGGCTCTCCCTGCCTGTAATCGCTCGAAATCGCAAATGCGCCCTCGAAATAGTAGTCGTTGTCGGTCGAACGTGCGGTATCGAGGTAAAATTCACTGCCGCAGAAGCCGCTGTCGCCGTACATGACCTCGAAATCAAGCTGTCCCTCCTCGGCATAGCACGAGGACAGCGTGGACCATGTGATGTCTGGCTTGTTCTGATAGCTGTCGATCAGATGCGCCAGCGTGAACGGCTTTACGCCGTCCTGCTTTTTGTTTGCAAGGTGCAGACTGATCACACCCGTACCCGCACTCTCGTCAAACAGCACGGACTCCACCGACAGACGGTAATGCTCGTTCTCGTCGGTCAACTTGGCATTGTCCGCCGTCTGCACATACCCTTCGAGATTCGCGTCTCCGCCATTCGGAAACAGCAGTGGAAACCAGCTCTGTGCATTCGCGGCAAATGCGGTTCCGCCGATGCACAGCGCGGCAGCCAGTCCGGCGCAGACGATTTTCTTTGCTGAGAAACGGCGTACCGGCTTGCTTTCTCGCTCGGGCAGGCTGTCCAGCGCCCTGCGGACACTGCGGTCAAATTCTTCGGTCATTTTCGGGAAATCATTATGGTTCATCATGCGAAGCACGCTCCTTTCAAGTCCTTGCGCAAATGCTCTCTTGCCGCTCGGAGACGGGTCTTGACCGTGTTTTCCGGTATGCCGAGCATTCCGGCAATCTCACGGGTCTTAAAGCCCTCTAAGTAGTACAGCTCCACCGGCAGGCGCAGCTTTTCCTCCAGTGCGGTGATGGCGGCATACAGGTCACTGTAATCATCAGCCGCAGGCGCCGGTATCGCCTCTGCAGCAGCCGCGTCATACGGCGCAAGCCGCTGCTGACGGCGCAATATCGTGCTGCACTCGTTGATGAGTATGCGGACCAGCCACGTTTTGAAATACCGCGTGCTGTGCAGCGAATCCAGCTGCTCCCAGGCCCGCAGGATTGCCTGCTGCGCCGCGTCTGCACAGTCATGCTCGCTGCGGAGCATGGTTTTCGCGACCCGGTACAGCGTAGGCTCGGCTGCCAGCACCGCGGAGGTAAATTGCTCTCTATCCATCATAAGCGAATTCTCCTTTCCGAAAGCGTCCGGACAGCGCAGACAGGTTTCGTCAAAAGCGCTTCCTGTCTGCGGCTTTCATCTATTAGACGGTTCGGTGCGGCAAATGGTTTTGTACAAGGAAAAATTTTTCGTACTTGCATTTTGCATTACCTATTATACAGTACAAGCACACAAAACGAAATCGGTACAGAGATTCAAAACACATTTCCCCACCGCATCGCACAATACAAATGAATAAATGACGAATGCTGAATCTCCACGTTCATTTTCCATCCTCAACTCTCCATTCCTGAACCGATAGACAAAAGTCTCCCGCCATGGTATACTGTCCTTATCTGGTATAGTTAATCCGATCCAAAAGCAAGTTACTTATTGATAACCATTATCAAATAAAAAATATTATTTATTTTTAAGAAAACCTATTGACATTTTGGCACAACACGGTTATACTAAAGTTGTTCCAAGGAGAGAAAGGAAGGAACGATTTGAGAATCACACATGAAGCGGATTATGCAATTCGTGTGACCTATTGTCTGGCACTTGCAGGCGAAAAGCAGTGCGCGAAGGATATTTCCGAGGCAACCGGCGTAACACTCCGGTTTGCGCTTAAAATTCTCCGCAAGCTGACGCAGTCCGGTATTACAAAATCCTATAAGGGCGTTGCCGGCGGCTATGAGCTGAACCACTCCCCATCGGAGATCAGTCTCGGCGCGATCATCGAATGCATTGATGGTCCGATCGCCATCAATCACTGCCTTGCAAATGAGTTCCAGTGCACACACATGGGCACCCAGAATGAATGTGATTTTCATCGCGTGTTCTCGGAGATCAACCGATCTCTGCGCGATCAGCTTTGTTCGATAACAATGGATCGTTTCCTGCCCCCTCAAAAATAAATTTGTTCAACGATACAGGAGGAAAAAATCATGAAAAAGTTTGTTTGTTCCGTATGTGGTTATGTATATGAAGGCGAAGCAGCTCCGGCAGAGTGCCCGATCTGCCACGCACCGGCAGAGAAGTTTAAGGAGCAGGCCGGCGAAAAGACCTGGGCAGCTGAGCACGTTGTAGGCGTTGCACAGGGTGCTCCGGAGGACATCATGGCTGACCTGCGTGCTAACTTTGAGGGCGAGTGCTCCGAGGTTGGTATGTATCTGGCAATGGCTCGCGTTGCACACCGCGAGGGCTATCCGGAAATCGGCCTGTACTGGGAGAAGGCTGCATTCGAGGAAGCAGAGCACGCTGCTAAGTTCGCAGAGCTGCTTGGCGAGGTTGTAACCGACTCCACCGAGAAGAACCTGCAGATGCGTGTAGACGCTGAGAACGGCGCAACCGCTGGCAAGTTTGATCTGGCAAAGCGCGCTAAGGCTCTGAACCTCGATGCAATCCATGACACCGTACATGAGATGGCACGCGACGAGGCTCGCCACGGCAAGGCTTTCGAGGGCCTGCTGAAGCGTTACTTCAACAAGTAATTGAGACTTTCAGAGGGCAGGCAGAAATGCCTGTCCTCTTTTTTCAGAAACCGATAAACAGCAGCCTGTCCGCTCTTGGAACGGACAGGCTGCTGTTTTATTTGTGTTTTTCACTTTTGCATTGCACGGGACAGCCGGAGCAGTGTCCGGAACAGCCGGACGGATGCTTTTTCATCGAACGGAGCGCGGCAAACAGCGCGATACCGATCAATGCCAGAATCAAAATAGTGGGGAGATTCATATACCGTGCCTCCTTATGCCAGACCAAATGCAAGACCGATACAGCGGACGGCAAAGGCAATGAGCCATGCAATCACGCATTGGGTCAGCGCAGTCGTGATGGCAGCCCGTGTGCTACCCATCTCACGCTTTACGGTGGCAATTGCCGCAACACAAGGGGTGTAGAGCAGCACGAATACCAGAAATACGACCGCGGTAAACGGCGTAAACAGGGTGCCGATGCTGGATACCTCGCCGCCGAGCAGCAACGTCAGCGTGGATACAACGCTTTCCTTTGCGGTAAAGCCGGTAATCAGGGCGGTGGACACACGCCAGTCCGCAAAGCCGAGCGGTGCGAACAGCGGTGCAAAAATGCTGCCCAGCGCAGCCAGCAGGCTGCTTTCCGGCATAGACACCACATTAAAGCGTGCATCGAAGGTCTGCAGGAACCAGATTACGATAGAAGCGGCAAAGATGATGGTAAATGCCTTCTGGATAAAGCCCTTTGCCTTTTCCCAGATAAGGTGCACAACACTTTTGGCACTGGGCAGACGGTAATTCGGCAGCTCCATGACGAACGGAACCGGTTCGCCCTTGAAGCGGGAGACCTTCAAAATGACCGCATACAGGATGCCGCAGAGAATGCCGAACAGATACAGGCCTATCATAGCAAGCGCACGATACCGCCTGGGGAAAAAGGCGCTGATCATCATGGTGTAGATGGGCAGCTTGGCCGAGCAGCTCATAAACGGAGTAAGTAAAATCGTCATGCGGCGGTCACGCTCACTGGACAGTGTGCGGGTAGCCATGATGGCCGGAACCGAGCAGCCGAAGCCGACCAGCATCGGCACAAAGCTGCGGCCGGACAGTCCCAGCTTGCGGAGCGGCCGATCCATGATAAAGGCCACACGCGCCATATAGCCGGTGTCCTCCAGAATCGAGAGGAAGAAGAACAGCGTTACAATGGTCGGCAGGAAGCTGAGTACGCTGCCAACGCCGTTTGCGATACCGTCTACAACGAGCGAGTGAACAACGGGGTTGATCTGCAGGGCGGATAACCCGGCATCCAGCCACGAAATGCAGGCATCGACCAGAACGGTCATGCCGTCGGACAGCCATGCGCCGATCCAGCTGAAGGTCATGATGAAGATCAAACCCATGATACCGGCAAAGCAAGGGATAGCGGTGTATTTGCCGGTCAAAAAGCGGTCGATCGCCATACTGCGTTTATGCTCTTTGCTCTCGTGCGGGCGGACGACTGTTGTGCTGCACAGGTTTTCCAGAAAGCTGAACCGCATGTTTGCCAGCGCCGCTTCGCGGTCCAAACCGGAATCCTTCTCCATGACGGATACGATCTGGTCAAAAGCGGAGCGATTGTCATCGGACAGCGCGAGCGCCTTTTCGATGAGCGGGTCCTTTTCGATCAGCTTGGTGGCGGCAAATCGCACCGGCAGACCAGCTCGTTTGGCATTCGGCTCGATCATCAGAGCGGTTGCATGGATGCACCGGTGAACAGCGGCTACCGGATCGTTCTTATCACTGCTGTCCTGACAGAAGTCGATGCCTCCGGGTGTTTCCTGATAGCGGGCGATGTGGATCGCGTGGTCGATCAGCTCATCAATGCCTTCGTTCTTTGCGGCTGAGATCGGCACTACCGGAATGCCGAGCGCCTGCTCAAGCTCATTTACATGGACAGTGCCGCCGTTCGCACGAACCTCGTCCATCATATTCAGCGCCAGCACCATCGGAATGCCCAGCTCCATCATCTGCATGGTCAGGTAGAGGTTTCGCTCAATGTTGGTCGCGTCTACAATATTGATGATGCCGTCCGGCTTGTTGTCCAGCAGAAAGCTGCGGGTTACGATCTCCTCGCTGGAATACGGCGACAGCGAATAGATGCCGGGCAGGTCGGTAACGGTTGCCTCCGGATGGCTGCGGATCGTGCCGTCCTTGCGATCCACCGTAACACCGGGAAAATTGCCGACATGCTGGTTGGCACCGGTCAGCTGATTGAACAGCGTCGTTTTGCCGCAGTTCTGATTGCCGGCAAGCGCAAATGTCAGTTTTTTATCGGCAGCCGCGGCTTTGGCGTGCTCATAAATGTGGTAGTCCTTGGATTTCCTGAGCTCACCCATGCCGGGGTGCGCCGCAGGACGGTGGCGTACCTGTCCGGCGGAAGGCTTTTTTGTTCGCTGATACGGCGTGCCGACTTCGATCTTCCGCGCTTCATCCAGGCGCAGGGTCAATTCATAGCCGCGCAGCTCAAACTGCACCGGATCCCCCATCGGAGCGACCTTCTGCAGCGTAACCTCGGTCTGCGGCGTCAGTCCCATATCGAGCAGGTGATGGCGTAAGGCTCCGCTTCCGCCTACCGCGGTAATCTTCGCACTTTCATGCGGTTTCAGTTTATCCAATGTCATATCTATATCTCCTCGCGGCTTCATGCCGTCGACAGTTTTGCTCTTATACTCGTGTACTATTATTCTCCTATGAGCGGGAGTTGTCAATGCTTATTATACAGCAATCCTGCCGATTGTGCACGCGCAGCGCACGGATGACATTGAGAATTACAAGGAACATAACGCCGCCATCGGAAAACATGACAAATCATGTGTCCGCAATACCGGCAGCGCCAGACGAGCGAGCTTAACGAACAGGGCAAAAACGATATTCCGGTACGCTGCAAAGCAGACCGCGTCAAGTAAAGATCGCAAAAAGGCTCCTGAAAAATGAAGTTAGGCTGCGGTGGTCAGTGTGGCCGCAATGGATTCATGGCTTATGTAGGCTCTGGAAACAGACCAGTCCTCGGCGTATTCCATGAGATACGTTGTCACCAGACGAACATAAGAACTTTCATTTGGAAAGATTCCAATCACGCTGGTACGTCTGCGGATTTCACGATTCAATCTCTCAATCATGTTGGAAGATGAAATCCTTCGCGCATCCAGCATTGGGAATGTATAGAAGACCAGAGAATCTTCCAATCCGTCTTCAAGGCACTGAACCGCTTTCGGAAAGCGCTTGGCATAGGAGTCGATCATATCATATGCGCGCTTTCTGGCGAACTCAGCCGTAGGCGCCAGCCAGATTTCCTTTAGTACTGCGGCAAAGGCTTTCTTCTCTTTCTGCGGCACATAGGCAAGAATATTCCGCATGAAATGCACCTTGCAGCGCTGCCATGAGGCTCCGGAAAAGGACTCACGAATTGCCGAAACCAACCCAGAGTGAGCATCGAAAATGATAAGCCTGGGCGTAGACAGACCACAGTCCTTCAGATTCTGAAACAGCACTCCACAGGAGCTCTTGGATTCTTCGGCCATAGGTTCAACGGCGATGATGTCTCGATGTCCATCCTGTTTCAAAAAACAGGACAACTTATCTGAGATCAGAGATTTCTTCACATTTACATGATATAATTAGAAAAATAAAAAACAGGACAGAAGGTCAAGCATGAATCCAGAATTGATGACTTTGGATTTCTGGCAGGATACGGTCATATATGAGGGCAAAACATTTCCTGTCGGTACGCTTGCCTGTGATGCACTGAATGTCCCTGCGAATACTATTACAAAAATGAACGAGCAATGCGAGAAAATCAATCTGCTGCTCGGGATGCTGAATGCCGGACAGGATGCTTATGCACTCTGTCCTATGGCAAGGGAAGCTGCTCTGGCGATGCTGGATACTCTCAGCGAAACTCCGCCATTCTCTTATATGGACATATCAAAACACAGAGAACGGATAGAACGGGTCTTTACTGCGGACAATGCACTGAAATATGTGGAGTTTGCCATAAAAGCCGCAATAAATTCCTTGCAGTTTGAAGAAATCCAGAACTATGCCGAAGCAATCATGCTCCAGCGCTATACCGCCGTATGCGGGCATCTGGCCTACTCCTTTGGGGAATACCAAACGGCCATGCTTGATTTTGCAGAAAAATCAGACGGCAACGAAGCAGACCGCACCGCAGAGGGCTTTGCCAGAATGTTCGGTAGTTATTTCACGCCGGAGTTTTCCATCACGGAGGACAATGCCTGGATGTCTACCCTGAAAAATTCCGTTCAGTATGTATCCGTCATCCGTCCCGGCGAAAAAGTTGCGAAGCTGGTCAAGCGGATGCACTATGTATCCTTTGTAAGGATGTTCCGGTCTGATCTCTTTGAGGGCCTGTGTGTTGGTCATGCACCGAAGAAATGCAAAATCTGCGGAAAGTGGTTTCTGACCACCAACGCAAGGCACACCAAATACTGCGGCGGCTATGCACCGGGGGACAAGCTGCACCGCACCTGTCGGCAGATTGGCAACCTGAAAGGCAGAGAACAACGGGAACTTGCGGACGATCATCCGCTGAAGCAGATTTATGAGAAACGGCTGAATACCATAAACCGCTATGTGAAGCGTGGTACTCTGGACGCTGATCTTGCAGAGGTTATGAAGAAGCTGGTAAAAGATAAAATGCTTCGAGCGCTGAGCGATGTCGCCTATGCCAAAGGTGATTACGAAAAAGAGATGGGACAGGCAGCTTTGAAGAAGCTATGAGAAAACTTTGAATTTGACAAGGGAGTGTGATTGTATGAAAAAGTTGAACAATATCTTAAATATCATTATTGGTTCTTTTGTTGGTGTATTCATTGGGCATGGGTTTTATGTTCTTTGGGACTTCAAAACTCGCCCTGAGCTGTATGCTATGCAATCAGCACCTTGGTACACAAGCATTTTGGTTTATGGAGCATTTGCCCTTGTTATGTTGCTGATATGCTTTGTAATAAAAGCAATCATCAAACACAAGCGGAAAAAGAAGTAAGCCCATTCCAATTTGTAGGGAACAGAAAATTTCAGCTTTCTGAATGTTCGCAAATATAATATTAAATCGGGAGGGATGTGCGCTATGCTGAATGATTTTACATGGAAGATGACCGGATACATATCGAAATACCATGTCAATCCGCACAGTGATGGTATCATTCCCTATGTGGCAGAACGCATCTTCCAACTGGAACCGGAGCTGCCAGCGGTGAACAGTCTGAACGAATATATCCTGTCTGCCTTGCAGGAAAAGAATTTGCTTTATTTTTCGTTCTTCCTGCATCACTACGAGCCGTAGCTCAACAAGCGCATCAAAGACTTTCTCGGTGTGGATGGTGGCGATCTGTACGACACAGACCGTTTTCTGGATATAAAGCTCTCCTGCCGGGAACAAATGCTCCAAAAACTGATGGACTATGACCTTGCCAAGGGTGCAGAGTATGCTACATACATTTTCCCGTTCATCCGGGATGCTATGCTCCGTTTTCGCATAGGCGAAGAAAAATGGTCGGTGTCCTCTCTGACCAATTACAAAATGGTGCGGTCAATGGCTTGGCTGTACCACAATACCAATGATGCGGTCAACGAGTTTTCCAAGAAGTACAACTGCGACCTTGTCCTTGCGGAAGAATACCTGAAAGTAGTCCGTGGCATCCACAATCAGCAGCCATTCTATGTCACGGATGAGAACGGGGAGGAAACAGGCGAGGATGTAGCCCTTGACGATAGCTGGAACTATACCGATATCCTCTGGAACGGCATACAAGCAGAAAAGGTGCAGCGGGCATTTAAGAAACTGAATTACCGGGAACAGACCTTGCTTGAAAAGCGGTTAGCAATTTGCATGACCTGTGGGCGTGTCAGCTCATGGAAAGACCGCCCCACCTTTGAAGAACTGGCGGTTATGTTTGAGGGCAGTACAGCCAGCGGTGCAGAACGAGCCTACCGAAAAGCAGTGGACAAGTTGACGGAATTGTTGGTTGCCGAGGGCGCAATCCATGCAGTCCGGCTAAAACAGAAATCCAAGATCAAGCGAAAAAAGAAAATCGCCGCCGCAATCTACGAATATCAGGCAGACTGCGACGGCGAATGGGGCGAAATATCATTAGATTTTGAGAACGGCAAGGCAGAGGTCATTTTGCTTGCCGATTGGGATACAGTGAAAACAAACAAATTTGCAAGCAGAGCAATCGCCTATCTTCTGAACTGTGAGAACGAAAAATTACCCAAGGAAATAATGGTGGCCTTTGAATAACGAGGGAGTGAGATACATGGAACAATTATTGATTATTGAAGATGATATAGGGTTGAATCAGGGTTTAAGTAAAGCACTGAAAGCAGATGACCGTCAGATTATATCCTGCCAAGACCTAAAAACGGCGAAGGAACAGCTTCTTTGCGGCGGTGTATCCCTGATCCTGCTGGATATCAATCTGCCGGATGGCAGCGGGCTCGAGCTGCTCCGGGAGGTCAAGGAAAACACACCCTATATTCCTGTTATTCTGCTGACTGCCAACGACACCGATCTGGACATCGTAGACGGACTGGAGAGGGGCGCTGATGATTACATTACCAAGCCCTTTTCTCTTTCGGTTTTGCGGGCAAGGGTGAATACCCAACTGCGAAAGCAAGCGTCAAGCCATAAAAATGCGCCGTTCCATATGGATCTATTTCACTTTGACTTTGAGGCTATGACCTTTTATGTGGGAGATTCAAAAGTTGAATTGAGCAAAACAGAACAAAAATTACTGCGTCTGCTTGTTGAAAACCGAGGCCGAACCATGACCCGTGGAGACCTTGTCGACCGGATCTGGACAGATGGCGCAGAATATGTGGATGAAAATGCTTTGTCTGTTACGATCAAGCGTCTGAGGGATAAGCTTGGCGCACAGAAATACATTAAAACCATCTACGGAATCGGTTATAGCTGGGTGACAAAAGATGAATAAAACCGGCATTGTGATCATACTGCTATGTTTTCTGGCGGCGATAGCTGCTGTATTATGGGAGCGGAGGAAGATCAGAAAAACGATGGAAGAAATCGAAAGGATGCTGGACGCTGCCATGACCGGCTCCTTTTCTGAAACCAATTTTGATGAAAGCCAGCTATCTGCATTGGAAACGAAGTTTGCGCACTATCTTTCCGCCGCAGAAGCATCTTCTCAAAACATAGCGCAGGAAAAAGACAAAATCAAAACCTTGATTGCGGACATCTCCCACCAGACAAAAACGCCGATTGCAAACCTGCTGTTATACAGCGAGCTTCTGATGGAGGAAACTATGCCTGCATCGGCGAAGGCAAATGTGGAGGCGCTGTACAAACAATCGGAAAAGCTGCGATTTCTGATCGATTCTCTCGTAAAGCTTTCCAGACTGGAAAATGGGATCATTTCACTCTCCCCTCAGCAAGCAGCGCTGCAGCCGCTGCTTGAAAGTGTGGTAGAACAATATACTGCCAAGGCTTCTGAAAAAGGATTGTCTTTGCAAATGCAGGATACAGATGCTTTTGCTGTATTCGACTTCAAATGGACAGCGGAAGCACTGGCTAATATCGTAGACAACGCCATCAAATATACAGAGCATGGCACCATTACTATTTCTGCCGTAAGCTATGAAATGTTTGCAAGGATCGATATATCGGATACCGGTTCAGGCATCCCGGAAAGTGAGCAAGCGAAGATATTTGCTCGCTTTTACCGCTCAAATAGTGTGCAGAAACAAGAAGGGGTCGGCATCGGCTTATACCTTGCCCGACAGATCATATCCGGCGATGGCGGTTATATCAAGGTTGCTTCCGTTCCGGGAAAAGGAAGTACGTTTTCCATATTTTTGCCGAAATAACAACAATTCTATCAAAACTGTTAGATTTCATTTTCCGCCGGAAAGAATGTGGAAAGATTCCTATGCGATAATCTGTATGTATCAAAGGATCATTTCCTTTCATATATACAGATTTTTTCATGGAGGTACTCATTTATGGAAGTTTTACAGGCAAAAAAACTGAAAAAGATTTATGGCTCCGGCAATAACGCAGTTCATGCGTTGGATGGAGTTGATTTAAGTGTAAAGAAGGGCGAATTTGTTGCAATTGTCGGCACATCCGGCTCCGGCAAATCCACGCTGCTGCACATGCTGGGCGGGCTGGATCGCCCTACAAGCGGCACGGTTATGGTGGACGGACAGGATATTTTCTCCCTGAAGGAGGAAGCGCTGACCATCTTCCGCCGCAGGAAAATCGGCTTTGTGTTCCAAGCATATAATCTTGTTCCGGTGCTGAATGTGTATGAAAATATTGTTCTACCCATTGAGCTGGACGGTGGCAAGGTCAATAAGGATTTCGTACAGCAGATCGTGCAGACCCTTGGGCTGGATGATCGTCTGGATGCGCTGCCCAATCAGCTCTCAGGCGGTCAACAGCAGCGAGTAGCCATTGCCCGTGCGCTGGCGGCAGCACCCGCTATCATTCTGGCAGATGAACCGACAGGTAATCTGGATTCCAAAACCAGCCAGGATGTATTAAGTCTTTTGAAAGTCACCAGTCAAAAGTTCGCCCAGACAATCGTAATGATCACTCACAACGAAGAAATTGCGCAGATGGCAGACCGCATTATCCGTATCGAAGACGGTCGGATCGTCTCCCAGAACTAACGGGAGGTGGCTACGATGAATGTCAAAAATCGAAAATGTATTCGAAAACTCAGCTTAAAATCTCTTTATGCGAATCGTCGTCGCAATCTGATCGCCATTTTTGCCATTGCGCTGACAACGCTGCTATTTACGTCCATGTTCACCATTGTCTTGTCGTTGAACGCCAGTTATGAAACCTACCAGTTTCGGCAGGTAGGCGGCTATGCGCATGGCACCTTTAAGGATGTTTCCCCCGAGCAGGCGGAACGCATCGCTGCCCACCCAAAGGTGAAGGCTACGGGGGCACGGAAGGTAATCGGTATCACTGCGGAGGGGGTCTTTGCCAAAATACCGGCAGAAATCAGCTACATGGATGCCAACTGCACTAAATGGAGCTATGCAACCCCTACTACCGGACGGATGCCCGAAAGCGGCAAAGAGGTAGCCATGGATACGGCAGCGTTGCAGCTGCTTGGCGTAACGCCGGAGCTGGGCGCCGAGGTCACGGTTTCCTATTCCATTACGGACAAGGATCAAACCGCCTTTACTGTAACAGATACCTTTACGCTGGTGGGCTATTGGGACTATGATGAACTAATGCCTGTTCATTACATCAACATCAGCCGTGATTACGCAGATGACATCGAAGCGCAGGCAGTGAAAACAGGTTTACAGTCTTTCCGCACCGATTTGAATGTCATGCTGGCCTCCGGCACAAACATTCAAGGGCAGATGGAGCAGGTGGATACCGATCTTGGTTACACATGGGACAGCTATACCGATCCCAACAGCGTCCGAATCGGCGTCAATTGGGGATATACCTCATCCCAGCTGGAGTCACAGCTCGATCCAGAGCTGATGGTCGCCATAGCAGCTTTTTTGCTGCTGGTGATTTTCACGGGGTATCTTATCATCTATAACATTTTCCAGATCTCTGTTGCGGGGGATATCCGGTTTTACGGGCTTCTGAAAACCATTGGCACAACGCCCCGGCAGCTCAAACGCATCATTCGCCAGCAGGCACTTCTGCTTTGTCTGATCGGCATTCCGGCGGGGCTACTGTTGGGCTATGGCATTGGCGCTGTTCTGGTGCCTGTTGTCTTGCGCTCCACCCAGTTGGATGCAGGCATCACCACCATCAGCACTTCGCCTGTGATCTTTGTTGGCTCCGTGCTGTTTGCCCTGCTGACGGTGCTTTTGTCCTGCTCCAAGCCTGGGAAAATGGCAGCCAGGGTTTCTCCGGTGGAGGCTACCAAATATACGGATGCGATGCAGACTAAGAAAAAACAGCGCAGCACCCGGGGAGCGAAGCTCCATCAGATGGCTTTTGCCAATCTGGGACGAAACAAGAAAAAGACGGTACTGGTGGTGGTGTCTCTGGCACTGTCGGTGACGCTGTTCAATGCGCTGTGCGCCTTTGTGGGCGGCTTCAGCATGGAGAAGTATGTGTCCACCATGACCTGCGCCGATTTTATCGTCAGCACACCCGACTATTTCCGTTACAACCCGGCAGATGAATTCATCACGCCGGAACAGATCGGAGAAATCGAAGCAAACACAAAGGCCAGTCTTTCCGGCACGGGATATGCTGTGCGAAAACCCGTATATCTGTGGATGACGGAGGATGCTCTGCGGCAGGACTATGCAAGGTACGAAAGTGCTGAGCAGTTGGACAGCCATATGAGCCGCATGGAGCACCGGGGCAATATGGTGATGGGAGATACCAGAATCGAGGCTCTGGATAACAGCCTGTTTGACAAGCTGCAAGTGTTCGACGGAGATATTTCTCCTATGCTGGAGCCAAACAATAACGCCATTGCCATTGCGGTTTCCTTAGATGACTACGGTAATCTGCCCAATCCTGAATACTACCCCAAGGTGGGAGACACGATTACCGCCACCTATGCGGACGATGTGAAATATATCGACAGCCACACCGGGAAACTCTGCACCGAAGATACACCAGAGGAGTACCTTCAGGAAAAACTGTATGGAGCCAGAGATGTAGAGTACACGGTCTGCGCCTTGGTAGAGCTTCCGTATTCCATGAGTTATCGTTATGGTGGTATTGGATATGAGGCAGTTTTGTCTGTGGATACCGCACAAAGGGACAGCGGTGGTGCGGCCATTCCGATGCTCTACCTGTTCGACACAGCAGACGAAGCTGACGAGGCCGAAGCAGAGCAATATCTATCGAAGCTCACTGCCGGTGAGTTTTCACCCTTGATGTATGAAAGCAAGGCCACGGCTCGCTCTGAGTTTGCTCAGTTCCGGCAGATGTTCCTTCTGATAGGTGGTATCCTCTGTGCTATCATCGGGCTGGTGGGACTCTTGAATTTCTTCAACGCCATGATGACTGGTATTCTTTCCCGCCGCCGTGAATTTGCTGTGCTTCAGGCTGTAGGAATGACAAACCGGCAGCTCAAAACCATGCTGATCTATGAGGGGTTGTTTTACGCAATGTCTTCCGTAGCGGCGGCCTTTATGCTGTCGCTGGTGATGGGACCTCTTGCGGGAAAAATGCTGGGCAGTATGTTCTGGTTCTTTGAGTATCGATTCACCATTCTGCCTGTCCTGCTGACAATTCCGGTATTTCTTCTGCTGGGGTGGCTGATTCCTTGCATGATGTATGACAACGCAGCGAAATGCAGTGTTGTAGAGCAATTAAGGGATGCTCAATAACTGTTAAGCAAAAAACGGCCCTCTGCCAATGAAAAGGCAGAGGGCTGAGTTTTAATCTAAGGGTTTACATTCAGTTACAGTTTTTAGATAAATTTCGGGATCACCGTTCAATATCAAGTCTGCATATCCAATCGGATCATTGTAGATCAGATAATCCAGCTCTGACCGCTGATACATATTGTCGGCAACCTCCTTTTCCACGGCGATGGTGTCAATGGCAATGATGCTGCCATCAAAGAATTTCAGCTCTACACAGGCAGTATCCATGTTGAACTCACAAGAAACCAATCTATCCATAAGAAACCTCCATTCTGCGGGATGTTAGATTATCCCAAAATATTTGAATGCTTCTCGGATTGCTTTCTCTTTTTCCGGTGGGCACTGCGGCTGTCTGGAATCCTCGGACTTCGGCAAATTATAGTTCTTACCAACCCCAATCCCACATTTTCGCTTAATTTGTGAGATATACAGGTTGGATACCTTTAACCCGCTATGCTCCAGCACATAGTCCTTAATCTGGGTGTAGGTTGCCCCATCTTGAAATTCGGACATATCCATATCTTCCAAAGAGAACTCAACCCGAATCTTTTTCGAGTCGACCTCGCCCTTGGAAAGCAAGACTACCGTCTCAACGGTATTCCCTTTGTCCCACAAAAGCTCCGTAACTTCCCCGCCATCCTTGAACACCGGAAAATTCAGACCAATCCGCTTTAGCGGATATTCAGACTCGTCATTCCTGTAAATTTCAATTTCCTTAATCAAGGCTGTGACCACATTTCTCTTTTCTTCGTCATTTATTATATTATAAACGCAGTCGAAATTCACCATGATTTTGTAAATATTCTCAAGAGTAATTGCCTGCTGCTTAATTGCATCTCGCCGAAGTCTGGCATCTTCGATTTTTTCCTCCAGCTCAACAATGACATCATATAGGGAATCTAACCGCAAGGTCATATCATGGAGCTTTCGTTCCCGATATTTTGCATCAGCAGGGAGACTGTCAATTTCCCGTTCCAATCTTGTTTTATTCAGATCAACTTCCTTCAGCTTTGCCTGATAGCCCTCCAGTTCTTTATCCACTGCTTTCGTGTCAATCTGAACGCCAATCCGTTTTTTAATGGCTTGGGCATATTCCTCATTCCTTACGATCTCACGAATTGCCTCAATGACCATCGGTTCAATATCGGTCTTTTTCAGCATCGCCTTATATTCACAATGCTTACCCCGGACCATCCTATTCCGACTACATACATAATAGTAAATTTCTTTGTAAGTGCCATCTTTATTTGTCCATGCGTGTTTATTCGTATACATGGGACTTCCACAAACCGGGCATTTCAGCAGACCTGATAACAAATGAACTCGATCCCGCCCAATTTTTGACGGTTGCTTTACTCCGGTTCTAAGACGCTTGGCATGAGCCTTTTCCCATACCTCCTCACTAACGATTCCTTTATGCTGTCCCTCTGTCAGAATGTAATCGTCATTTCTTTTCATCTGGTAATCGTTTTTTGTGCCTTTGACTTTTTCCTTCGTTCTCCGTCCATAGGCAATTTTACCGCAATAAACCGGGTTATCCAATATCAGTTTAATAAAATGTCCTGTCCAATCCTCTAATGTGCCATTCTGCCTCGGAATTTTCCGTATACCTTGTAAGTTCAACTGATTCGCAATACCACCCAAACCGATTTCCGATGAAGTATATAATTCAAAAATCTTCCGTATTGCCACAGCCTCTGTTTCTTCAATCATCAGCTTGTTATCTTCCAGTGTATACCCGTAGGGAGCAAAGCCACCATTCCATCCACCTTGCCGTGCCTTTTCGCGCCGCCCGTTCATCGTCTGCTCGATAATATTCTCACGCTCAATCTCAGCCACAGCAGATAGTACAGAAATCAAAAGTTTTCCGCTTGTCTGAGAGGAATCAATCCCTTCTTCTATGCAAATCAGATTTACACCATAAGATTGAACCAACTCCAAAGAGTTAAGTATATCTGCTGCATTACGGCCAAACCGTGACAGCTTATACACTAAAATATAGTCAATGTCCAAGCCATCCTCAATATCTCTGAGCATTTTTTGAAAGGCAGGCCGTCCCTCAATGGATTTACCGGATTTACCGGCATCTTCATAAGTATCAACAACGATCATTTCCTCACGATCCGCAAATCGTGTCAGCATATTTTTTTGACCTTCCAGGCTGTATCCGTCCACTTGCATCTCTGTGCTGACCCTCGGATACAAAACACAGCGTTTTCCATATCGGTTCATAATTCATACCTCCAAAATTTACTTTTGGAAAATATCCTATGTAAAGCTGCGATTCTCACGCAGCTCCGTCAACCTCGCCCAGCACTCTCATACCATATTTCTCGATGATATGTGCCAGCGAAGTGATAAACGCTTCAAATTTTTGTTCCGCCAGAAGTTCTTCTGACCGGATTTCATCTGAAGGAATCAATGCACTTTTATTCTGGATATTCTCCATTCAGAATCACCTCCGCAATTCCTAACGAAATTATAACTCTACTTGCACAGCCTGAAAATGATACGGCCTTTCGGCACCTTTACGTAATCCCCAGACTGCACAAGAGCGTCTTGTTTATGTTTTCCATGTCATCCTTGTTTAGATGACCAATATAGTTTTTTAACCTCGACTTGTCGATTGTTCTGATCTGTTCCAGCATAACAACAGATGGTTTCACCAAACCGCATCTGTCATTTAAGTGGTAATGCGTGGGGAACTTTCTGCTTTTTTTGCTTACACTGGTAATTGCTGCAATAATAATCGTAGGACTGAAACAATTTCCCACATTGTTTTGAAGAATAAGTACAGGACGAGAGCCACTTTGTTCAGAGCCGATACCAGGGCTTAAATCAGCCGAATATATGTCACCTCGATGGAATTTTTCAAACATCACTCTCGCCTCCTTAATATCTTAATACTTAAACAGCCGCACCAGTCTGATAGAAATCTTCGGATAAAAACCTGGTGCGGCTACTGTTATTCTGTTCGGATTACTCGTCATATTTGCCACGCCCCCTGACGATGGGAACACAACAGGTCTCCGCTGGCGCGGCTGTCATAACTCCGCAGCATCGTTCGTATCGTGTGCCACAGGGTTCCCCCCAAGTCTTTGGCGGGCCGTGAGGAAGTATCTTTAAGCCCCCATGCAGTCATCGCGCCGGATCTGCCACAATCCGTTTTATGAAATCGTAGATCGCTCCGAAGCAGTTCTTTCATCACCTCCCTGACTGCTCCATCTTCGCGGCGTTTCACATTCGCTCGTACATGAGTTATGTACCTGTTGTGCTGTCTATTCAGTTTTCAAAGATCTTGAGGTCACGAGGATAGCGTGTCCTTCTAATAACCGTGAGGCTTTGAGCCTTTCTTTCAGGGGCGTTACAGACGATTTTTAAGGAAAGTCTCCATGTTCCGAAGGCCGCGCTGGATAGATTCGCTGACCGATGCAACGCTGACTCCTTCGCTCTTGGCAATCGCTGATTCTGTCAGTCCCAGGAAGTAGTAAGCATAGATGCGCTTGGCCTGCTTGTCCGGCAGAGCGGCAATCGCAGCGTGAAGCTGCTCCATCGTCACTTTGCGCTCATACAGCTCACAAGGGGTCATGGAAACGAAAAGGGCATCATACTCAATTCCGTCTCCGCGATCCAGAGAATAATGCGCCTTGTGGTAATATGTACGGCGGCGGTATGCGGCCTCCAGGCGGTCATGCTCTTTCATAACAGCGGCTACTTCATCAGGAACCTCAATAATGTAATCGGTCTTATAAAAATCGGGATACTGCTCCCGCAGATTGATCTTGGTCATAATTTCCTCCATTTCAGTTGTTAGGGACAAAGGGCAACCGAAATGGCTATGGCGGAGAGCGACACCGGGGATGTTCGGGAAAATTCCCGTAAAATCGACAAAGAAAAACGTCAGACGGCCTTAATAGCTGTCTGACGCATTTTGTATGATATATTGTACGATTGTGCGGATTATTTACGCTTGATTGCGCGTGTCCGTGTGTATAATTTCTCTTTGGTAGGTCATTGATTTTTTTAGGTAATCACCTACCTGAAAACCATAATTCTGCTGAAATAAATAACCGCCCATCGTAGACTCCTCAAACGGCAGTCACGGGCGGTAATGGAAATATGCCCTGCCGTGAAAGGCCGTTTTTTTTATTGGCCTCCCGTCAGGGCTTTTATGTATATTTTATCTTTCAAAGGTGCATGATAAACACATATCAATACGCGTGATTGGGTGATGGTAACTTCCTCTTACGCACGATAGAATGTAATAGAGGTGAGCAATCATGCCGGAAGATGTATTTGTGTATTTGGGACAGTGCCTCAGAGATGCAAGAGAAGAATGTGGACTGACCCAACAGGAGCTTGCGGATCAAACCGGCAGAGGGCTTCGTCATCTCCAGGACATTGAAAAGGGCAGGAAAAATCCGTCTTACGATGTACTGGCATCCTTTATCAAGCGATTAGGCATTTCTGCTAATGAGCTGTTTTATCCTGACGCTTCGGAACAGGAAAAGCAAGTACAGCATTTCATGGGAAAGTTTCTGGCCTGTACCGAGGATGAGCGGCAGATTATCTTGAAAACACTGGATTGTATGGCGGAGCAGTTTATCAGCCGACGTTACAAATCCTCCGATCCGCAAAATTATGAATAAAACCAGCAGGGCAAAATGCAATTTGTTTCTGCTGGTTTTATTTTGCCTCCGGCAGTAGACGTAAATTTTCCTAGCCCAATCAATCGCCACTATTTTGTTTCCGGTATTCAGCCGGTGCAATCTTCATGACATCTCGAAATGCTGTTGCAAATTTACTCTGATTCTCATATCCAACCTGGCTGGCAATTTCTGCTATGGTTGCCTGCGTCTGACGAAGCAGAGCAGCGGCCTGTTTCATGCGGTACACTTTCATATAGGTTCCAATGGGCTGTCCATAAACTCCCTTGAACGTATCCTTTAAGGTTGCCGTATTGATAAGATACTCTTTGGAAAGTTCCTCAATCGTTGGCCGTTCCTGCAAGTTGGAGATAAGCCGCTTGTGAATGTCCCGTACAATCTCCACCTGGGGAGAAGTATATAACTCTCGCTGCTTTTCTTTATTTACATCCACCATACACAAGAATAAGAGAAGCTCCTGCACCTTCAGCATGAAGTATGGCTTTTGCAGGCGATCCGGTACGGAATACAGTTCAGAAAAGATATGCTCAATCTCATCCTTGGCCCGCATGACAAAGCATGAGCCATCGGCACAAAATTTGTTTTTGAAATCTGCAATACCAATACCGCTCTCGGCGAGGATTCCAGGCGGATTTTGAGAAACCAGCTCCAGATCAAGCACTACTGAGATTCCGCGATAATGTCTCAAAGGAAAGGCCATTTCAGAAGCACAGTTATCCATTGTATGAATGGAAAGATCCCCTTCTCCGAGGTACAGGCAGGAACCGCTTTGCAATACGCTCCCTTCACGCCCTTCCCGGCAATGATTGATCTCCAGCACATTCTTATCAATGGTTCCGTCCCAATAACAACTCGTTGCTTCAAAATCATTGTAAATAAGCTGGATACCGGGATAAACCTGATAGACTGTCATAAGCCCCAGGCCATCCTCACAGTCCATTTTATAGACGGTGCAATATCCGTCATTATCTTTTGGAATAATCGCAGATAACCCCGTAGCATTGGTGATAGGGTTTTTGTTCATAGTATTCATTCCGTTATCTCGTATTTGTTCTGCCAGGATTCTCCTGGCGTCTTTTATTATATAGTTTTTTCTCATTTTATACCGCTCCAATCGGCAGGATGTGCAATCCAATCAGAAAGCAAATTCTATTATAGTGCAGCCCTGCCGAATGTGCAAATATACGAAAAAGCCGATGCCCTCCAAAACGGAAAACATCGGCTATATGTGGGATTTTATTTGCTGCAATATTCCTTTCCTACACAACCGGAACAACTGCCGCTACAACAAGAACCATTTTTGCGGTTCTTATGGATTTTTCGCACAGCCCATATTGCATAGAAAACAATCCCGATAAGGATTATACCAGTAACAAGCATCTAAAACTCCTTTCTGACTGGAAACTCACAACTTATTAGCTTTGGGTCTCCGATCCTCTTTTCAAAATCCAAAGTCCAAATGCGACCACTGATAAAATGGCCGCTGAACGAAGCACTTTTCCAAACGTCATATTCATACCTCACAGCAAAAGTCCAACACGATAAACCACAAAAGTAACAGCCCAGGCCACAACCAACTGGAACAGGGCCGAGAACAGCATCCACCTTGTACTGCCGGATTCCTTGCGAATTGTAGCCAGGGCCGCTGCACAGGGAACGTAAAGCAGGCAGAAAATCATCAGGCAAAACGCATTGAGCTGTCCAAAACCGGCTGCACCCAGGATGCCGACCAATGTATCCATTCCCGCGCCGGAGTTGATATTGGGAATCCCAAACAGAACGGCACAACTGGACACCACAACCTCTTTTGCAGAGATGCCAGCTATCAGAGCAACCGCTATCTGCCAGAATCCCAGTCCAATCGGTGCAAAGATCGGTACAAGCCAATGGCCCAGGATAGCCCCGAAGCTGTCTGCCATTTCCGTAGTATAGCCATGCGGCCCAAAGTTCAGGATCACCCACATGAGGATAGATGCTACAAAGATAGTAGTACCTGCCTTGGTAAGGTAGTCCTTTACCTTTTCCCATACATAGATTGCCACAGTTCTGGCGCTGGGGGCCTTATATTCCGGCAGCTCAATCAGCAGATAATTTTCCGATTTTCTCCGGTCAATCAAATGGATGATCGCCGCTACCAGGATAGCGACCACCAGGCCGATCAGGTACATGGAATAGGCCACGAGCATGGCGCGTTCCTGAAAGAACATCTCGGCAAACAAGATGTAGATTGGTAGACGGGCGCTGCAACTCATAAAGGGCGTAATCAACATGACCTTAAAACGGTCACGCCGGTTTTCCAAAGACCGTGAAGCCATGATTGCCGGAACAGTGCAGCCAAATCCCAAAATCATGGGGATAAATGCCCGTCCGGAAAGTCCCAGCTTGCTCATAATCCCTTCCATGACATACGCAACACGGGCCATGTATCCGCTGTCCTCCAGAAAAGCCAATGCCAGAAACAGAATGAAAATGTTCGGCAGGAAAGTCAGGATACCGCCCACACCGGCGATGATGCCGTCTACCAGCAGGGAGCGCAGCACTTCATTGACCCCGACAGCAATCAGTCCATCGCTTATCAATGCCGACAGGCTCTCAATTCCTAATTCCAGGAATCCTTTCAGCCAATCGCCAATGGTAAAGGTCAGGAAGAACACCGCCGCCATGACAACGAGGAAAATCGGGATGCTCCAAAACTTATGCGTCAATACACGGTCTACCTTTTCCGTCAAAGCATCTTGACGGTCCTTATTGACCAGAACCTCCCTGATGATTTCCTCGATAAAATCATACTTCTCATTGATAATGTCGGATTCATAGTTCCGGTCGATCACATCCGGCATATTGACCGGATAACGTGCAGAGATTTCCTTATCCTGCTCCAGCAGCTTAATGGCGTGCCAGCGGTAATTGGACAGGTTCGGATATTTCCGCTTCAGCTCTGCCATGATAAGATCAATCTTGTCCTCAATAGCATCACTGTAAACCATTGCGTATTCTGAATGGTGGTCGTGCCGGTGTTTTGGAGTATATTTATGATGATGAATCAGACACTCCGGATCTTTACAGTCTTTATGGTGCGCGGCTGCATGAAGCAGCACATCCAGTCCTGTCCGTTTTCTGGCTGAAACTGGAATGACCGGGATGCCCAGCATTTCCGGCAGTCTGTGTGTGTCAATCTCCATGCCGCGCTTTTCCACAATGTCCATCATGTTCAGCGCCAGCACAACCGGCTTGCCCAGCTCCAAAAGCTGCAAAGTTAAGTATAGGTTTCGCTCCAGAGCGGAAGCGTCCGCAACATCAATAATCACATCGACTTCATCGCTTAGTATAAACTGTCTGGATACCTGTTCTTCCATTGTGTAGGAGGTCAGGCTGTAAGTGCCAGGAAGATCGACCAGTCGAATATTCAGATCATGGTCTTTAATGGCACCCTCTACTTTCTCAACGGTTACACCTGGCCAGTTTGCCACTTTCAGATTTGCACCGGTGTAAGCATTGAAAAGTGTTGTCTTTCCGCAGTTCGGATTTCCGATGAAGCCGATAGTCAAATTTTCTCTCATCGGAATTTACCCCACTAAAATATTCTTTGTGATATTGCGCCCAAGTGCAAAGCGTGTTCCCCTGACTTTCACAATCAGGACACCCCGACTTTTGCTGTTCAGAACAGCGATAGAGGTTCCACGGGTCATCCCAAGGGCCTCCAAACGCTTTTCTATATTGACAGGCAGATCAATATCCTCAACTTTATATTCATTTCCTATTTTTCCATCGCAAAGATACATGAACGCTCCCTCCTCACCGATTTACGGAAGAAGTCTCCGGCAGCTTGCCAAACTCATAAAGCATCATAGAAACGGTAATAACCACCAGAATTGCATCTGTCAGAGCAATCGCCAGCCATACGCCACGAATACCCATGCCGCCGATCATCGGAAGAACCACGCAGAGAGGAATAAACAGAATAATCTGGCGGAACAGCACCAGCCAAGTTGCCTTTTTCGCCTTGCCCAAAGACTGGAACAGGGTTACGGCAATCATAAAGCTGCCTTGCAGGACATAAGTGCTGAACATGATACGGAAGTTGGTTGCACCCGATGCCGCGATACCCGGCGTTGTCAGGAACATGGATAAAATCTTCTCTGGAAACAGCTCGGCAGGAATATAGAACACCAGCGACAGCAGCGTTGCAGCAGTAATAAAAACCCTGGTCAGCGTCTTTACCCGGTCATAGTCCTTTGCACCATAGTTTGTACCGGCGGCAGGCTGGAATCCCTGACTGATCCCCCACAGAGGAACGAAAGAGAAATTCCAGAAGCGGAGCGCCGCACCTAAAAGAAGCTGTGAAGTTTCCCCGCCATAGTTCGATGCCACACGATAGATCACTGTCTGCTGTACCAAGGTCAGAATCTGCATCAACAGAGCAGATACCCCGACAGAAAGAACCTGGGGAAGCAGTTCTCCGTCAATGCGGATGCGCCCAATCTTCACATGAGGACTTTTTTTCTTGAAATACCACAGCGTAATTGCAGCCTGGACAAACTGGGAGAAAATCGTTGCATAAGCAGCCGCCTCAATGCCCATACCGTAGGGATTCAGGATACTGATAAAAATAGGGTCAAGAATGATATTCAAAATAGCGCCGCTGGCAATAATCGTCATTGCCTTTTTAAGCTGGCCTTCTCCGCGAATGACCATGTTTGCACTTTGAAAAAAGTTTACAAACAAGGAACCGGCAAAGATAATCCGTAGATATTTTTCCGCATAATTCAAAATGTTGTCGCTGGCTCCGGTCAGGGACAAAAGCTGGCGGGTGAACACCATGCCTACCACTGTATAGATAACGGACAGCAGAAGAACCATAGCAACCAGGTTGCCCATGATCTTCTTAATTGTGTTTTCATCCTTCTTGCCGATAGCGCGGGACAGTACCGATGCAGAACCCACGCCCAGCATGGCCGCTGAACCGGCATTGATAAGCGTCAAGGGATAGGATACCGATATGGCTCCCATCTGCACGTCACCGACCATCTGGCCGACAAAGATGGAATCCATCATGTTATAAAGCCCAACGACCACCATGCCAAGAACCGCAGGGATGCTAAGTTCAATCATCAGCGGCCAGGGGCTTTTTGTTAAGAGCTTTGTTCTTGTGTCAAGTGCCTGTTTCATCACTCTATTCCTCCTGGTCTATTTTAATTTCGAGGTATCCAGCAAAGCGCGCCAGTGACGTGCCTTGCTGGATTAGCCATATCTAACTAACCACTTAAAGTATATAAAATCCGGGCTTCTTTGTACGCTCCCAACCGCAGGATTTACAATCCAATCTGAAACGAATTTAGGAGCGGAAAGGACATAAGGCCCTTTCCGCTCCCGTTGTTACTGTATCATTTTTTCCAGTAGTTTCAGGGCTTCCTCAAGTTTTGGATTTACGGCGTCCGTTTGCAGGGCCTCCCGGACGCAGCTTCGTATATGGGCTTGCAAAATCTGCTGATTGGCGCTTTTTAATAACGCCTGTGTAGCAAGAAGCTGATTGGAAATATCCACGCAATAGCGATTTTCCTCAACCATTTGCAGGATACCGTCAATTTGTCCTCTGGCGATTTTTAACTTGTGAACAATATCGCCTTTCTTGGCCTTCATAAACGGCCCGTTACTGGATACTGACGAGCTGATAGCCAGCGTCCTCGATAGCAGCTTTCAACACAGCATCCGGCACATCCTGGTCAAGCTGCACCTGGGCCGACTTGCTCTCCAGGTGAACGGCCACATCCTTGATGCCCTGGATGTCCCGCAGCGCCTTATCAACGTGTTTCACACACATTCCGCAAACCATACCTTCGATGTTCAATACTTTTTCCATGTGAATTGCTCCTTTTCGTTCTTCTTTTACTGTTGTCTGTTCGTACATAGGGTCTGAATCCAGTTCTGTATTGGCCTGATGCTTCGCCTTGAACCACCGCAGACGCAGGGCATTGGATACCACGAATACCGAACTAAAGCTCATAGCAAAAGCGCCGATCATGGGGTTCAGCTTCAACGCAAAGGGCAGATAGAACACGCCTGCCGCCACCGGGATACCGATGATGTTGTAGATAAACGCCCAAAACAGATTTTGCTTGATGTTGCGGATAACCGCCTTACTAAGCTGGATTGCCGTAGACACATCCAGCAGATCGCTTTTCATCAAAACAATATCCGCTGACTCAATCGCCACATCCGTTCCGGCTCCGATAGCGATACCAACGTCCGCTCTGGCAAGGGCCGGAGCATCGTTGATACCGTCACCGACCATCGCCACTTTCTTCCCGGCGCTCTGCAAACGGCGGATCTCCTTCTCCTTATCCTGGGGGAATACCTCTGCCACAACACGATCCACGCCGACCTGACGCCGAATCGCTTCTGCGGTCTTTGCATTGTCGCCGGTCAGCATGACCACCTCAATGCCCATGCCGGTCAATTCCGCTATGGCCTGCTTGCTGGTGGGCTTGACTACATCCGCCACGGCAATAACACCAATAAACTGACCACCACGGGCAAAGAACAGAGGTGTTTTCCCGTCAACGGCCATTTTCTCACCCAACTGAAGGAGTGCGTCGCCATTGATGCCATTTGCTGCCATCAGTCGGCGGTTTCCGGCAAGGCACGTTTCGTTTCCAATCTGCCCCACAAGGCCCTGACCGGGAATCTGCTTGAAACCGTCCACCGGAAGGAAGGAAAGGTCTGCTTTTTCGGCCTCCGCCACAATCGCGTCCGCCAGCGGATGCTCGGACATTTTTTCTAGCGAAGCGGCGATTTGCAGCAGCTCCTTTTGTGGAACGCCCTCTTTGCAGAGCATATTTGTCACTACGGGCGTACCCTGAGTAATTGTGCCGGTCTTATCCAGCACAACCGTATCAATGCTATGGGCCGTTTCCAGGGCCTCCGCCGATTTAATCAGGATACCGTTGCTTGCGCCCTTTCCGGTTCCGACCATAATGGCCGTAGGCGTTGCAAGGCCCAGCGCACAGGGGCAGGAAATGACCAGAACGGAAATGCCGATAGACAGGGCAAATTCAAAGCCATATCCCAACAGCAGCCAGACAACAACCGCGATCAGCGCGATGCTGATAACTACCGGCACAAACACGCCGCTGACCTTATCAGCCAGTTTCGCAATAGGGGCCTTGGAGCTGGTCGCTTCATCCACCAGCCGGACAATCTGTGCCAGCGTGGTATCATCGCCCACCTTGGTGGCCTGCATCTTGAAATAGCCGGACTTACTTGTGGTCGCACCGATCACTTTGTCCCCGATATGCTTCTCCACGGGGATGCTCTCGCCGGTCAGGGCAGATTCATCAACGGAGGAAAAGCCCTCTATGACAATACCATCTACCGGCACAGATTCACCGGCCTTGACAATCAGGGTTTCGCCCAACTGCACTTCTTCCACCGGCACCTGAAGCTCTTTTCCGTCCCGCTCCACGGTAGCCGTTTTGGGAGCCAGATTCATCAGCTTTGTGATTGCGTCCGAAGTCTTACCCTTTGCGCGGGCCTCCAGGGTTTTGCCCAAGGTGATAAGGGTCAGGATCATGCCTGCGGATTCAAAATACAAATCCATCATAAAGCTGTGAACCGTAGCCATATCCCCATGACCGAATCCGATGCCGATTTTGTAAACGGCGTAAATGCCATAAACGATTGCGGCGCTGGAGCCTATCGCAATCAGCGAATCCATGTTAGGCGAGCCGTGGAACAGGGTCTTGAATCCCATCCGGTAATATTTGAAGTTGATAAACACCACCGGGATCAGCAGCAGGAATTGGGTAAATGCAAAGCTGATTGCATTTTCCATCCCCAGCAAGGAGCTGGGGAGCGGCCACCCCATCATGTGACCCATAGAAATATAAAACAGCGGGATCGTAAAAAGTGCAGAAAGCAGCAGCCGCTGTTTCATCTGCTTGTATTCTGCCTGTGCCGTACTGACCTCCGGTTTTGCTGCCGGTGTGGTCGTTCGGCTCTTGTTTTGTGCGGAGGCTTTGGGAATCGCGCCATAACCGGCCTTTTCAACGGCCTGGACGATTCCCGCCGTATCCAAAACGGATTCATCATAAGAAGCAACCATGCTGTTTTTTAACAGGTTGACGGATACTTCTTTGATGCCAGGTAGCTTTGCCACGCTCTTTTCCACTCTGGTAGAGCAGGCCGAGCAAGTCATACCCGTAATGTCAAATTGCTCCTTTTGCAAAATTATCCCTTCTTTCTTATGAAGATTTGTGCGAGTACCCCTCCCCCGTAGGGAACTAAATACCGTTATGAAAAGGGGCGTTTGGCACCTTGGGGGAAAGATGCTAAAGCCCCGAACATAAAGTTTACGCACAAGGTCTTTGACCGTTTTTCATTATACTTATCCTGCTTCTCCTTTGTCCGCTCCAAAGTGGAGCTTTTTTTATCCAAAGAGAAATGAGGTTTTTGCTGGAAATCCAATCAGCATGTTTTCCAATCCAAAGGGCAGAATCGCTCCCAAATCCATTGACTTTGAGGGGCTTCGTGAATATACTGGCAGCATGAACGATTAAACAACCTTTTAATTGTTCATCCATATCAAACCAACCAAATACCAAAATGAAAGGGGGCTTTCTCCATGAAAAAGACCATTAAACTGCTTGACCTGGACTGCGGCCATTGTGCTGACAAAATCCAGAACGCCGTGAAGAAGATCGACGGTGTGACCAGCGTATCCGTCAACTTCCTGGGTCAGAAGATGGTTCTGGAAGCGCCGGACGATCAGTTTGACGCTGTTCTGGCCGAAGCAAAGGCGCTGATTAAGCAGATCGAGCCGGATGTGACTGTTAAGGCGTAATGAAAAGCTGGACACCGGCTGCCACACGGTAGCCGGTGTTTTTCATCAATAGACAGAAAAAGCGTGACACGCTTTATGCTGCAACGAAAGGAGAATACACTATGACACGAAAACAAAGGCACTTGCTCACACGCATTATCGTGGCGGCGGTGCTGTTTCTTGCAGGCAGCTTGCTCCACCTCCCTGAATTGGCGGAGATGGCGGTCTTTCTCGTCTGCTATGTGGTTGTCGGTTGGGATATTGTCTGGAAGGCAATCACGAACATTCTGCATGGACAGGTGTTTGACGAAAATTTCCTGATGACGATTGCCACCATCGGCGCACTCATTTTGGGCGAACATTCCGAGGGCGTTGCCGTTATGCTGTTTTATCAGGTGGGCGAATGGTTCCAGTCCTATGCGGTGTCCAAGTCCAGAAAATCTATCGCAAGCCTGATGGACATTCGCCCGGACTATGCCAACATCGAAAGGGATGGAAAGCTGGTTCAGGTTGACCCGGATGAGGTTCAGATCGGAGAAACCATTGTTGTGAAACCGGGAGAGCGCATCCCGCTGGACGGTACGATTCTCAAAGGCTTTTCCACCTTGGACACTTCGGCCCTGACCGGAGAATCCATGCCCCGCGAGGTGGAGCCGGGAATGGAGGTCATCAGCGGTTGTATCAACCAGACCGGTATCCTGAACATCCAGACCACAAAGGAATTTGGGGAATCCACCGTAGCCAAAATCCTTGACCTTGTAGAAAACGCAAGCGATAAGAAGGGCCGTATTGAGAATTTCATCACGCGCTTTGCCAGGTATTATACCCCGGTAGTGGTATTCGCTGCTCTGGCGCTGGCGATCCTGCCGCCGCTGATTACCCAGCAGCCATTCAGCACTTGGATTTACCGGGCCTTGACCTTCCTGGTGATTTCCTGCCCCTGTGCGCTGGTCATTTCCATTCCGCTTAGTTTCTTCGGAGGCATCGGCGGCGCATCCAAGATCGGTGTTCTGGTAAAGGGCAGCAACTATCTGGAGGCCCTGGCAAATACCGAGGTCGTGGTCTTTGATAAGACCGGCACACTGACAAAAGGCTCCTTTGCGGTCAGCGAGATCCACCCTGTCGGCATGGAGGAAGCGCAGCTTTTGGAGCTGGCCGCATACGCTGAGGACTACTCCAACCACCCGATTTCTCTTTCGATTAAGAACGCCTATGGAGAGAAAATCGACAACAGCCGGGTTTCCGATGTTCAGGAAATTGCCGGTCACGGCGTACAGGCCGTGATTGATGGGAAAACGATTCTGGCAGGAAACACCAAGCTGATGGAGAAGGAGCATATTAAGTACACGCCGTCCTCCGCTGTCGGCACCGTGGTCTATCTGGCCTGTGACGGGAAATACGCTGGATGTATCGTCATTGAGGACGAGATCAAGGCCGATGCTCCAGCCGCAATCAAGCTGCTGAAATCTGCCGGTATCCGCAAAACGGTCATGCTGACCGGCGACGCAGACGCCGTTGGAAAGAAAGTCGCTGGACAGCTTCATCTGGATCAGGTTTATACCGAACTACTCCCGGCTGATAAGGTTGATCGTGTGGAAAGCCTGCTGAAGCAGAAAAGCGAAAAAGGTATGCTGGCCTTTGTTGGGGACGGTATCAATGACGCTCCCGTACTGGCGCGGGCCGATGTCGGTATTGCTATGGGCGGATTGGGTTCCGATGCTGCCATTGAAGCTGCTGACGTTGTTCTTATGACGGATGAACCGTCCAAAATTGCCGCTGTTATGAAGATCGCCCGTAAGACGATTCGCATCGCAAATCAGAACATTGTGTTTGCTCTGGGCGTTAAATTCCTGGTTCTGATTTTAGGTGCGCTGGGCTATGCGAATATGTGGGCGGCGGTGTTCGCGGATGTAGGCGTTTCCATTATTGCGATTCTCAATGCCATCCGCGCCATGCGGGTCAAGCTGCCGGATATGCCTGCGGGCAGCACAAATCAGGGTTAAGCGCAATAGAAATGCGCCGCAACTTTCACACGCTGCGGCGCATTTCCTTATTGTTCAGTCGGGCATGATATTTCAAACAACGCATCTATGGCATGATGCAGGAGCTTTGCCTGCGGCGTGTCCGACAGCGAATAATAAACTTCTTTTCCGTCCCTGCGGCTTGAAATGATTCCGCTCTTTTTTAATATCCGCAGATGATGTGACACAGCAGGGGCGCTCATATCCACAGCCGCCGCGAGATTACATACACATTCTTCACAATGGCACAGCAGCCATAGAATCCGCAGCCGGGTCGGATCGCCAAGCTGCTGAAATAAAAATGATATATCCTTAAACCCTTCCGCAGAGGGCATCTTATTTAAGACTTTTTCAATATTCTGTCCGTGGTTGTGGGGCAGATTGTAATGCGGCATAAAAATCAGCTCCTTCCTGTGACTATGATACTGACATAATTCTTGTCTGTCAAACAGCTTCATTATAGATTGGAGAAAAATACATGAACGAAACAGAGAAAACAACTTTTTCCGTTCCAAGCCCCGGCGAATTGGAACAATTAACCGAGCTTCACAAAGCGATGGGCGATTACACACGGATGCGGATACTTTGGTATCTGATGCAGAAAGATTCCTGCGTCAGCGAACTGGCACAAAAGATGGAGGTCACAGAATCGGCCATATCCCACCAGCTTCGTGCGCTTCGGATTGTCCGGTTAGTGCAATCACGCAAGGCCGGGAAAAACGTGATTTATTCCTTGCAGGACGAACATATCCGGTGGATTCTTGAAGAAACCTACGCTCATATTTCAGAAAGATAAAAACGCAGCCCCTGTGCTGTTTTGCAGGGGCTGCGCGGGTATTCCATTACAGCGTTTCGTAGGAAACCAACTGGCTCATCGGGATGCGCTGCTTATTGAAGCGATTGGGGTCGCCGGTTCCTTCATCGGAATAGCCGACAACCAGAATGTTGACCGGCTCCAGGTTGGCCGGGAGGTCAAATTCCTTGTGCAGAACATCGGGCTTGAAGTAGCATACCCACACCGTTCCAAGGCCCAGCTCTGTGGCCTGGAGCATCATGTGGTCGGTCAGGATGGAGGCGTCAATGTCACCGGTCTGCTTCTGATCGAAAGGCCGTACCCACGCCTTATCGTGATCGGCGCAAACAATAATAGCCAGGGGCGCACCGTAGATATTGGCCGCTTTACTGATCTTTGCAAGACCTTCCTCGCTCTGAACGGCAATCAGGCGAATCGGCTGAAGGTTGGCAGCGGTCGGGGCCACATGAGCAGCCTCCAGAATCTGCTCCAGCTTCTCAGGCTCTACCTTCGTTTCCTTGTAATCGCGTACCGACATACGCTGCTTTGCAATCGTGATAAAATCCATAATATATAGTCCTTTCAGTATTTTTTTTTTGAGCATATCAAATCAACCATTGACCTAATTGTAGCACTTGAACACAAAACCGCAAGAATGCACTTTTTCGGAAGATACTTCCCAAAAAGATAGCACCTTGCGGGAAAGGAGAACCATTCTATGAAATGTCAAACCAATCAGTTTAACTGCCCCGTGGAGGCAACCCTTTCTTTGATCGGCGGCAAGTATAAGCCGTTGATCCTCTGGCATCTGATTGACCATCCATTACACTATATGGAGTTACAGCGGCTGATTCCAAACGCCACGCCGAAGATGCTTTCGCAGCAGCTTCACGATCTGGAAAACAACGGCATGATTCATCGTGAAGTAATTCCAGAAAAGCCGCCTAAGACGATATATTCTCTTACCCCATTTGGACAGAGCATCGTCCCCATTCTGGACGCGATGTGCCAATGGGGAAACAGCTATCTGGACGGCCTGGATGTGCAGCCGCCATGCTGTCAAAGCCGCAAATAAAATGCTGGGCATAGCTGACGAAAAGCGGCTATGCCCAGCGTATATTTTCTGCTCTAAATTTGTGACTGCCGGACGTAATTGCACAGCGCGGCAAAGTCCACATGGGGATTCTTACTTAAAATCTGTTGCAGGCTTTCCCCGGCCTTTTGATGCAGCTTCGGCTTTTTCAGATCGTCCAAGCGGAAGAAGATATTGAGCCGCCTGCCGACAGCAAACAAAAGCCTTTCATCCGGTGGCAGGGTCAGAAAGCGGTCAATCGTAGAAAGCATTTCCTGTTTCTCCGTCCGCAGATTTCCTCTGATCTCCAGAAGCAGATTGACGATGTGTTCATTCACATAGTAACTGTCCATCTCATGTAGCTGTTGTAAGAATAGCTTTTGCTCTACAACGATTTCTTCCTCCGATTGCAGAGCAAAAGAGCCATTCCTGACAAACTCGCCCAGCTTGGACTCCGGCTTAATACCCGTGGCATGGACACGGATAAAATCTGGCTGGATGATATTCAGCGCCTTTGCTGTTTGAGCAGCATTTTCTTCAGACAGCTCCTTGCCGCCGATCCCCAGCAATATGAACTCCGACAAGATCATGTCCGCTTCTTTTGCCATGCAGCCGCTTCGGACAACAATATCCGCGTCAAAACCTTTGTTGATAAGTTTCAGTATCTGATCCGAGCCGGTTTCCATTCCGCTGTAAAGATGGTTTAGGCCCGCTTGCCGGAGCGCCTTTAGCTCTGCCGGACTTTTCCGGGTGATACTATCAGCGCGGGCATAAGAAGTGATGTACTGCATATCAGGAAAGCTCTGATTGATCGCTTCCAAGATACGGAGCAGATAATCTGTTTTCAGCACCAGGGCATCCCCGTCCTGCAAGAAGCAGGAAGTAATCTTTTTCCCCCGGTTAAGCTGGGCCTGCCGCCTAATATCTTCGATGGTTTCATCGATGGGGCGCATGGAGAAGCGCATGGATTTATAAAGCCCGCAGAAATAGCACTTGTTCCAATGGCATCCCCTTGTGACCCGGATTAGCAGGCTGTTACTTTCAGAAGGTGGACGAATAGGCCCGATTTCTATATCTTTCATGGTGGTTATCCTTTCAGTGTATTCATGTTAAGGGTAGCATTTCACGGCGGGCTTAACAAGAACGCACTTTTAGGGTAGACACTTCCCGTATGGGTAGCACCTCAAACAAAACTGGCAAGCAATGCCTGTGTTAATACACACAGGCCCGCAGGGAAGAAAATCCCTCCGTGATTTTCCTCTCCGCTTGCTTGTTGAGGGCAGCGCCCCCAAGCCCCTTTGAACACAGAATTTCATTCTGTGGCTGCGCGTTCTGCGAACGCTTTTGACCAGGACCAGCTTACCGCTGGCCGTGGTCTTTTTCTTTTTCAACATCCTGCTCTACCTCCATTTTCAGCACTCGATCTACATTTGCCTTTGCCGTTAAAAGCTCCCGCATTTCCTCACGGGAACGCCGGTACTCGGCATAGGTCTTTTTCTTTTCTTCCAGCAATTTCGCGTACTCCGTCTGCAACTCTTTGACCTTTGGAAGCTTCTTGACGCCCATCTCATCAAAGGCATTCTTAGCAGCCTGGTGGAGCAGAATTTCTTCCTCATGTTCTTCCCGGAATTTCTTAGAGTAACCCGCCTTGCGGTATGCCACATAGACCTCACGAGTCTTGGCATAATTTACGATGTGAGTACGCAAAACAGCGATCTCTGCCATGCGCTTTTCAGCCGCTTTGATCTGCGCCGAAAGTTCATTGTGATGTGCCGTGGCAGCCGTAGCCTTTTCTTCCAAAACCGCATACTCTAGCAAATTGTTCTCTGACAGGTAATTCATGGTCTGCGCCATTTGTTTCAGATTAAAAACTTTAGCCCATCGAGCATAGCCAGCACCTTTTCCAGCCTGCAATTTTGCCTGAATGTCCACCAGCAGATTGACCTTGGGCGGCTCCGGCTGCACGGCGGAATTTTTACGGGGCGTATGCTGTTTTTCACCGGCCAGCACCGCACGGATTTCTGCTTCACTGTACCCGGCCCCCAGCTTATCATCCATGCGGGCTACATTCTTCCAGCCGGGAGCTTTGAGCCGGATTGCTTTCCCGCGCCGAGATACTTCGCAGCCCATTTCTGTAAGCAGTTTCAACAGCGCATCAAAGTCCGCCGGTTTCTGCTCCAGCGCATGGTCAATCATCACCCGCAGCTGCTCCCGATGGGAGGGCTTGGCCTGATCGCCCAACCATTTGTTGTAGCTTTTTCCGTGGGGCTTGGGATTCTCTACAATGGACAGTCCGTTTTCAATGCAGATGGTATCACTTAACCGGCGAACCGCCTTGGTGCTGCCCCAAAAGTTTCGGAATTTCCGGTCATATTCTAAGCTGACCGATGACCAGATAATGTGATTATGAATGTGCGACTTGTCTATGTGGGTGCAGACCACAAAGGCATGATTGCCCTTGGTAAACCGCTTGGCAAATTCTACACCCAGACGGTTGGCTTCTTCCGGCGTGATTTCACCGGGTTTGAATGACTGGCGCACATGGTAAGCGATCACATCGTCCGCCCCGCGCACCCGCCCGGTGGCGGCGATATACTGCCGCTTCGCCAGCAGAAACTCTGCATCGGCGGTCCGGCTGTCACAGCCATAGCCGGTAATTAGTTTTCCGTTGTCAGTCTTTTGCGGATTTGCCACATAATCAATAATATCGCTGATTGCTCGGCTCTCAGTGCGCCCCTTCCCGATATGCAGGGGCATGATGCGTGTGGTTGCCATAGAAGGGCCTCCTTTCTAAAAAAGAAACGGCCTGCGTGGTGCAGACCGCTTTTGCTATTCTATAAAATCGTCCTCGATGTCCTCTAACCGCTTCGGAGGAAACCTCATCTCGTATTGTTCTTTTGCCAGTGCACGAACTTCAGGGCGCTTATCTTTCATTCGGTTTTTCAGCCAGGAAATCTGCTCCTTTGATAACCGCCAAGGGAGATTCAGTAAGCGGTTTACCGTCATTTGCTCCGCTTGTTTCTCCGGCGATAAAGAAGCACAGGATTTACAGATGTGCGCCGCATGACCTTTGCCGGAAAAATTTTCGTTAGCCTTATATTCTCCGCAGACTTTACAATAATGTCCATGCTTCTTCATAGGCTCGATTCCTTTTCACTGAGCGCATATAAACTGCGAACCGCCCTCATGATGATGTTCCACTCCAGATCTGCCGCATAGGAAAACTTCCTGCGGTAAGATTCCCAAAGTTTCTGCATCACAGGACTGCTTTCCACTTCATTCAAAACATCCACAGCTTCTGCAAGATGCCGTTCGGTTCCGCGTTTTTTGGCAGTTGCCAACAGTGCATCATAGAGCGTCTGCTGGTTCAATGTGTTCCCGTGGAGCTGATCCAGAATATAAATGTCATAGAAATCTCTCATGCGGGTGTTGGTGGTGGTTCTGGTGATGATTGTTTCCAGCTTTTCAGCCAGAACGGTTTCCAGATTGTATGCCCAAATGTCAATGGAGCGATCTTCCAGCATCAGCTTGAAAGAGTAGCGTACCTCCCTGGGGGTAATGGCATCCCCTGTGGAAATGTCAATCTTCAAAGGTGTCACCACACCGTCAAAGGTTGTAGTCATGCTGACCCGAATCCCAGGATACTCCGCTTCATCCATAATCTCTGAAATGCTTTTCAGCTGAAATTTGACGCCATCATCAATCGGCACACTCACAATAGCAGAAATCAGGTTCTCGATCTCCTCTACATTAACATTGGCTCCTTTTACAGTAGCGTCCAAGTCCATCGTGGAACGGGCATCCAGTCCAACCATTGCCGCTACCAGCATCCCGCCTTTCAGAATAAATTTATCACGATATTCAGAAAGGGAAATACGCTCCAGAAAACGCTCCATCATATAGTTTCGCATTAAAAGCTGTGCATCCGCAGATTTTTCTCTGGAAAGATTGCGAATCAAATCTTTTAGCTGCCTTGCTGTCTTTATCATAAAAGCACCTCCAAATACTGCCGTAAAATTTTTTCAACCCGGAACATACCGGCATACCGCATCAAAGTCCGCAGATCCTTGTCCTTTCTTCTGGCATACATCTTCAGCGCACCTTGAAAAGTCTGTATTTCCATGCTGCTTCGGCTGCGGAGCAGATCGCAGATGGTGCGCTCCATATCATAGACAGGAACCGTATGCCCAAAAGGAGTTTGGCCAGTTGTCAGCCCTACCTCATATAGTTCTGGTTTGATGGTGTAAACAGAAAGGCCCTCTGCCTTTAAGCGAGTGGTGCTGTACCCTCTGCGCACCGTGATAGCGTATGGAGATGGTTCCCGGTCTGTCAAGTCATGAAAAAACAGCGCTGATTCATGGGAAAATACTGCCTGACCACATCGCAGATGTAACAGAAACATCGCATCAATCCAGGTGTCCTCGGAGACATAAATTCCGTGAGCAACCTGCTGAAGATTTTTCTCTTTGACATATTCATAAAAAATGGGTTTTACAATTCCGCTGGCGATTACCTGTGCGGTTTGCAGCATCCCATCATGCTCGGTCAGAAGTCTGTCTAATTGCTCAAACCGTTCTGATTTGGTCACATCCATCACTTCCTTTCGTGCTACTATTATACACGGATGTAGCACAGAAGTAAATATAGCAATTTAACAGACACTGTCTCGCATTTTTGTGACCGCGCATTTTATCCATAAACCAAATCCTGAATGGCAAACTTCAAGTCCTGCACCTTGCCCAGCAGCCAGATGGCAGCCATCGGCAGACCATAGGGACTAATAAGGAATGCCATCACCAGCAGGATAATGCCGTTTTGCAGGGAACAGGTCAGCAGAACCGCCACACCCAGCAGGGCGATCACCATGCTGATAAGCCCCAGCACCAGACCGGAGACATAGACGATCCCCACACAAATCCA
This sequence comes from Butyricicoccus sp. AM27-36, assembly GCF_003480945.1. NCBI lineage: Bacteria > Bacillati > Bacillota > Clostridia > Eubacteriales > Butyricicoccaceae > Butyricicoccus > Butyricicoccus sp. AM27-36. The sequence goes on from NZ_QUJR01000004.1 coordinate 240,664, forward strand.
AACGAACAGGGTCAGCGCCAGAATCACCGGAACCATCACGATCTTCAACAGCAGTTTCAGCAAAAATACCAATGCCCTCATTGTTATGCCTCCTCCCAAAATCACAGTTCCTGTTCCTGATTCCATTATCCCTGTCTCACAGCCAAAAGGCAAGGATACGGGCAAAAAGAAAAAGCGGAGGAAGGCGCGGCGAAGAAGCGCCGTTCCTCCCTCCGCAGATGGGGTATTTGTCCCGGTTACGAAAGTTTGGAGAGTTGTGTCAGTATCTCTTTAACTCCGTCCCATAACTGTTCCTGCCGCTGGGATATATCCTCCAAATCGACATCATAAATCCGCCCGGTCTCATGCACCTTGCGGGTCAGCTGGTTTAAGTTGTTGCTGCTCCGGCGCAGCAGGGATACCAGTTCTTTCAGTTCCGGCAAATCCAGCTGCACCACATAGCCGTCCACAGCCATTTTCCGCAGATAGGCGCTCAGGTTTTTTGTCCCAAACTGTGCCATTTTCTGCTGAATCAACTCCATTTCATCAGCAGATACCCAAAACAGAACCGGCACATCCCGCTTGCGCTTGGGGCTGCTCATCGCTCCGGCTCCTGTTTCTTCGGGGCGGCAGACTTATGGGCAGGCGGTTCCTGTTTGAGCTTTTGCAGGACAGAACTTTTTTGCTGTTCCTGCATGGTTTTTCTGGCCTGCCTGGTAAACAGATCGGTCAGACCGGGATTGACCCCATCCACAACCAGATAGGCGCAGTGGCGGGAAGCGCCGCTGTCCTCCGGCATGGGAATGGTTTTTGCCCAGGCTTTATTGTCCTGAGAGATACGCCCGCCATGGTTCTTGTGCTGGATGGTGTTTGCAAGAATGAACTGTACCCGTTCCGCCCCGAACTTTTCCAGCACATCTTTGACCGCCGCCTCCGTATCCAGCCGGTTCTCTGCATAGTGGGCGCTGATGGTCTGCTCAATGGCTTCTTTGCAGGCGCTGTTCACCTGATATGAGAGGTTGTACTGTGCCATTTCCCCATGTTCTCTCGCATAGGCAGCTGAATGGGGGTAGAGAGGGGCAGTTCGTAATTCTTCCTGCGCCTTGCACACATCATCGGCACGGTTTTCAATGCTGTCCCGGATCACATCCATATAGCCAGTCTCCAGCTTTTCAAAATAACGGTACACATCCGCCAACGGAGATGAAGATTCCAAAAGTGCCTGAGCCTGGGTGTCGGTCAGTTCCAGCTCCTCCATCGCCATCACGATGTCCTCCCGGACGGTGTACTCATAGGTGTGGTGCAGGATTTCTTCTGGGGGCTGACTTTTCAACCAATCCATGTATTTTTCCTGCTCAGTGGCCATCTTTTCATAAAGGGCCGCATTCAGATTATTGGTATTCATGTTATCGCACCTCCTCATGCTGTTTTGGTTTCTTGTCTGTACTGCGGGGCGGCACCGGGCGTTTCAGATGATCCAGCACCGAAGGCCGTGTGCTTTTGGCAACAACAGCCTCGGCGTGTGCCTGTCCCTTTCCGTCGATGTTGAGCAAAGTATCCAGCTCCACCAGACGGGCGTTTTTGCTTCGCAGTTCTTCTTCATAAAGGAATGGCTTTCCGACTTCCTCCTTTGCGGCAGCCTGCTGCTGATAGAGGTTATCCAGCTGGGCCTTTGCCGCCTCCAGACGCTGTGGCATCTGGGCGAGGGCATTGTCGATACGGGTAAGATTTCCGCGAGGGTCTGTACCAAGAGTTGCCCTGTGGGTCATCTGTCCTTTCAGCAGGAGCGTATACTCCTGTTTCCAAGCGGAAAATTCCACGGATATGGCATAGCCCCGGTAGCTGCCAATCTGCACCGGATCGGAGGTTTTGACCTCCTTGCAGGCATCCAGAAGGGCTGCGCCGGCGTTCTCCTTATCGGTCAGCAGATCGCCACGAATCTCCATACCGGCAAAGCCGTCCTCTGGGTGCGGGTGAGCTGCCAAAACCTCCAGATCAGATTCAAAGCCCTTGATAAAACCTTTGTGCTTTTCAATCTCCTCCGGGAAGTATTTGAGCAGCTGGTCCTCCAGACGATATTGCTTGCTCTGGTGGTCGGCTTTCATCAGCTTCAGGCGGGATACCTCCACATCCAAATCCATACGCTCCTTGATGCGGGGATCTCCGGCACACAGAGCCTTGATCTCGGCAAAACTGAGGGCTGTTTCATCCACATCATCGCAGGAACGCACCGGCGATTTAGAAGTCATGATCTGACTGATGAATTTCTGCTTGTTCTCCACTGTCTGCCAGAGGTATGCGTCAAAGGTTCCCTCGGTCACATAGCGGTACACATGAACAAGGGGGTTCTGGTTGCCCTGACGCTCGATACGCCCCTTTCTCTGGGCAAGGTCTCCGGGTCTCCACGGACAATCCAGATCATGAAGTGCCACCAGACGGTCTTGCACATTGGTGCCTGCGCCCATCTTGGCGGTGCTGCCCAAAAGGACACGCACCTGACCGGTACGGACTTTAGAGAACAGCTCCTTTTTCCGCACTTCGGTGTTGGCTTCATGGATAAAAGCGATCTGGTCGGCAGGCATTCCCTGAGCAATAAGTTTCTGACGAATATCGTCATATACCGTAAAGACCGGTTCCTGCTCCGGCAGAGTCACAGCGCCTTCCAGTGCGTGAAGCAGTGGATTATCCAGCGTTTTCGCCGCCTTGCTTGCAGGAGCTTTGGCCTGTGGTGTAGAAATGTCGCAGAACACCAGCTGGGTCAGCTTGTCAGCTTTGCCGTCCCGCCAGATCTGCATGATGTTGTCCACACACTGATTGACCTTTGTGCCAGGTTCGTCCGGCAGCATCTGGTTGACGATCCTCTGGTCAAGCCCCAGCTTACGGCCATCCGAGGTAATCTTGAGCATGTTATCCTGGGACGGGTCAACAGTTCCGCTGTGTACCAGCGATGCACGCTCCGAAAGAGCTTTGACCATTTCCTGCTGATGTTCGGTAGGCTGCGCCACGATGTTGTGGTATTCCACCTCCGGGGTGGGCAGGTTCAGTTGGTCGGCGGTCTTGATGTCCGCCACTTCTTTGAACAGGTTCATCAGCTCTGGCAGGTTAAAGAACTTGCTGAATCTCGTTCTTGCCCGGTAGCCGGTGCCTTCCGGTGCCAGCTCCAAAGCTGTGACGGTCTCTCCAAATCGGGAAGCCCAGCAGTCGAAGTGGGTCATGTTCAGCTCTTGCAGGCGTTCATATTGAAGATAACGCTGCATGGTGTAAAGCTCGGTCATGGAGTTGCTGACCGGTGTGCCGGTGGCAAAAATCACGCCACGATTTCCGGTGATCTCATCCATATAGCGGCACTTGGCAAACATATCGGAGGATTTCTGCGCGTCCGATGTGGAAAGACCAGCCACATTCCGCATTTTTGTGTATAGAAACAGGTTTTTATAGTTGTGGGCCTCGTCCACAAACAAACGGTCCACACCCAGCTGCTCGAAGGTTACCACATCGTCTTTTCGCCCCTCGGCTTGCAGCTTTTCCAGTCTGGCTTCCAGAGACTTTCTGGTACGCTCCAGCTGCTTGACGGTAAAACGCTCGCCGCCGCTGGCCTGTACCTCTGCAATCCCCTCGGTGATCTCGTCGATCTGCTCATAGAGAAGCCGTTCCTGACGCTCCCGGCTGATGGGGATACGCTCAAACTGGCTGTGTCCCATGATAATGGCATCATAATCACCCGTCGCAATACGAGCGCAGAACTTCTTTCGGTTATGGGTCTCAAAATCCTTTTTTGTGGTGACTAAGATATTGGCGGAAGGATAGAGACGCAGAAACTCCGACGCCCACTGCTCGGTCAGATGGTTTGGAACCACAAAGAGAGATTTCTGGCACAGTCCCAGGCGTTTGGCTTCCATCGAAGCAGCTACCATCTCAAAGGTTTTGCCTGCGCCTACTTCGTGTGCCAGCAGGGTATTTCCGCCATACAGCACATGGGCGATGGCACTTTTCTGGTGTTCCCGCAGGGTAATGGCCGGGTTCATGCCGCCAAAAGTGATATGGCTGCCATCATACTCGCGGGGACGGGTAGAGTTCATTTCTTCGTTATACTGGCGCACCAAAGTCTGGCGGCGCTCCGGGTCTCTCCAGATCCAGTCCCTAAAGGCTTCCCGGATAGCCTGCTGTTTTTGAGCAGCCAGGGTGGTCTCCTTGGCGTTCAGAACCCGGCGCTCTTTTCCGTCTGCGTCCTCTATGGTGTCGTAGATACGGACATCCCGCAGGTTCAGGCTGTCCTCCAAAATCTTGTAGGCATTGGCACGGCTGGTTCCGTAGGTGGTGTAGGCTGCCACATCGTTGTAGGATACGGAAGATTTCCCCTTGATCTGCCATTCAGCGGTAAAGGACGAATAGTTGACCTCGATACTGCGCTGGAGATAAAACGGGGTGTTGAAGGTTTCGTACATAAACTGCTGGATGTACTCTTTGTCGATCCAGGTAGCGCCCAGACGCACCTCGATCTCCGACGCATCCAGGTCTTTGGGCTGGGCGGCGCTAAGAGCTTCCACATTGACTGCATAAACCGGGTCCTGCTGTGCCGCCCGCTGCGCCTGACGCAGTTTGCGGCGTACATTGCCGGAAAGGTATTCATCAGCAGTCACAAAATGGGGTGTGCCGTCTTTCTCCAACTGTCCCGGTACACGGAAGATCACGCCTTGCAGCTCTCCGGCCAGTTCTTCTTTTGTTTTTCCGGTAAGCTGGCTCATATAGCTCATATCTACGCAGGCTTTTTCCGAGATGGACACCGCCAGTGCTTCGCTTGCCGTATCCACAGTAGCCACTGCCTGATGGGGCTTGATGGTCCGTTTGGTGAACATATCCGCCTTGCGCTCCAGCTTTCCGTCCTCGTCGATAACTTCCAGCGCACAGAGCAGGTAATAGGAAGAATCATCTGCATAGGCCAGCCGGTTCGCACGGTCGTTGATGAGACCGTATTTGGCAGAAAAGCTGTCATAGAGTCGGTTCAGTTCCGCCTGTTTTTGGGTAATGGTGCTGTCTGGAACCGCTGCATCCATCTGAAGGTCGATCAGTTCCTGCACACAATCACGCAGTCCCACAAGACCTTTCACGCGGGCTTCGACGGTGGCGTTGAGGTCAGGGCGCACCATGCGGCTGTTTTCCCGATAGTACACCTGCCCGTCTACAATGGCATAGGAATAGTTCTTCACATTTGGGTCGGCAGGAATGGAGGTGTCAATGGCTTCGCCTTCGCCCAGCTCCGGCAGCTCTGCCTCCTGATAAGTGCCATGAATGTACTTCACAGCATCATGCAGCTGGTCGGAAAGCTTCAGTCCCTCGATGGGGTTCACGGTGTAGTCCATACCATGTGCAGTGCTTACCGGCTCCTGTCTGCCCAGCACCATTTCCGGGTGGTCGATAAAATACCGGTTGATGGCAAACCCGTCCTCCGTCTGTCCGGTCTGCGTCCACTCTGATGCAATGTCCAGCGGACGGTCCCGCTTTTGGAGAAAGATGATGTCCGATACAACCTCGGCACCGGCATTCTTTTTGAACGCGTCATTAGGCAGACGGATCGCTCCCAGCAGCTCGGCACGCTGGGCAAGATAGCGGCGCACGGTGGAATCCTTGGCATCCATGGTATAGCGGGAGGTCACAAAAGCTACCACACCGCCGGGACGCACCTGATCCAGTGCTTTGGCGAAAAAGTAATTATGAATGTTGAAATTCAGCTTGTTGTAGGCTTTGTCATTGACCTGATACTGACCAAAAGGCACATTGCCGATGGCAAGGTCAAAGAAGTCCCGCCTGTCAGTGGTCTCAAAGCCGCCTACTGTGATGTCCGCCTTGGGATAGAGCTGCTTTGCGATACGCCCGGAAACCGGGTCCAACTCCACGCCGTACAGATGGCTGTTTCGCATTTTCTCCGGCAGCATACCAAAGAAATTGCCCACACCCATAGACGGCTCCAGAATATTTCCTGTCTCAAATCCCATACGGTCCACCGCTTCGTAGATGGCCTGAATGACCGTAGGGCTGGTGTAATGGGCGTTGAGGGTAGAGCTTCTGGCGGCGGCATATTCCTCCGGGGTCAGCAGTTCTTTTAGCTGGGCATACTCTAAAGCCCATACCGGTTTCTCCGGGTCAAACGCATCAGAGAGACCGCCCCAGCCCACATAACGGGAAAGAATCTCCTGTTGTTCGGGGCTTGCCTGCTGTCCGGCAGATTCCAGCTCTTTCAGCAAACGAATGGCATTAACATTTGCCTGGAACTTGGCTTTTGGACCGCCTTCACCCAAATACTCATCGGTAATGCGGAAGTTCTGTGCATTGCGGCGCAGGTTAGCCTTGTATTCCTCATAGGAGGCTTCCTCGGCAGCTTTGGCATTGGGGAAGGTCTGCCACTGGCCGTTGACCTGAATGGAAACCGGGTGTTCATCCAGCACTTCCTCAAAGGTTTTCTCCGGCTCTGTTACAGGGGCTGGCGGCTCCGGCTCCTCAATATGCAACCGTTCCACCACCACATCATAAGGTAGATGGTTCTTATCGCCCGGATAGACGGCCATGGTCTCGGAATGGAAGGTCGGGGATTCGGTAGCCGATTGGGGCTGTTCCTGTCCAAAGCCGTCCTGCTGACGGGCATACATCCCGCGCAGCAAAGGCGCAACCTCATCCCAGCGGAAATACAGCATAGCCAGACGCTTTTCCTCTGCATCCATGACTTCCAGTTCTATGCCCTGTGCCGTGGTACGGTAATCGACAATATCGCCGGTCTCCAAATTCAGCGTCTCGATCTCACCGGAATAGGCTCTGCTCAGCCAGTAGGCGATCTCGCTGTTGCTCCTGCCGGATTGCAGCAGCGTGGAAATCTGCTTTTTATCCGCTTCATCCATCAGTCCATGAGCCAATACATCCCGCAAGTCCTGATCTGCCTTGTCCGGGTCAATAGGAAGAAACTCGGTATAGTAAGCATTTCGGCGATCTGCCCGAAGCAGCTGTTCAAACTGTTCTTTGCGCTCTGCCCGGTAGATGGGATATACCATGCCGGTGGGCAGAAGCTGTACGGTGTCATCCCGTAGCTCGGTGATCTGATAGGCGTCATCCTCGATATACACGGTATCGCCCACGGCATAGACCGGGGCGGCTGGGTCATAGGAGGTTCTTTGCGGAATTGGGCGGCGAACTGCGTCATATTCCTCATCGGAAATAGCAACTTTGGAAGTCTGCTCTGTCTCAACAGCTGCGATCTGCTCTACATCCGACATTACCTGCTGGATAAATGAGTCATTGTCCAGTTTTTCCGGGTCTGCCACCTGGCCGTTGACGATCCCTCTTTCCTCCAGAGCTTCCCGGATGGCGATGGGGTCGATGTTGTCAAAACGGTCCTGTTCTTCTTCGGTATAGAACCGGTCCTCCTGAATGAGCTGGGCAAGCCTGCGCTGTACCTTCGGCCAGGGCAGCTGCGTTTCCTCCGGGCTGCCGGCACGGACAACGAACAGGCTGTTGCTGTTACTGCCGCCGTATTCCTGAGCCAGCCATGCAGCGGTATCTTTCTCTCTTGCATGGTCTTTCATATAACGGACGACAGCGTGTTTACTCTCGATATTGCCGTTCCATGCACAAATGGCAGTATCAATATCTTCCTGAGAAAGAGGGCGCAGAAGTTCATGGAGCTTTGGATAGGTTTCGTCGATCACTTCCCGGTGCAGGCGCTGGCGGAACTCCGGCACATCCGAATAGAGGCGGATCAGCTCCATATCCTTAGAACCAAGGACCGCACGGCGCACAGCGGCATTGCCCTCGATGACAGCATTTTCACGGTCAGAATGCCCGCAGGCATTGCGGTATGCGGCATCCTCGGAAATGGCGGCAGTCACCACAGTCTTATACTGCTCAAACTGCTCCCGAAGGGTAGGCTTTGGCGTTTCTTCCTCCACCTCCGGCTGCTGGGCTTGGATGGCATCTTCTTCTGCCAATTCCTTTTCAGCCTGGATTTTGTCATACTGCGCCTGTTCCTGTTCGGTAAGATAGCGGCCTTTCTGGACAAGTGAGGTAATGCGCTTGGCAACCTTTTCCCAGTTCAAGTGAACATCCGGGCAGTCCTGCTTTTTATAGTGCAGTCCTTTCCCATCGTGATCTTCGCCGCTGTGTGTTGCGCCGGACAGGGCATGAGAGCGTCCGCCAATGCCATACTCGTCTTTGAGGAATCTCACTTTCTCCTTATCCGTATGGTTTGCCATGAAGAACGCATAGATACGGCCTTTTCCTCCGGCGAAACTGCTGCCGCCGGTCATGGCGGCGTCGATCTCATCCTCGGTAATGAAGTGCTGGACGGTTGGCACTTGGGAAAGCTCTGAAGAAAAGGTCCTGCGGGGCAGGTCAAGGTCCTTCAGGTTCTCCCAGATCTCCCTCTGTCTATGATAGTGAAAACGCAACAGGTCACGGTCCTGCTGATAGGCAGTCCAGAAGGCAGCGTATTCTTCCTTGAGGGTTTGGCGGAAAGCTGGGTCACTCAGCTGCTCGGCAAGCCATGCAGTTTCTTCCGGGAACCCGGTTCTCTGAATACCGGACAGACAGGACAGATACCCGGAATCTCTGGCTTTATCGCTGAAATCGTGGTACAGATGCCAAAGTTTTTCTGCAAGGAGGGAGCGTTCATAGCCTGCCGCTTCTGCAAGCTCCACATTAGAGGCAAACTGACCACTTTCCAAAAGCTCCCCGATACGCTCTGCGGCGCGCTCCCAAGAAATGATCTGGGCAGACCTGTCATAACGGACAGACTTCCCGTGGGAAAGATGGATACCATCCTCGGCATACCATGCACTCACACTGCCAAGGCCGTTGCCGCCGTGGTACAGCGTTTTCAGTATCTCGGCAATCTCAGCGGTGGTTTTCTGCTTTTCAAATGCTGCAACCACACGCTCCCTCTGACGATCTGTATTGCCGCCCAAACGCAGCACATGGTCGATGTCATTTTGGGCAAAAGAAAAAGCAGAGGATGTATGCGCTACATTCTCTGCTTCATCTATGGATTGGATCTGTTCCGCTTCGGAGAGGAACAGGTTTAGGGTCAGCTGTTGATAAGCTCCGCCATCAGGATCTCCTCTGCCTGGGCTTTGCAGGTGTTCATCAGCCCCACCCACTTCATGGGATCGCTGGCTTTCAGTTGCTCGGTGGCTCCCGCTTCCTTCGCCAGCTGGGGCATCATCTGCTCCAGTCTGCTCTGGGCGGTCTCGTCGATCTCCAGAAGGTGCTGGTACAACTTCTCGCTCAGCAGCATCTGGTTGTAGAGGATGGGACGATGTTCCTTCAGGTAGGTTTTCCTCATCCTGCCGTACTTGCCCAGGGTTTTCTCTGACTGCTGGCTCAGCTTCAGGTCGGGAATCAGATAGTCTCCGTTCTGGATATAGGTCATGGGATTGTTCATCTTGCTTGCTCCTTTCTTGGTTGGCTTCGCGCTCTGCATTTCGGACGGTGACGCCGATCTGCCGCAGCACCTGCTGGTTGATCTGGCTGACCGCTGTTCCCAGCGCCCCGATGGTGGACGGGGTGTTGAAATCAAAGATCGCCATGAAATCTTCGTGGTCGAAGTAACGTTCCGGCTCCAGTCCACAGCGGGACATCAAAGCGTAAGTGATACTGACGGTGGCGGCTGCCTTGAACTGCACTCCGATGTTAAACTCATCATATTCCTCCAAAAAGGAACCGTCAACGATATAGAAGAAGTCCTGCTGATGCTCCGTCCAGTATTCCTCAGCCAGTTTTCCGGCTACCTTGGTGAGCTGTCCGGCAAGGTCATCACCGGAAACATCATAGGTGCGCTCAAGCATGGCCTGCACCGAATCCAAATGGCGCTCCTCCAGCTGCCACAGCCAGGGAGTGCGGGAATGTTCACGGGTTCCGGTGTCGGAAATATCAAAGACATAACGCAGGCGGGGCCTGTCCCCGGAATCGTCCACCAGAGCGATTCCCTTGGAACCGCGCCTTACATAACGGCCCATCTTTTCATTCCACAAATCGTACTCCGCACAGGCGGTGGCGTCCGGTCGCTGGGCGTAGATCATCAGTTGTTCATGGAACGGGTACTTGTAAAGGCGGGAAGCAGTAGTGAGAAACCCTGCCCATTCCTGCCAGCTCCCCGTGAGCTGTGTTGCCACCTTGTCCGCCATCTGTGCATATAGTTCAGCTTTGGTTGGCATAGTGTTCTGTCCTCCTTTCAGTTTTGGGGTAAAAAGGTGGGGTGGCAGATCGCCACCCCATCCCTGCCGATTATGGTGTTTACTGGTCAAAATCCGGGTACAGCTCCAGTTCGGCAAACTTCTCATCGGTCATCGCACAGAGCTTCGTAAGGGCGCTGTCGGTCAACTCTCTCAGCTCCGTTTCCTCCGGCGAAAGCTCGCCGCGCATCTCACGCAGACTGTCAATCAGCCCGGTGCGGCTGCCGGTATTGTAAATGCACATCAGGTTCATTTCCTCAAAAGTAAAGTTTCCCATATCAAATCTCCCTTTCCGCACTCTTTTTGGGTGCTGTCTTTTTGTGTTCTGTCTTGGGCTGGCCTTTCAGCTGCTCCATGACGGACTTTTTCTTTTCCCGTTCCTCCCGATGGGTGGCGGCTGCCAACTCCATCAGGGAAATGGGCTGACCGCTTCGGGCCTGCTGTTCCAGCTCTGCCACCGTAGGTTCTTTTGTGCCATTGTTGATGATACCGTCGATCATGCCGTAATCGTCCTCCAGCATCATTTCCGCATTTTTCAGCGGGTTTTCTGGCAGGAATCCGGGGATCTGGGTAAAACCAACACTGTCACAGTAATGACAGGATACCTTACCGTCCTGTCTGATCGCAACGATGTCGCTGACGCTCATGGAGGGACTGTGAAAGTCCACGGGCTTTTCCAGATTGAATTGCTGATAGAGTTTTTCCAGCTGCTCCGGCACAGTGCCAGACTCCCTCAGAGGAGCTGTGTAAATGAGGTCATAATTGCTGCGGTCTATGGAAATGTTATGGGACTTTAACCAGTCCAGATTCATAAAGCGTACATTCTGCGGATCGTCACGACTTACCTGATAGATGGCAAAGCAATCTCTATTCTGGGAGAGAAATGCCTGTTCGCGTTCCTGCTGATGTTCCTGACGCTCCATGACCTTTTCGTGGAACTGAGGGCTTTTCTCCCATTCCTCATGGTCCACACCGAAAAGACCGCCATGATCCATGATTTCCTGCGGGTCAAACACCATGCTCTCCGTATTGTCCTCATGCAGCGCATAGACGGTCAAACCGGCGGCATCCAGTTCCAGCGCCCGTTCTCTGGTAACAGGGAGCATCCCATCATAGGAGTAGCCATATTCCTGCATATCCGGTGTGGATACCTGCTCATCCGGCATGGGGTATTCATCCAGTGCCTGCTCCTGCGCTTCCGGCAGCTGGGAAGAAGCAGTCATCTGACTGGTCTCTGCCTGCATTTGCTGATAGGCCGCTTCCTGCAAGGTCTCAATCATGGACATAGGAGCGTGTCTGAGCGAAGTGCTGTCCAGATTGTTGTCATCACAAATCTGGAGAACTGCATTTTTGCGGGAAAGCTCCGGCATATCCAGCTGACCGCCATCCAGCTCTTTCATGGATGCGGCATCGTAAAGGGTATAGTCCCAGCCACTGTCACAGGGCTGGATATGAAGATAAGTGGCATCGTCGATCAGAAACAAAGCCTCCTGCTGGTTGGCGTCCGCTCCCAGCACCTCCATTTCCGGCATGGCCGCAGCCAGTTCCTTTACCGCTTTTTGCACCAACGGATTATCACGGTAATAGTCGATTGCCTGAATGGTGTCCAGGTCAATGGTCTGCCCGGTCAAAATCGGAAAAGGTCCTTCATAGTCGCTTCCATCTTTCAGCTCAAAGCCAATGCCCTTGATCCCGTTCATTCGCTCTGCCGGAATCTCCTGATAAATGCGGACCGCCTCCTCCAAAGACAGGTTATCGTGATATTCTCCAAGGTTTGGAAACTCCATGCACTCTGCTACATAGTAAGTCAGATTGCCGGTTGGCTGCTCTATCGGGGCGGTTTCCGGCTTTGCCTTTGCATGGGGGTCTATTCCACGCTCTTTGCAGATTTCCTTATAGTGGCGCTCAATGTCAGAGATCAAAGTACCGGAGGTCTTGTTGATGGTTTCCAAACTGGCTCTCAGCTCTTTCAGCTCCTTGCCCTGACTCCAGCTTGCAATATAGCCGAAGCTGTTTTCTCCGGTCTCGATGCCAAAATATTTGCAGACTGCGTAGGAGATGCTTTCAGCCTCCACTTCCTCCGTGTGGCGACTTTTGATTGCCTGTTTTTCTGTGGTTGGATCTTCCTCAACTGCAAGACGCCATTCAAACTGATTTTCGTCCACATAGCGCCAATCCATATCAGAAGCAAACTGTTCAGCTTCTTTTTCTGTGGCAAAATCCAGCTTGAAATCATGCTTGGTTCCACCTTCACTCTCCAGTACAACCTTCCATGACGGTAGCATTTCATATTTTTTAGGGTCATGGAGCTTGCTGTGGGCAATCTCATGAACCGTGGCCGAAACCGTCTGCACCTCACTCATGCCCTGACGAATGGCGATTTTCTGATGATCGGCAGAAAAATAGCCGTCCGTATCGGCAGCCATTGCTTCAAAAGTGATCGGCACCGGCGCACTGCGGCGCAGAGCCTCCATGAATGCCTCATAATTTGGCACATTGCCGGAAAGGGAGGAAGCAAGCTCCGGCAAAGGTTTCCCGTCGGTCTGGCTCACATCAAAGACCTTGACCGGACGAAACATGGGGATTTCGATTTCTTTTTCCTCTGTGACGATCTTTCCGTCTTTATCCAGAATCGGAGCCTTGGTATCCGGGTCCAGCTTCTGCTCCTCGATTTTCTTCTTATACGGTGTGGGGGCGATGATGGTAATGCCATGCTCGCCCTTTTTTACATGACGCTCAAACTGGTCTTTCCACTTATTGTATCCGGCTACCAATGTAGCGTCCGGCTTCTGCATATAGATGAGCATGGTGTTGTTTACCGAATAGCGGTGGAAGCGGGACATGACGGACAGATAGCGCATATACTTTTCGCTCTCAAACAGTTCCTTGATGCCCTGCTCGATGCCATCTGTGATTTCCCTTAGCCGCTCTCGGTTGGTGGGTTTGTTCTCAGCCATGATTTTCAATCTCCTTTCCAATTGTGTGATTTCTGCTGTGTGTTCTGCAATCCATGCCTTTTGTTCTTCTTCACTTTCATAAAGAAAAAGGTCCAGCAGGTACTCTACATAGGTTTCCTTCTGGATCGCTTCCACAAAACGGGGGTGCAGTTCTTCCTCCGGTGTCCGGGGAGAATGGTCGATCTCCCATTTTTTCAGCAGATGGTAGTAATCGGACAGTACGCGATAACACCGCTGCCGGTCCTCCCGAAACTTTTGTGCCTCGGTTTTCTGCCGGACATACCTCCTGCGGGGAGGGGCCTGACTGTCATAGATCAGGCCAAAGTCCTGTGCCAGTTTCTCCGCCGCTTCTTTTGGGGAGAGATTAAAGAGCTTTGCGGTAAAGTCGATCACATCCCCATCTGCACCGCAGCCAAAGCAGTGGAACCGCTGGTCTACCTTCATGCTGGGGTTCTTATCATCGTGAAAGGGACAGCAGGCCATACCATTTCGTTTGACCTCGATCCCATAAAACGCTGCCACTTCTCTGGTGCTGACTGACAGCTTGACTGCTTCAAATACATTCTCTGCCATGTGCCTTTAACCGCTGGGCTTTCTCACAGGAGGCTGGTATCCGGCAGCTTTCGCACGCTCACTGGCAGCTTTGCGGCGTTCTGCGCTATATGGCTCCCTGACTGATACACACCGCTTGGGGACGGTAAAGTTATGGGCGTCCTTTCGGGTGATCTGGTCGGGGTGCTTTTTTGCCAGCAAATCCAGCTTCTCCATCAGACGGGGATCATGGGTATAGATCTCAGCCATTGGTTCTGCCTGATTATAGAGAAGAATGGTTTCCCGTTCCACTAAAGAGAGCTTCATCGGCTGCCTCCTTTCCGCTGATCAAATTCCAGCTTGAAGTTGGCGTACTGTCCATCGTCCTCCAAAACCACAGTGGCATCGTAGGTCTTGCCGGTTTTCTCCGAATATAGCCCCGTCACACGGACACGGCCATCGTTAAGCAGTGCAGACACCACAGCCTTGGTCGGCTGTTTTTTCTTGGCAGCCCACCATTTGTTATTTTTCCAGATTGCAAATTTGCAAGAATCATTCTGACAGAAGAAGCCTTTTTGCAGTTCTGCAACTTCACCGCCGCAGCGAGGGCATTTGCCCACCACCTCACGGGGCGGAGTGAACAGGTACTCAGTTCCTTTGATGACCTGATAAGTTCCCACCAGATCTTTCAGCATGGTGCTGATCCCGTCCAAAAACTCCTCCGGGGCAAGCTGCCCGCGCTCGATCTCGCCCAGTCGGTACTCCCACTCGGCAGTCAGAAGCGGCGATTGCAGTTGTTCCGGCAGAACGGTGATCAGGGAAACTGCATCGTGGGAAGGGAGAAGCTGCACCGTTTTCCTGCTCTTTTTTCGTTCCAGAAAACCGGCAGATACCAGCTTTTCCAAAATACCGGCACGGGTGGCCGGTGTCCCCAGACCTTTTCGCTCGGCATCCTCCGGCATATCCTCTTTTCCGGCAGTCTCCATCGCGGACAACAGAGTGTCCTCCGTAAAGTGCAGGGGCGGACTGCTTTTGCCTTCTTTGACGATTGCAGCAACAACCGAAAGGGTCTGTCCTTCGGTCAGCTCCGGCAGGGCTTTCTCTGCGCCCTCTTTTTTCGGCTCTGCATCCTTCATTTTGGCACGGTAGGCGTCCTCCAGTGCTTTCCATCCGGGGTGCTTCACCGTTTTTCCTTTGGCGGTAAACTCCCTACCGGCACACGCTGCAATCACAACGGTTTCCGAATAGATATGGGGCTGGGCCACGGCACACAGCAGACGCAGGGCCACCAGCTCCAGCACCGCTTTTTCTCCCGCAGGAAGGGCAGAAAGGTCTGCATCCTTGAGATTTCTGGTAGGGATTACTGCGTGGTGGTCGGTTACTTTCTTATCGTTGATGACCGTCTGCGGATCACAGGTAATGGCGATCCCTTTGCGAAACGGCATAGCATTGGCAACCAGATTCACCAGCACCGGCAGGCTGTCTGCCATATCACTGGTCAGATAGCGGCTGTCAGTACGGGGATAGGTGCAGAGCTTCTTTTCATACAGGCTTTGCAGATAGTCCAGGGTCTGCTGGGCTGTAAATCCAAGCAGGCGATTGGCATCTCTTTGCAGAGTAGTCAGATCATAGAGGGCAGGCGGCTTTTCGGACTTTTCCTTGCACTCCACCTTTTTGATTGTGACATTTGCACCCTGACAGGCTTCTTTCAGCTGCTCAGCAGCAACCTTATCCGCCATGCGCTCCCCGGATACGGTAAGACCGGGCAGCTCCAGCGCCACGGTATAAAAGGGAATCGGCTTAAAGGTGTCGATCTCAGCTTCTCGCTGAACAATAAGCGCCAGCGTCGGGGACATCACGCGCCCGATGTTGAGGGTTCGGTGATACAGCACGGAAAAAAGCCTTGTGGCATTGATCCCCACCAGCCAGTCGGCCTTGGCACGGCAGAGGGCAGCATCCCGAAGTCCGTCATAATCCGCACCGGGGCGCAGGTTTGCAAAGCCCTCCCTTATGGCAGAGTCCTCCATCGAAGAAATCCAGAGCCTTTTCATAGGCTTTTGACAGTCTGCCAGCTCATAGACGCTGCGGAAGATCAGCTCACCCTCGCGTCCGGCATCGCAGGCATTTACCACTTCCGTCACATCCGGGGCATTCATCAGCTTTTTGAGAATATCAAACTGCTTTTTCTTATCCTTTCCCACCACCATCTGCCAATGCTCCGGCAGGATAGGCAGGTCATCATATCGCCACTTGGCATACTTGGGATCATAACTGTCTGCATCCGCAAGACCAGCCAGATGGCCCACGCACCAGCTGACACGCCAGCCGTTACCCTCCAGATACCCATCCTTACGAGCAGTTGCACCGATTACCGCAGCCAGACTTTGTGCAACCGATGGTTTTTCAGCGATTACCAGTTTATATCTCATCATCTTCAGCCTCCCATTCATTCTGCCAATTATCAGACAGTTTTTTTGCAATGCTGTGTTCTGAGGCAAGTGTAATGTCATATCCAAAGCGATAATCATATCGGTACAACCTGCCAATCAAATCATTGATTATGATATTGCAGGCCATAATCACACGCTCTTTATCCACCTGCATCAGTTGATAGCGTTGATAATTGTTGTAATATTCTTCGTGACGGCGGGTATTGCAGGCGGCATCTTCAAGTAAACTATCTACTGCATCCTGGCAACCATCTTCTTTTTCCCCTTCCATGCAGTTCAGAAGTTCCATCATCAAAGGAAAGCTCTGTTCATCCATAGGAGCTTCTGCTGCAAGAAAACCGATCAAAGCGGATAAGAGCAGACGAGCCGCCGTCTGTTCTTGTTCCGTCAGCACGGCCATTGTTTTCTCCGCATTTGGCAGGATCTTTTCTTCCACAAAATCTGCCGCATCGTCGGAACAAAGCTGACGGATAGAATCTATGGACAATGAAACTGTCATGGTATCTAAGGAGAAATCAAAGGGGTCATCTTGCTTTGGCTTTCTCCAAAGTTTGTTTAACATGGTAGAAAGAATGTCGCCGCCAAAATACACAGCAATTACCAGCAGGTCAAAAACAGCAATCAGCTTGATAAATATAATCAGAACACTCATTTTTTTCGTTTCCTTTCTTTGAGCCAGCGTTCCATCTCACGATGGCAGATACCTACGCAGGGGCTTCCATAACTCCCGCAACCATAGCAGGGGTGGTTGTGGGGTAAAGAAGGAGGACGGGAAGTTTCCCTCCCGCCCTCCGGCCTGCGTGTCATCATGCGTTCATAGGGACTGTCTGTGAATCGGGTCATTTCACGCTGTCCTCGTCATCTTCTTCTGTGCTGCCCCCGTCAGCGTCCGGTTCATCCGACTCCTCATCCTCGGTTTCCCATTCCTCGGAATCTTCCTCGCCGTAATCATAATCGTCCAGACTGTCATTGCCCTTGGTCTTAGGCTTATTCTTAATGAGCTTCAAGTAGGCAAATACGCCACCGCCTCCCAGCAGAGCCAGCAAAAGGACTATCGCAGCCGGGTTCAGTCCGGCAGGCTTCTCTTTTTCCGGTTCCGATGTTTCTACCGGAGGTTCCGATGCTTTGCCCGTACATTTACTCTTATCAGTTACGCAGACCGGGCAGGCCGTATTGACTGCCCCTGCTTCACATTTTGTTGAACAGCTGCATACCGCAGGCATCTCCTCTTTGGGTTTTCCATCTTCCATCAGCGCCGCAAGGTCTGCATCGTCCACCTGATTCAGAAAGTGAACAGCAGTCTCCTTGTCCTCATTCGCCCTATCAATCAAGATGTAAAAGTAATTTCCAGCTTTGGTCGTAACCGTAATAAGCTGCTTATTGCCTCCAAAATCATCTACCAGTGCTGCATTCCCCTCCGGTGTAAGTGCCGGTGCTGGTTCTGTTTCTTCCACAATCACGTTGCTATCATTGGTAGAATCCTCTGCCGGTGCCGCCGGAGCCTGTTCTGACCCCTGTGCAAAAGCAGGGATCGTAAAGCCAAATGCCACAACCATTGTCAGGCAAAAGGCGGAAAGTGTTCGGAGCAATCGTTTATTCCTCATAGCTGTTTTCCTCCTGTTCGTTATTGTCATCAGCCAAACTGCCGGGAACTGTGCCACCGGACAGCATGGCGCTCAACTGGGTCGGGGTCATACGCAGGGCGCGCACCATCTGGACGATCTCCAGATTTTCTGCCTCGGTTTTCTGTGCTTCCAGCGCCTTGAGCTTTTCCTGATACTCTGCGATCTTCTCACGGACCTTTGTAATCTCCTGGTCAATGCGCTCAATTTTGTTCTTTGCCATCGTCTATCACTCCTTCTTAAAAATCTCTGTTACCAGTTCATCAGGCCGTAGCCCTTAATGCTTTGATAATTCAGGTCATAACTTTTAATCTTGCAGGCATCGCCGGAATTTCCCTCCACGGTATAAACACGGCTGCCATCCGTACCGATCACGATACCCACATGGTCTGCTGTCCCATCCAAATCCCAGTCAAAGAAAATTGCATCTCCGGGAGCCAGATTGTTATAGCCTCTTGCGCCCCACTGTCCATGAGACTGGAACCACGGAACACCTTGCCACTCACAGCCTGCAAAGCGCGGCTCACTTTTTCCTGCCTGGTTATAGCACCAGGATACGAAGCAGGCGCACCATTCCACACGGGAGTCAAAGCCGTACCAGCTCCAGTAGGGATAACCGCCCACATTGCCCACCTGACGCTTGGCCAGTTCCACCAGCTGAGGATTGCCGGGGCGGGTACCGTTAATGAACTGCACACCGGACAGATCTTCCGAGCCGCTGGTATCAGGGGAGCCGCCGCCAAACAACAGCGGCTTATTGCCCATGGTCTGCCGGTAAACCTGATACATTTTCATCTGCTCCGGGGTCAGAAGTTCCGACACCACAGCGGAAATGGGCTTGCTGGCGAGTTTCACATTCAAAATGTAATACTCATAGGGAACTTCTTCTGAGGTGGTCTCACCGGTCTCCGGGTCGGTGGAGGTCTCCGTGCGGTAGCGAATCTCCACTTCCTCAGTAAGCGTCAGCTGATACTGTGCTGCAAACACACGCGCCAGCTCTGCCTGAGCGCTCTGCCGGGTGTAGCCTTGCAAGACGGCAGAGAGAAATGCTGCCAGCTCATGAGGGTCATGGCCGATCATACCAAGGTCATAGCGATACTCGTCATACCCTGGGTGACTGCTTTCTATGTTGTCGATTTCCTCCTGCAACCGGGCTTCTCTGGCTGCATAATCTGCCTCCACCGCCAGCATTTCCGGGTCATCCGACGGATAGGTGGTGCCGGAGAGAACGGAACCGATGCTCTGCGCCATCATGGAGCAGGAGGACATGGTATTCATCAGCATACAGGTAATGAGGAACAAAACCCCTGCCATCAGGAAACCCTTCTTGTGGCGCATGACGAATGCCCCTGCCTGCTGTACCTTTTCTTTTACCGTCCTTGCGGCTTTTCCGGTTTTGGATGCAGCCTGGGCGGTATTTCCGGCAGTCTGACCGGCGTGTTTGGCGGCGGCATACTGCTTTTTGATGGCCTGCTTTTGCTGCCAGCGGGAAAGAGGGTTGCTGGCAAACCGGGGATTTTCCTGCAAAGATTTCTGGTACAGAACATTTACATTTGCCTTTTCCAGTTGACGCTCTGCCTGGGCTGCTTTGCGGTACGGCTTCAGCTTGTGGCTGCGATAGCCCTCCCGCACCAGATAAGCGCCGGTCTCCACCGCTTCCTCGGACTTGTGGGCGCTTTCCACGCCCACATTGTCCTGCTCTGTTTCCCGGATCTCTTTGTGGAGCTTGCCTGCGACCAGATGGACGGGAGCTTCCCTGACTCCTTGAGAAACTTTGGAAGGTGGCTTTTTCTTGTCCTCAAAGGTCAGCTTCGAGGTCTTTTTTCCGGTATCCGGGTCAATGACCGTCTGCCTGACCTTTTTCTTTGGGATATTGGCCTGCGCCTTATCTGCTCTGGCCGCAGCTTTTTCCGCTTTACGGATCGGCTTTTCCAGTGCAGGATCAGACCGTTCCTCATCAGTAAAGCGCAGGCGCGGCTCTTTATTCAAACCATTCTCCCAGCATGAGGGAGGACATCATGTAGTGCAGCTCTGCATAAATGGCCATTCCCACAGGATCGTTGAACATACAGCCGGACAGGTAGGCATAAAACTGTGCCACCACATCGGACAGGATCTTCGCTTCAGTTCCTTCCAGAACCAGACCACCCATACCTTCCTTGGCACGGATGGCACTCCAGACCTCTGCCAGACGGAGAAGCCCCACCTGACCGGTCTCATTCAGTTCTGCTGCCTGATCTGCCGCTGTGCGGCACTCGCTTACCGCATCGGCCATGACTGTAAGCAGCTGGCTGCGCTGGGCATTTACCGCCCTGTCAAAAAACATCAGCGGATTTTTATTCAAAATGTTGGAGTTCATCATCATTCATCCTCCTTCTTTTTCAGTTCCTGGGGTTTGGTGGTCATAATGCGGTAAAGCTCGGTATTCTTCGGGAAGTGATCCACGAAAGGCAGGATCGTGGAGCCATAGAACAGCAGGCCCTCGCCCTCACCGGAGTGGGTCACATAAGATAACTGGTGTGTGGAAATGCCCAGCTGCTTGGCGAGGATCTGCCGGTCCCCGCCTGCCTGGTTGAGCATATACACGAAGTCGGAATTTTCAAAGATATTTTCCACCTCGCGGCTGCTCAAAAGGTCTTTGACATTCTGGGTGATACCTGTCGGAATACCGCCCCATTTTCTGAATCGCTTCCAGATTTCCACCGTATAGGCGGCGGTCTGCTCCTCCTTCAAAAGCAGGTGCATCTCGTCGATGTAGTAACGGGTGGACTTGTGGGCGGCACGGTTGATGGTAACGCGGTTCCATACCTGATCCTGAACCACCAGCATACCGATTTTTTTAAGCTGCTTGCCCAGTTCCTTGATGTCATAGCAGACAATCCGGTTATCAATGTCCACATTGCTCTGATGATTGAACACATTCAAAGAACCCGTTACATAGATTTCCAATGCCGTTGCAATGTACTGAGCTTCTTTTTCTTCCTGCTCCCGCAACAGGTTATAAAGGTCCTCCAAAATCGGCATATTCTCCGGCTTTGGGTCATTGAGATATTCGTTGTAAACCAACCGTACACAACGGTCAATAATGGTTTTCTGCACCGGCTGCAAGCCCTCCTTACCGCCCACGATCAGCTCACACAAGCTGAGGATAAAATCAGATTTGAGGGACAGCGGGCTTTCATCATCCGAGTAGTCCAGATTCAGATCCATCGGATTGATATAGTTGGTTGAAGTAGGTGAGATCTTGATGACCTGCCCATGCAGACGCTCAACAAGAGGTGCGTACTCCGCTTCCGGGTCACAGATAATGACATCATCACTGGTAAGCAAAAAGCAGTTGGCAATTTCTCGTTTTGCGCTGAAGGACTTACCGGAACCCGGCGTACCCAAAATCAGGCCGTTGGGGTTTTTCAGCAGCTTTCTGTCCACCATGATGAGGTTGTTGGACAGAGCATTGATGCCGTAGTACAGTGCTTCTTTCCCGTTCTGGAACAGTTCCTGCGTAGTGAAGGGCACAAAGATAGCTGTGGAACTGGTGGTCAATCCTCGCTGGATCTCAATCTGATTGAGACCCAGAGGCAGACAGCTCATCAGCCCTTCTTCCTGCTGGAAGTCCAGCCTGGTCAGCTGACAGTTATACTTCTGGGCAATAGAGCCTGCCTGAAAGATGTTGTTGCCAAGCTGACGGGGATTGTCCGCTGTGTTCAGCACCAGAAAGGTCAAAAGGAACATTCTCTCGTTGCGGCTCTGCAAATCCTGCAAGAGTTTTTTCGCTTCACTGCCGTAGGTAGCAAGATCAGATGGAATGATGTCCATGTCATATCCGGCGCGGACTGCTTTTTTCTGTTCCTCGATCTTGCTGCGGTCAAGGTCGGTAATCTTGCGCTTTACCGTTTTGATGGCTTTCACCTGATCCACCGACTGAATGTGCATACTCACAATGAGCGAGCTTTCCATATCCAGAAAATCAGCCAGCAGACGGTCATTCAGCTCCGGTGCGAGAATCTGCAAAAAAGAAACAGCCCCGTATTTCTTACCCATACGGAACTGCTTGCCGGTGCGGAACTCAAAGGAGCTTGGTGCAATAAAATCCTTTGTGGACAGACCGGAAGGAGCCAGCCAGTCCCATTCAAACTGAAACGGGAGTTGTTCATCCATGTGGAATACCGCATGAAGCTGAAAAAGCCTTTCTTTACCGTCCAGCGTTCTGGCAGCTACACCAAGACGCTTAAAGTTATTAAGTATATCGGTCTCAATACGCTCCAGACGGGGCTTGGCGGCTTTGATGCTGTCCGCGTCGATACCAAAGGTCAGGTATTTTGTCTTGATGAGACCGTTGTTACCTCTGGCCAGCTGATTTTGCAGCATTGTGGTGTATTCCTCGCGGATACTGTCAAAGGCGTCCCTCTGGGGCGGGATGGAAATGGAGTTAGCAAAGGTCTCCTCCGATGCCGCAAGATTCAAAAAAGACAGCTGGAAATGAATCGAGCTGTCAAAATAATTGAGAAAATCACACCACCCCTCAAAGATTGCCGTCTTATCTTCGTTTTGGGAGAGCTGATAGTTGATGTCCTGAAACTGGATGGTCTTTGTGTAGTGGCTGTCCGATACGCGGCAGATTCCGTCCGGCCACATCCGTTCATAAGGGATACTGTCCTGCGCAGATTTTCCTTTTTTGTCCGTGCGGTTAGCGCGGGCAATGGCCGCTTCGATCTGCTTCTTATCGGCGCGGGACAGCTTTTTCTTTGTCTTTACCGGCTGCACAGTTTTTTCCTCGGTTTTTCCGAACATCCGATGCAGCCATTTTTTTATTGCGGTGAACAATGTCATACACCTCCTTATCGAGCATTTCCTGCCGCTTTAATACGGCATAAAAGTTGTTGGTCTGGTAAGGTCGCTGCTTTGGACGGATCACAGCTACTTTGAGAATGTTGCCCACGATCTTTTCCAGGGGCTGTCCATGCTTTTCGTACATAGCCAGCATAAAGAAGGGTAGCATAACCAGCATCATACACATAGCCGCTACACTGTTTCCGGTAGGTTTTCTTAGCAAAAAGAAAAGCGGTACGCCAATAAGCGCTCCGCCCGTGAAGCAGATAAGCTGCCGCTTAGTCAGATTGAACATGACCTTTGTTTTGACTTTTGTTAAGTCCTTGGGTACGGGTACATAAGCCAATGTGGAAACCTCCTTCCGTTTTAGTGCGCCTGAAAGACTGATTTGGCGAGACTGCCGGTTTTGAACAGCGTAAAACATAGCAGTACGGTGTAGCCCACGCAGCTCCAGATTGCCATGATGATGTCATCTTCCAGAGCGATGTTCTGCACCAGCACAGCATAAATTGCCACGCAGACGATAATGAGAAACGCCTGAAAGCCCAGTGCCAGCAGGGATCGGAGGTAATTCTGTCCCATACCGCCCCATTCTTTGCCCATCATTGCAGCCATTGGAATGGGAGCCACCGAAGTCACAAGGTAGATCTCGATCATACGGCCATAAATAACGATAAAGATACAGATATACAACGCCCACATGGTAATGCCAATAAAGAGGGATTGGAACCACAGTCCGAACAGCGGTCCCAGATCCATTTCCATCAGCCTCGGTTCCAGATCGGTCATAACTGAGGAAATGTCAATGGACGCATCCGAATTGATGATTCCTGCCGCCTGCGCCACTACGCTCTGCGCCATATCAAAGACGCCCATCACGATATTCCATGTATTTGTGACAATGAGGATGGCAGCGGCTGATTTGAACACCCACTTAAAAATCATCCAGGTATCCACATCATGCAGGTTGTTCTTGTCTGCAATCATCTGGATCAGGTCTACGGTCATCACGATAGCCAGGATCACACCTGCAATCGGCACCATGATGGAGTTGGACAGATTCTCAATCATGCTGAAAATACTGCCATTCCATCCCTGTGGGGTCTGGCCTACCTGTACGGATATATCCGCGACCTGCTGATTTACACTGTCAAACATCCCCGAAAGGTTGCTCATAATACCGCCCACCAGCATTTCTTTCAGCCAATTTGTCAGGGCCTCGAGTAAGAAATCCATACGGTGTCAACCTCCTTTCCGCCGCCCCCGCAAAGCTGCGGGAGCGGCAAGGATTTCATACGGAGACGCTTAGACAGAGAAAAGCCCGGAGAGCAGAGGTACAAGGACCATGCCGACTACGGCTACACCAGCACCGGCCATGAGCTGCTTCATGCCCTGAGATTTGGCGCCAGGGTTGTCATTGCCATAACCTTCCAACAGGTTGATGACACCCCAGATACCAAGACCAGCGCCCAGAGCGATAACGAGAGTCTGAAGAACGGTAATTGCCTGTTCAAAAAATGCCATATAGTTTGTTAGCCGGAATCTGATTAAAAAATAGGTTTGTCATGTTTCATAGGCATACAAAAGCCGGAACAATCTGCCGCCCGGTTTCCGGGAGCATGATTCCGGCTGTCCTCCTTTTTCATTATTTTTTCTTGCGATTGCCCACTTTGTACGCCAATGGCCTCAACAGAGGCAGTTGCGGCAAATAGATACGATCACTCCTTTCCTCAGCGGAACCGTATTACACGCCCTCCGTGTCTACTTCATATACATCGCAGACCTCATCAGGCTTGAGTTTTAGTCTGGCAGACAAAAATGCTTCAATATCAAAGGTATTCCGCTTGTCTGCATCAGCTGTGTATTTGAAATTGGGGTGCTTGGTGATGTCGTACTTATCCGAAAGGAAAGGACGCACACCGCGCAGCTGGAGGATACACTTGCCGCCATCCATAACAGCAAGCTCATCCTGGCTCATCAGCTCTTTACCCAATTTTTGATAGTTGAGGGAGTGGGAGGTTTCCCGGCCACGGCTCTCTCCGGTGTTGTAGGTGTCGATGGTTTCCTTACCCAGCACGGCAGCCAGCTCTTTGAGGGTAGTCGGCTCTTTACCGCCCAGAAAGATGGAAGTATCCATGTTACCGATAATGGTATCCGCGTTGTCCTTATAGATCGCCTTGAGCTGACTCTGTGCCTGCAACACCAGACAGGCTGAGATCTCACGGCTTCGGATGGTAGCAACCAGCTTTTCCAACTTGGGTATCTGGCCAATGTTGGCGCATTCATCAATGAGACAGCGCACATGGATCGGGAGCCTGCCGCCATACACATCGTCGGCTTTTTCGCAGAGCAGGTTAAACAGCTGGGTATAACACATGGATATAAGGAAATTAAAGCTGTCATCTGTATCACTCATAATGAGGAACAGAGCAGTTTTCCGGTCTCCCAGAGTATCCAGCTCCAGCTCGTCATAAGCTGTGACCTCACGCAACTCTGCAATGTCGAATACGGCAAGGCGAGCGCCGCAGGAAATCAAAATCGACTTAGCGGTTTTGCCGGCAGCCAGCTTATATTTCTTATACTGGCGCACCGCAAAGTGGTTTGGCTTCTCGGCTTCCAGTGCATCAAACATCAGGTCCACGGGGTTTTTGAACTCCTCGTCATCCTCCCGGACCTCCATGGCGTTGATGAACTCAATGAGGGTGGAGAAGTTTTGTTCCTCCACCGGAGCCTCATAATGGATATAGCCAATAAGCGCGCAGTACAACAAGGTTTCTGCTTTTACCCAGAAATCGTCTCCGGCCTTGCCTTCGCCTTTGGTGTTGGCGATCAGCGTTGTTACCAGCTTCAAGATGTCCTTTTCGCTATGGATATAGGCGAAAGGGTTATAGTGCATGGACTTCTTGAAGTTGATGGTATTTAGGACCTTGATTCGGTACGGCTCATAAATGACCTTGCCGTGCTTATCCTTCATGGGCTTTCCGTCTTTCCCCAGTTTGGGTGCGCCCCTTTGGAGCATTTTCCCGCACTCCACCAAAATGGTTCCCTTCGGGTCTGTGACCACATAGGAACTGTGCATCTGCATCAGATTCGGTTTGAGCCAGAAGCGGGTCTTACCGGAACCGGAGCCGCCAATCACCAGCACATTTTTGTTTCTGGCGGTCTTTGGGTCCTTGGGGCGGCTGTTCATTGTCAGGCTCTCCGTTTTCGTCAGAATCACATTGTTCTGGAATACCGGGTCGATGTAGGGTGCAATGTCCTCATGGGTTCCCCACCGGGCGGAACCGTATTCCATGCCGTGCCTGTACTTCTTGGCGTTCTTGCTTTTCAGGTATACAGCCAGCCGCAGGCCGCCGCAGCAGCACAGGCCCACCAGCAGGTCCAGCGGGTGCAGGCTGGGCCACCAGCTGGCCAGCGCCACCGGCAGCGTGGAGAAGAACGAGAGCATTTTTGCCGAAGCGTCCGCACCCACGGCCATCCGCCACGCTTCACCGAAGTTGGTGGAGAAAAGCCCCATCAGGATATACGGCAGATTCAGCAAAATGAGCTTTTTGATGTTCAGCTGCTTTTTCATCGTTCCAGCTCCTTCCGCTTGTTCCGGTCCACGACGGCGTGTTTTACCAGTTCTTTGAACTGGCTCAGCTTTGCCAGCACGGACGGGCGCTCGGATTTCTCCGCCTTTCTGACCTTTTTCCCGGTGTACTCGGTAAAAGCAGCGGTCAGGGCATCCGCGTCCCGACCCTTGAAAAAGATCAGGTACTTGGGTGGGGAGCTGCTGCGGTCCTTCTTCACCGCATAGTCCACGCCGTATTTCCGGGCGATCTTCTCAAACTCCTTGATGGAGGGGTCGGTGATCTCGATGTTGGAAACCCCTTGGTTTTGACCAATCAGCTGTTTCACCGTCTGCTTGCCCTGGGGCTTCACAGGCGCGTCACGGCTTCTCTGCTTTTGCAGCTTCTTTTCCTTGCGGTGGGCAAGGTACTTGGTGATGGCGGCTTTCATCAACCGCCCGGTAAACTTTGTTCCGCTGACTACCAGCGTCAAAGTCCTGTTTTCCACTTCCTCCTGCATAGGTCATCGCCTCCTTTCCACGGATTTTGCAGGGGTGGCGCTTGATACTAAGGCGGGACCACCAGCCGCCGCAGCAGGTATTTCAGCATGGCAGGCTCCTTTCAGCGCAGCTGGTCGGAGCGTTCATAGTACAGATGGCCCTGGCGCACTTTGGCATGGCTGAGAATCTTGATGTGGCCCTTTTCCTGGTTCTCCAGGCTTTTCTGGTATCCGGCCTCCGTCAGAAACAGGCGGGTTCGTTCACCTTTCCAGCCCACCGGGGAATCGTCGGTCAGCACATCGAAGATAATCATGTGCCGGGTGTCATCGGCAAACCGCTCCAAATCCATGTACTCATGGCCGTGGTAGTTCTGCGCCCCGGCTTTGAGGCGCATTTCCTCCATCAGCTGGCCCACGTTCTTACGCTCAGGCATGGCGTGCGCCTCCTTTCCCGCGTCCCTGGCCCTTCACGGTCAGGATACCGTCCAGGGTGGTGGCGGTGATCCGCAGGCGCTCGGCGGTGGCAATGTCATTCTTCACGGTCTCGTCGATGCCGTGGCCGCAGACCACCAGCACATGGGACCGGCGCAGGTAGTCCCGCGCCATATCCAGCCCGTCCTTGTGTTCCTGGGGAATCTCGTCCTTGAGGAAGGTAGGCAGGAACAGCACCGGGCAGATGGGCGAATACCCGGCGTCGTACACCTGACGACAGTAGGCCGCAGCGCTCTCGGCGTTCTCATACTGGCTGTTGCTCCAGGGAGCCGTAATGTAGGCAAGAGGTCGTTTCATGGCAAAATCCTTTCTCCCGGTGTGTCCGGGCAGCAGAAAAGCGGCTGTTTACCAGCCGCCTGCGTACATATCGTGGTTGACTTGTGCGGTGTAGTGATTGCTGATCGTTGTAGGCGCATTAAACAGCACCGCAAGCAGATACTGCTTCATGTTGCGGACCTCGGTGGTATTTTTCTGCAAGCTGTCCATGACAAACCGGATATGCTCGCTGTCCAGCTTCAAAAACCGGGAGCGCACCACCTCATGGGGGAAGTCGCTGCCTGCAATCCGGGTGGTTTTGCGCTTTGCACAGATAGTTTCTACCATCAGCTCCACGATCTCATCCAAATCCTCCCGATAGGTGGCAAACTCCCTGCACAGGTAGTCATACTCGATGTTCTCTAAAATCAATTCCCGATAATTTTCTATCTCGGAGACAGACATCGCATCCCTTCCTTTCCGTTCCGGCGGTCTTGCCGCCGCTGTTTCCCGGAAGGGAATGGAATCGGTACTTGATCCATGGGTAATTGATTTTTGAGTATTTGATTTCTCTATATTTAATTCTGCGGGCTTTTCCGTATCCGGTTTCACCATATCCGGGTTTTCCGTATCTGGTGAAGCCGTATCCGGCTGGGGCGTATCCGGGTTCTTCGGCTGTGGTTGCTCGTAGATAACATACTCGGTATCACTGATCCGACCCTGTTTGTCCCGCAGTTGATGACGGACAATGTACCCGGCAGCTTCCAGCTCCCGCAGCGCGCCGCCGATAGCGTCCACGCCCTCTTTGCAGATGGCGGCAAGCCCTCTGGTGGTATAGTTCCAGTCCTCCGGTAAGGACAGTATCATGGAAAGCAGCCCCTTGGCTTTCAGGGACAGTTTCCCGTTGCGTAAATGGTGATTGCTCATCACGGTATAATCTCTGGTTCGTTCAATGCGAAATACGGCCATTGACCTCACTCCTTCCAAATTTCTCAGGGTATGAAAAAAGCCACAATCCTGTAAAAAGAATTGTGGCAGTCAGCTGTTTTGTTCACTTTTTCTGCGCCGGTAGGGGCGCTTGGGAATGGGCGGTTTGTCCAACAGGTCATCTCCCTGAGAGAATGGCAGAGTTTGCAGAACACGGTCAATCTCCATAGATTCCATATCATGCTGGGAATGGCAATCCTCCCGGATTGCTTCCCGGATTTCCTTTACAGTACACATTTCAATCCTTTCCTTTCGCAATAATAACTTGTTTATGAGTGGCGGCGGCGCTTGTCCGGCTTAAAATCGAGGATATGTCCCTCAATCACACGGGCGTACCGCTTGATTTTGATTTCCCGGCGCTGCTGGCTTTGCAGGGCGGTCTGATAGCCGTCCTCCGTAAGAAACAGCCGCATTTCATCACCGGGACTGCCGTAGGCACAGGAACGCAGGACAGAAAACTCAATCATCCGGCGGGTATTATCCTGAAAACGCTCCACGGCAAGAATGTTGTGTCCTTTCAGCTCACGGGCTGAAATATCCCTCATAGGCTGCTCCTTTCTCAGCGTTCATGTTGCTGTTGGCGTTTTTTCTGCCACTGTTCCAGCAGCTTGATAATGGTTTCCTGCATCCGCTGGGGCGTGTAGCTCTTGGGAAAATACTTCCGCAGAGTGTCAGATGTGAAGGTCACCTTGTCCAGATCGCTTTTCTTTTCCTCTCCCATGATGGCCCGCATCACATCAATGGATAAATGTCCCTCCTGGCTGAATTTCTTGAGCCGCTGAGCCTGGGAGAGAGAAGGGGTAGCTTGTTCGCTGTCCATCGCGTCCAAAAGCTGTACCTGTTCCTCTTTTTTCAGGAACGACAGCTCATAGGCTGGATTAAAGGCGATTTTCTTTTCATCCACCATATCCAGCAGTTCGGGAATTAACTCGGTGAGGCGGATATAGCGAGAAATCTGGTTACGGCTTTGGCCGACCTGTTCTGCCAAAAT
>NZ_QUJR01000004.1:270031-270390 GCF_003480945.1 Butyricicoccus sp. AM27-36
GAAATCTGGTTACGGCTTTGGCCGACCTGTTCTGCCAAAATTTCTCTGGATTCTTTACCAGCCAACTTCCGCCCAACTTGGGCGGAAGTTAAATCCATGCGTTCTCCCTGATGTCGCATAGCCTCCAGCTTCATCTTATAAGCGAAAGCTCTCTCACTGGGGAGCAGGCTTTCACGCTGCAAGTTGCTGTCCACCATAATGATGGTGGCGGCGTCATCGTCCAAATCCCGGACAATGACCGGCATGGTTTCTTTCTCAGCCAGTTCACTGGCCCTGTGCCGCCTGTGTCCGGCTACTAATTCATAGCCGCCCTCCGGGTCAGGTCTTGCAATCGCCGGAACCAGCACACCATACTGCCG
>NZ_QUJR01000040.1:0-923 GCF_003480945.1 Butyricicoccus sp. AM27-36
ACCGTTTGGCATATTCCGTCTGTGGGTTTGGCGTAAAGTCCGCCGCGCCTGCCGTGAGTGGTGCGCATAACTGCAATAGCAAGGCTATTACAAGCAATACGCTGATTCGTGTGCGTTTCATTTTTCGATCGCTCCCTTTCTTTTGTGCCCAAACAGTTAAAAAGGGCACAGTAACCGCATGGATAGTAGTCCACACGGTACTGCGCCCGTATTGTGGGGACTGGTTTAGGTAACTGGCTGTCATGCGATTGCTGGACAATCGTTTAAACCCTTTAGCTTTGCGCCGCAGAGTTTCCTCTGTTTTGCCATTTCTGCCATTCTCCTAAGAGTTTGGGTTTTTAGTTAATTAAATTATACTAAGTTGCTTGGTATCTGTCAATTATTACTTTGTCAATTTCAACAAAAATCCTTTTGTACTCAAACAAGTAATTGTTCAAAGTTGTAGACTGTTTACGTCGGAAAGGGTCTACTGTTATAGACTTCAAAAGATTTCTCTCTGCGCTCGCCGCCGCGAGAATGGTGAGGGGGTGCTGCGGCTGTGGGTAACTGCCGCAAGGGAGTTATCCATCAGCCGCAGCAGGGGGAGAGGAAAGACGCGGGCGGCGCGGATTTCGTTCCTCTCCCCCTTAACGCGCCGCTGTACATCTGTTCTGTACAGGTGCGTTTCGGAATTTATTTGTCCGAATTGTCGGGAAAACCAAAATATTTTTACGAAAAGTGGTCAATTATTTGACCACTTTTGCTTTGCCGAAACTGCTGATTTAGGACTATGCAACAAATGTTCGATTGCAAAGTGTTACGAGAACAAGAATATTGCATTTTTTGCAACTTTTCTGTGTATCAAAGTTTAATTATGAATCAAATGTGAACAATTCCTGCCCCGATTGACTTTGTTTCGTATATACGGTATGATAGAATCCCAA
>NZ_QUJR01000041.1:0-329 GCF_003480945.1 Butyricicoccus sp. AM27-36
TCCATCGTTATTCCGGAGCGTCCGGTCAAGGCAGGCAGCACTGAGATGGGCAAGGTTGAGAACGACGACCTCATCACCTTCCTCGTTAAGTATGAAAACGGTGCAATTGGTGACTTCTCGTCCTCCCGTGTTGCAACCGGCCGCAAGAACTACTTCTATTACGAGATTCAGGGCACCGAGGGCTCGGTAGTATACGATCTGGAGCGCATGTGCGAGGTTCAGGTTTACTTCAAGGCTGACGCTGACAAGGACAACGGCCGTGACTGCGGCTTCCGCACCGTACTGCTCAACCCGCAGCACAAGGGCTTCAAGTACTTCCAGCCGGCAGG
>NZ_QUJR01000041.1:339-571 GCF_003480945.1 Butyricicoccus sp. AM27-36
TTCAAGTACTTCCAGCCGGCAGGCGGCATCGCAATCGCATTTGACGATATGAAGACCTTGCAGGCTCACGCACTCATGCAGGCAATGCACGGCGGTGAGTACATCTGCGACTTCGAGATGGGCGCCAAGGTTGACGGCATTATCAACGCAGTGCTCAAGTCCGTTAAGTCGGGCACCTGGGAAAAGTGCTGAGGGAGGTTCAAGGCTATGTTTAATAATGTAAAACTCGGCA
>NZ_QUJR01000042.1:0-245 GCF_003480945.1 Butyricicoccus sp. AM27-36
TAAGCGTGAGGTCGGAGGTTCGAGTCCTCTCAAGCCCACCACTTACTTTCTTGTGAACAAGAAAGTAAGCAAAGAAAACTTCACTTGCTAGCTTAGTTAATTTTATGAAATAAAATTAACATAAGCGATAAAAGGGAGAGAGGTTTTCAGCAACGCTTATTTGCCAAACAAAACTGCGTTTTGTTTCAAATTTGCGAAGCAAATTTGCACCTTGAAAACTGAACAATACGAAAGCAAAAGCAACA
>NZ_QUJR01000042.1:255-505 GCF_003480945.1 Butyricicoccus sp. AM27-36
GAAAACTGAACAATACGAAAGCAAAAGCAACAATAGAGGAAATGTTAAAATGTTATTCCGATCTTAATTTATAGATCAGCAAATAGGTTTTGACGTTTATATTGTTGGGATATGATCGAAAAGATCATACTACAAAATAGCTAAATTTAACCGAGATTACTCTAATAATTGAGATAAACGAAAGTTTATCCGCTACAATCCTCGAAAGAGGATTTTACAGCTGGTCAAGCTGTAAAGGGCGCAAGGGGAA
>NZ_QUJR01000005.1:0-54879 GCF_003480945.1 Butyricicoccus sp. AM27-36
GAGGTCGGCGAAAGCTGGACGAAGCTGACGAGCGTCCCCGACTGGAAGCAGTATCAGTAAAAAGTTAAAACGACATACAATAGCGATATTAGATAAGGACATTATGAATAAAAGAATTATTGCAAGTATTTTGACGGTTATAATGCTTATGACCATGCTTCCGACTGCTGCTTTTGCGGCAGACGGAGAGAGCACGGAGACAGGTGACTCGACCACCCCGGAAGCTGCCATTTATCTCGACCAGCAGCATGGCGCAGATGATAATGACGGACTGAGCAAAACGACTGCTGTAAAGACGATTGAAAAGGCAAACGAGCTAGCAAACGAAAAGAATATCAAGGATATTTGTCTTTCGAGTTTTTATCAGGTCACGGGGACGGAAACTTGGGACCTTGGCGGAAAGACACTGCACCGCTATGGGCTCGGCGGCTATATGATCGAACTCGTCGGTGCGTCTGCCTCGCTGACACTGAGTAACATTGTGATTGATGGCGCAGAGTGTACTGTGGATGCAACACACGCTGCGGAAACCGACTCGATCATCAAGGCGGCGAACGGCGGCACCATCGTGCTGAACAGCGGCGCTATTTTGCAGAACAATAAAGCGGCTCAGTTCGGTTCCGGTATTTTAGCGAATAACGGCGTCAATATAACGATGGAGGACGGCGCAATCATTCGTAACAATACAAACAGCAACTACGAATTGGGCGGCGGCATTCTGATTGGCAACGGCAGCACCTTTACCATGAACGGCGGCGAGATCAGCGGCAATACGGCGAATGGCGGCGGCGGTGTCGCAATCATCGGCTCAACGATGGTCATGAACGACGGCGTGATCTCCAACAACAGCACCTACAAGACATCCGGTCAGGGCAGTTATGGTGCCGGTGTTTATGTTGCGGACTATGCCAATGCAAGCGGCGGCGATACATTGTTTACCGCTCAACCTGCCTCCTTTGAAATGAACGGCGGCAAAATTACTGGGAACACGGCGCTTGACTACGGCGGCGGTATACTCACCTTCCCGCAGCAAAGTAAGAAAATTACAATCACTATTAACAACGGCGAAATTTCCGGCAATAAGGTTACAAAGGGAAGCGGCGGCGCAGTCGCAGCATTCTTCAGCGTAACTGAGCTGAATATCAAGGACGGCACGTTAACGGGAAATAGCGCGTATCAATTCGGCGGCGGTGTCTTTCTGTATCAAGCAACGAATGTAACGATTTCCGGCGGTACGATTTCCGAAAATAAAGCCCTTCGGGGTGGCGGCGGTGTATGCTTGTTCGCTGGCTCTGAAGTGAAACAGACCGGCGGCTCTATTGAAAACAATGTTGCAAATGTAGGCGGCGGTGTCTACGGCGGTACTTATACCATGACAGGCGGCATCATCAAGGACAACAACAACTCTCTGACTGAGACAGCTCGACTTGCTGCCAAAGGTGACGGTGTTTTTGTAGGAACTGCCTTCAATCTGGGAAATGATGCTGAGATCAGCACGAATAACGATGTCTATCTGACAGCGGGCGACTCTATTTCCAAGGAAGGCCGTTATATCAATGTGATCTCCCCGTATACGGGCGCAAGCACCGCTAAACCGATTCAGATCCACAGTGAAGATCGCACGGTGGAAAATACCGAAATCGGTACGCAGCTTGTTCGTTATACGACGAACGCGGGCGGTGAGACTGCGGCAGCAAAGGCGGACGAGGACGGTATTTTCGTCCCGAGCTGGAAGATGCAGGAGGGTCTGGCCATTGGACAGAGCAAGGCGGCAGGAAAGACCGACTGGATGACCTATGTACCGGCTGTCAAGATCCAGTATCAGTGGGTCAGCACAGATAATCCCACCGATGTAACACCCCCTGCGAATGATTATATCCGTACCGGCAGAGCATATACGGCGAAAGTACAGCAGGATTCCCACCAGGGTTATACCTTTGATGGCTGGTACACGGATACTTCATGCTCGGTGCCGTATGTGGACGGTACGGTTCTGAATGCGGATACGGTTCTTTACGGTCGTTGGACGGCGGCGCACGGCAATCTGTCCGTTACCAAGACTGTAGCCGGGAACAACGGAGATACCTCCAAGGCGTTCAACTTCACCGTGACGCTCGGCGATACCGGCATCAACGGCACATTTGGTGAAATGACCTTTACCGGCGGCAAGGCAATGTTTTCCTTGAAGCACGGCGAGAGCAAAACCGCCACAAACCTGCCCGCAGGGATTACTTACACAGTGAGCGAAGCGGAAGCGGATAAGGATGGCTATACCACAACGTTCGCCAATGCCAGCGGCAGTATCGTGAAAGATGCTACCGTAACCGCAGCCTTTACCAATACCAAAGATAGCTCCGGTGGCGGTGGAGGCGGCAGCCATACAACCAAGTACACGCTGCACTACGAGTCCAACGGCGGCACAATTTACAAGGATGAGCGCTATTCCTCCGGTACGGTTGTGACGCTGGACAAGGTTCCTATCCGTGAAAGCTATACTTTCACCGGATGGTATGCGGATAAGGAACTGACCAAAAAGATCAGCAGCATCAAGATGACCAGCGATAAGACCGTTTATGCAGGCTGGAAAGCAACCGGTGTGCCGGATATACTCAACGGCGACAACCACTACGCCTATGTGATCGGTTACCCGGACGGCAATGTTCGCCCCCAGGGGAACATCAGCCGTGCCGAAGTCGCGACGATTTTCTTCCGTCTGCTCAAGGAAGAAGTGCGTGATGGTAATCTCACCGCGGAAAATACCTTCACGGATGTAACGGATGGACAGTGGCACAACAAGGCGATTTCCACAATGGCAAAGCTCGGCATCGTCAAGGGCCGCCGTGCGGACAGTTTTGACCCCGATGCCTCGATCACTCGTGCGGAATTTGCGGCAATCTGTGCGCGCTTCAACACCAAACCGGTCAAGAACAGCGGCAGCTTCTCCGACATTTCCGGTCACTGGGCGGAAAACGAGATCGAGAGAGCGGCGGCGTTCGGCTGGATTTCGGGCTATCCGGACGGCACATTCCATCCCGATGCCCGCATCACACGCGCTGAGGCCATGACCATGATCAACCGCGTACTCTGCCGTATGCCGCAGAGCGAAAGCGATCTGCTGGACAGCATGGTAACGTGGCCGGACAACAAGCCGTCCGACTGGCACTATCTCGCCGTACAGGAGGCCACGAACAGCCATGACTTCAACCGTCAGGGCGAGGTCGGCGAAAGCTGGACGAAGCTGACGAGCGTCCCCGATTGGAGACAGTATCAGTAACTTGTCTCCAATAATCATTAAGGCATTGAATATAGGAGACAGTAGGACACTAAACGATTGTGTACGCAACAGGAAATATCAATTATTGGAACATTACTATCGCTTTCAAACTTGGGTGGTATGTGTCATCCATCGCTATAACTACATGCCGATAGATTTTCTAACTCTACACAGAAGAGTCGTCCGGCTTTGCAGTTGTCCTCACACAGAAATTTGAAAAAGGCACTATTGCGGTCATTTTTACCCGCAATAGTGCCTTTTGCTATCTCCACCCGATTCGGTGTCGTGGTCCGCCACCGTGAGAATTTCAAAAATTCTCACGAAATGGAGGAACCGATACTTTGGATTGGGAAAAAATTCTGGCGGATGAGGAGCGTATCATCCGCAACGCAGACCGGCGCTTTCGCCGGCACAGCTATTCACTGGAAAGCATGAGTGAGGAACTTGTTCACATGGAATGCCGCCTGATAGAGCGCAGTGACCCGTTGGAGGTGGTGCTCATCACCGACTTTGTAGACACCGTTCAGAATGAGCGCCTTGCCACAGCGCTGCGTCAGCTGACGGATCGCCAGCGGCGCATGATCGAGCTTGCCTATTGGGAGGGGTATCCGCTCAAAGACATTGCCGTCATCATGAACTGCAAGCCGAACACCGTTTCTCAGCTGATCAGCCGGGCAAAGCGGCATCTCTACATCGCACTGACCAGATAAATGACCTAAAGCAAGACCAGCACCTGCAAGTGCTGGTTTTGCCTTAGAGCATTTCAAAATGTTTTTTCCGAGTATAGATTTTTTACCTTCTGCCGTGACCGATGAGTAGAGGGTTCTATCCTCAATAACACTCAGGAGGTACTTACCTATGGAAAAATTGATTCGTGTGATCCGTCTGCATCCCGGCGAAAGCGTTCTGATCGTCGCGCCGGAGGACACGCCGACGCCGCCTGCGGCTGTACTGCTCACAGCGGAACTGCCCATGCCGGACAAGCTGCCGGAGGACATCGCCATGCTGCTGCGGGTGGTGTAATGGCTGTCTACATCGTCACGGTGCCGGACGCAGATCGCAAAATGCAGCCAGTCGAAGTTTCTCTTGAAATCTATCAGGTCTTTGTGGAGAGCAATCGCATGGAACAGCGGCAGCGCTATGAGCGCAGGATGCACTTGGACAGCCGCCCGCTGGAGCACTGTCTGCATCGAAATGCTGCGTCTGAAACGCTGGAGGAAACCTTTGAACGGCTGGAATTGACAAGGAATGTGTGGTGTGCGCTGGCTCATCTTTCTCCCAAACAGCAGCATCGGCTCATCCTGCATTTTTGGTCTGGTTACAGCTACACGGAAATTGCGGAACTGGAACACTGCAACAAGGCAACGGTCATGCGCTCTGTCAAAGCCGGTCTGAAAAAATTTCAAAAATACTTTTTGAAAACATGACAACATTCGGGCGATTTCCCTCCTATATAGTGAGAGGGGCAAACAGAGCCTTTCGCCGTACCTTGATAAACAGCGGTCATCCGTTCATAACAGCATTCAGGAGTTTGAATGCAATGGTGAGCA
This sequence comes from Butyricicoccus sp. AM27-36, assembly GCF_003480945.1. NCBI lineage: Bacteria > Bacillati > Bacillota > Clostridia > Eubacteriales > Butyricicoccaceae > Butyricicoccus > Butyricicoccus sp. AM27-36. The sequence continues at coordinate 4,825 of NZ_QUJR01000005.1, forward strand.
GCACAAAGTGAAGCGCCAAGACCTCCTGCGGACCGGTCAGAGCAGTCCGTCAAAACGATAGCATCAAAGGAGCCGAGCGATACCTTCATTGCTGGTGTCCCTCTTGTGGTGAGAGGGACACTGCCACGACCCATTGCTGGAGATGCCGAACAGATCACCGATCTCGGAGCGTCAAAACCATGACCGACCTGAATGTTCCCGCGTACCGGGGGTGAGCCGAGGACAAGCCAAGTCCGACAATACGGTACAAAGAGTAAGAAAAGAAATCGGCAGTGCGCCGGAGCGGTTTCGCTTCGGCGTACTGTCTTGGTTATAGATTAGGATGGTGAGAAAATGGCTGATAGAAAACCGGATCTGGTCTGTGAGCGCAAGGTCAAAGGAACGACCTACATCGTTTCGTCATTCTTCAATCCTGACGCGACAGAAACAGCAGCAGAGAAAATGGGACGCATCATCGAGCGCGAGTTATCCGGCACGGTCAATGAAAATAAAAATTTATCACTTTAGCGCGGTAAACCACTTCCCAGAACAGCGGCGATGCGGTATAATAGGGGCATGACCCAAAGCCTTTTCGTTCGCAGAATGGAGGATAATATGTTACAGTCGAATGGAAAGGATAAAATTGAATATGTCGCGCTCTATTGCCGCGTTGCGACCGCCGGTCAGTTCTCCGATGAAGCGGTGAAAGTGCAGGAGGATGAACTCTTGCATTGGCTCAAGGCTTCGGAGATCAACGCAAAGGTCGTCCGCGTTTTTGCGGACAAAGGGAATCCAGCTCAGGATGCTCTGACCGAGATGATGCAGGAGATGAAACGGTATGGCGGCAAGACGCATGCGGCCGCAGTATCCGCTGACCGCTTCAGCCGGACCATCTGGAAACTGGATCACCTGATCCAGCTTGCAGACGCGCAGGATACCACGCTCTATGCTATTCGGGAAAATGCTATGTTGAATGATGAGGCGCAAATGACGCTCTGCGTTGCTCTCCTGAAAGAGGGTGCAGCACGATGATGCCGAACCTCAACAATCTGATGTCCTTTAAGCCGGCTGTGGCTCCTGATGAACCGACTGCGCTGTACGCCAGACTTTCCGTGGATGACGCGAACGATGGTGACAGCAACAGTATCGTACATCAGAAAGAAATGCTGGAACGCTACTGCAAGGACAACGGCTACACCAACTACAAATTCTATGTGGACGATGGTTTTTCCGGCACGAACTTCGAGCGTCCTGACTTTAAGCGGATGATCGCGGATGTGGAAGCCGGCAAGATCAAGCGCGTGATCGTCAAGGATCTGTCCCGCTTCGGCCGCGACTATCTTCAGGTGGGAATGTTCACGGAAGTGCTGTTTGCACAGTACGATATTCACTTCATTGCGATTGCCAACAATGTTGACTCGCAGAAAGGTGAAAATGACCTGACGCCGTTCGTCAATTTGTTTAACGAATGGTATGCGCGAGATTGCAGCCGTAAGCAGCGAGCAGTCCAGCGCATGAAAGGTACTTCCGGTAAGCGTTTATCCACGCAAACACCGTATGGCTACCTCAAAGGCGAAGATGGGCACTTGATTCCCGATGAAGAAACGGCATGGGTTGTGAAACTTATCTTCAACCTCTGCATTCAGGGATATGGGCCGACGCAGATCGCAAATGAACTCACGCGCCGAAACATCCCTACACCGGGAACGATGGAGCATCGCCGCACAGGAAATATGCGGCATTACAGTCCGGAAACAGAATGCGTATGGTGTGGTCGCACAATTTATTGTATTTTGGCAAGGAAAGAGTATTTAGGGCACACGGTTAACTTCAAGACATACTCGAAGTCGTATAAGCTCAAGAAACGGATACCCACACCAGAAGAACAGCAGGTAGTATTTGAGAACACGCACGAAGCACTGATTGACCAAGAAGATTGGGAAACAGTCCAGCGTATCCGCGCGGGGCGCAGACGGCTGAACAAGCAGGAGATCCCGGCTCTATTCTCCGGTCTGTTGTATTGTGCGGATTGCGGTTCTCTGCTTCGTGTACATCGCGGAAAAAACATCTCCAAAGGGCAGGTATGCTATGGCTGCGGACGCTATCGTGTACGGACCAAATCCTGCTCTATGCACTATATCCGTGAAGTGACACTGGCGGAGTTGGTGAAAGACAACCTCAAGCAGATCGTGAAAATGGCTGCGGAGGATGAGCAGGAGTTTGTTCGGCGATTGACCTGCCAGAGCGCGAAAGAACAGACAGTTAAGACCCGTGTTCTGAAAAAAGAACTGGAGTTGAAAGAGCGGCGTGTCAAGGAGTTGGACGGCATTATCAAGCGGCTTTACGAGGACAATATTACCGGCAAACTGTCTGATGAGCGATTCAAAATCTTCTCTGCGGATTATGAGCAGGAACAGCATTCGCTGCGGGAGGAAGTTGTTGCTCTGCAAAAGCAGTTCGATGACGCAGAGAATACCTGCACGAACATCAGCAGCTTCTTGAAAATGGCGAAACGTTATGCTGACTTCGATGAACTGACACCTGCTATGCTCCGTGACCTGATTGAGAAAATCATCGTTCATGAGGGCGATAAGAGCAGCGGACACCGGGAACAGCGAATTGAAATCTACTACACCTTTATCGGTGCGGCAGAAAGTTCGCAAATTATTGTAAAACGCAAGAAAAAAGCAGCGTAACATACAAAGTACATTACGCTGCTTCTCTCATCAGTAAAAAAACTTCCTTGTTGACATTACCCTAAAGAGCCTTCCTTTCAGGTCACAGGCCTCACGGGCTTCTGCGACACTAATCACTGTAAACAGTATAGCATAGCAAATGCCGGCCCGTAAAGCGCTGAGAAAGGCTTTATTGTTCAGACGGTATTATTCCCGCATTGTCGAAAGTGTCGGTAATGAAATCCTCATTACCGGCACTTTTTTATTTGTCCGCAGTAAAAATAGGCCTCAAATAAGGAGGAAAAAGGTGTGAAAAATGAAAAAATGATCTATCTCCCATATGTTCGTTTTGAGCAGAAAGAAGGAGAAGCAGAGGGCAGCGGCTGGTACTTTACGCAGTATAATGCCGAGACTGGAGAAGGTAAAGGCTGGCACGGAACAGAGTTCATGCCAAATTGCTTCTTTGAAACGAACTGCGAGTGCGGCGAACCGGAAACAAAGTTCTTTGACGTGCATATCAATGAGCCGATCGAGCAGTGGAGTTGGCCGGAACCGCCGGATGACGATGCGTTCACGAACTACGATGCGTGTTCCAACACAACGCGGGTTTCGCTGTCAAGTGCCTTCAAGTGCTCGGTGAGAGAAGCCAATCCTCCCGCGTTGCGGACAATATCCAACGGCAGCTGAACAACCTCGCCCAAAGAGCGAAGCGCTGCAGCCGTGCTCTTTCCGCTTGGAACATCAATACCCACTGTGTTCATATTTACCCATTGCCGATTCTATCTGTTTGCTTACATGAATGCGCTGGCTCTACCTGCACAAATCGAACACTGCTTTAATCCGCACACGGCGCGGGAAAAAGGTTTAGTGGCCTACGGGCAAACCTTGGTGTCTCCCTCTTGTGCCCGTGCAGAGCAGGCAAGAGCCTGTTCGCTTCTCAAGCGATAACGCTTCGGATAGCGGCATTCAGCAAACCGCGTTATCTCGTCGCAAATCTTGACAAAATCCTTAAAAACCGATACAATATAAAGGTTAAAAAGGACTTTCGGCTCCTGCTATGACGGCGGGAGCCTTTTTGGAGGAAACACGATGGAACTTACATTATGCTGCCCGACTTTATTCGGGCTGGAGGGCATCGTCGCGGATGAGCTGCGCTTCGGCGGCAGGCTGACCGACGTGCACGCGGAAAACGGCCGCGTGCTGTTCACCGGTGACGAAAACACGCTTGCATGGGCGAACCTGAACCTGCGGTGCGCCGAGCGTGTGCTCATCCGCATCGGCACATTCAAAGCCAAAACGTTCGACCAGCTGTTCGAGGGCGTAAAAGCACTCCCGTGGGAGCAGTTCATTCCGGCGGACGGCGCATTTCCGGTCAAGGGTCACAGTCTGGACTCCGCGCTGCACTCGATTCCGGACTGCCAGAAGATCATCAAAAAGGCAGTCGTATCGCGTCTGGGCGCGAAGTACGGTCAGACCTGGTTTGATGAGATTGGTGAAAAGTATCAGATTCAGTTCGCCATCATGCACGATGTGGCTGAGCTGTACCTCGATACCTCGGGTGCCGGTCTGCACAAGCGCGGCTACCGCGCCAACAGCAATGCCGCGCCGCTTCGTGAGACGCTGGCGGCGGCTATGGTCAAGCTGGCGCGCTGGCGCGGGCGCGATCCGTTCCTCGACCCGTTCTGCGGCTCGGGCACGATCGCGATTGAGGCGGCCATGATCGCGCAGCGCCGTGCCCCCGGTCTGCTGCGCCGCTTTGACGCGGAAAAGTGGAGCTGCTTTGACAAGTCGGTCTGGCAGCAGGCGCGCGAGAGTGCGCTCGACCTTGCCCAGCCGGACGCAAAATTCGATATTGTCGGCAGCGACATCGACCCGGACTGCGTGCAGCTGTCCATCGAGAACGCGCGCAAGGCCGGTGTAGCGAACACGGTGTTCTTCGAGCGCGCGGACGCAGTAAAGCGCGATTACAGCGGTGCAGGCGTACTGTTTGCCAATCCGCCGTACGGTGAGCGTCTGCTGGACTTGCAGCAGGCGGAAAAGCTGTACGCCGACCTCGGCAGAGCGACAAAAAACAGCCCGATGAAGCAGTATCTGCTCAGCTCGGACCCGCTGTTCGAGCGTTGCTACGGCCGCAAGGCGGATAAGCGCCGCAAGCTGTATAACGGCATGATCAAGTGCGAGCTGCATATGTATTTTAAAGACCCATCTGCACAGGATAAGCCGGTAAATAAGCACTCCGACCGTCCGTCTGCTAAACGACCGGCAAAACACTGAGCAGTACAGGGCACTGTTCATAATTTGTTCAGAAAATTTTTGTGAAAATTCCGGATTACCCCCTTGCATATTGCGGCTCCTTGGTGTAAGATAATACTCGAAGTTAGCACTCGGGTAATTTGAGTGCTAACCCCCAACATTGTAAAATCTTATTTTTCATAGGAGGAATCCATTATGAAGCTCAAGCCCCTTTGCGACCGCGTAGTTATCAAGATGGTCGAGGCGGAGGAGACCACCGCAAGCGGCATTATTCTTACCGCATCCGCACAGGAGAAGCCCCAGGTTGCTGAAATCATCGAAGTAGGCCCGGGCGGTGTTGTTGACGGCAAGGAAATCAAGATGGAAGTTCAGAAGGGCCAGAAGGTCATCACCGGCAAGTACACCGGCACCGAGGTTAAGCTGGACGGCGAGAAGTATATCATCGTTCGTCAGAGCGACATTCTGGCAATCGTAGAGTAATTTTCAGGAGGTAATTCATCATGGCTAAGCAGCTTATTTACGGCGAGGACGCGCGCAAGGCTCTGCAGCGCGGTATTGATCAGCTCGCTGATACCGTTAAGGTAACCATCGGTCCGAAGGGCCGCAACGTTGTACTGGATAAGAAGTACGGCGGTCCGCTGATCACCAACGACGGTGTTACCATCGCTAAGGAGATCGAGCTGGACGACGCTTTCGAGAACATGGGCGCACAGCTTGTTAAGGAAGTTGCCACCAAGACCAACGACATCGCAGGCGACGGCACCACCACCGCTACCGTTCTGGCGCAGGCTTTCGTTCGTGAGGGTCTGAAGAACGTAGCAGCAGGTGCAAACCCGATGGTAATGCGCCGCGGTATCGCCAAGGCAGTCAAGGCTGCTGTTGCAGCGATTGCTGAGAACTCCAAGAAGGTTGACGGCACGAACGACATCGCACGTGTAGGCGCTATCTCCTCCAGCTCCGACGAGATCGGCACCCTGATCGCAGAGGCTATGGAGAAGGTTTCCACCGACGGCGTAATCACCGTTGAGGAGTCCAAGACCGCTGAGACCTACTCTGAGGTTGTTGAGGGCATGCAGTTCGACCGCGGTTATATCACCCCGTATATGTGCACCGACACCGAGAAGATGGAAGCAAATCTGGATGACGCTCTGGTTCTTATCACCGATAAGAAGCTGTCCAACATTCAGGAGCTGCTGCCGATCCTCGAGCAGGTCGTTAAGGACGGCAAGAAGCTGCTGCTCATCGCTGAGGACGTTGAGGGCGAGGCTCTGTCCACCCTGATCGTAAACCGTCTGCGCGGCACCTTCACCTGCGTAGCTGTTAAGGCTCCGGGCTTTGGCGATCGCCGCAAGGATATGCTCCGCGACATCGCAATCCTGACCGGCGGTACCGTAATCTCCGAGGAGGTTGGTATCGAGCTGAAGGACGCTACCATGGATATGCTGGGTTCTGCCCGTCAGATCAAGGTAACCAAGGAGAACACCACCATCGTTGACGGTGCTGGCGACAAGCAGGCTATCGCAAACCGCGTTGCTGAGATCCGCGGCGCAATCGAGCGCACCACCTCCGATTTTGACCGTGAGAAGCTGCAGGAGCGTCTGGCTAAGCTGGCCGGCGGCGTAGCAGTTATCAAGGTTGGCGCTGCAACCGAGACCGAGATGAAGGAGCAGAAGCTCCGCATCGAAGATGCACTGAACGCAACCCGCGCAGCTGTTGAGGAAGGCATCGTAGCAGGCGGCGGCGTAGCTTATGTAAACGCTATCGCAGCGGTTGAGGCTCTGGCTGCCGAGGCAACCGGCGACGAGAAGACCGGTATGCAGATTGTTGCACGCGGTCTGGAAGCACCGATGAAGCAGATCGCTGCCAATGCAGGCATCGAGGGCGCAATCGTTGTTGATAAGGTAAAGCACGCTGACAAGGTTGGCTACGGCTTTGACGCTGCAACCGAGACCTACGGCGACATGATCGCAAACGGCATCGTTGACCCGACCAAGGTAAACCGTTCCGCACTGCAGAATGCAGCATCCGTTGCTTCGATGGTTCTGACCACCGAGAGCCTGGTTGCTGATAAGAAGGAGCCGGTTCCGGCTGCTCCGGCTGCACCGGATATGGGCGGCATGTACTAAGCAGTACCGAAAAACGCTGAAAACACTGGGGATTTCAAGGGTTAAAAGGCAAACTTACCATAAACTTACGATAATTATCAGTGAAAAAGCGTCAGATGTGTATAAGACCTCTGTCTGTATTTTGCAGGCAGGGGTCTTTTGTCTTGCAGGAATGTGAAAAGGTTGGCATCATGCTGATCTTCTTTTTTTGACTGAGGTTTGAAAAAGGTGCGGTATTATGGTACAATTTGCATATAACGAACAGCAGAGCAACGGAGGGTGAAGAATGGTTGACACCAAAAAGGAACAGGAGCGAGAAGAACTGCATCGCGCGATATGGGCGATTGCGGATGAACTGCGCGGTGCGGTAGACGGCTGGGATTTTAAGAATTATGTTCTCGGCACGATGTTTTACCGCTATATCTCGGAAAACCTGTGCAATTACATAAATGACGGTGAGGCTGAGGCTGGCAACGATGATTTCGATTTTGCCAAGATGCCGGATGAAGAAGCAGAGGAAGCACGCGAGGGATTGGTAGAGGAAAAAGGTTTCTTTATTCTGCCGAGCGAGCTGTTTTGCAATGTTCGTGCAAATGCCGCGAATGACGAGAACCTGAACGAAACGCTCGAGCGTGTGTTCCGCCATATCGAGGAGTCGGCACAGGGCAGCGAGGCCGAGAGCGACTTTGCCGGTCTGTTCGATGATTACGATGTCAACAGCAACAAGCTGGGTTCGACGGTCGCTAAGCGCAATGAGAAGCTCGTGAAGCTGCTGAATGGCGTTGGCGAAATGAAGCTGGGCGATGTCAAGGATCACTCCATTGACGCATTCGGCGATGCGTATGAGTATCTGATGACCATGTATGCCTCTAATGCAGGCAAGTCCGGTGGTGAGTTTTTCACTCCGGCGGAAGTATCCGAACTGCTCACACGGCTCGGCACGGTCGGCAAGACGGAGATCAACAAGGTTTACGATCCGGCGTGCGGTTCGGGTTCGCTGCTGCTGAAAGCGGAAAAGGTGCTCGGCAAGGATGCAATCCGCAACGGCTTCTATGGTCAGGAAATCAATATCACGACCTACAACCTGTGTCGCATCAATATGTTCCTGCATGATGTAGGTTTTGATAAATTTGATATTGCGTGTGAAGATACGCTGCTCAGTCCGCAGCATTGGGACGATGAGCCGTTCGAGCTGATTGTTTCCAATCCGCCCTATTCCATCAAATGGGAGGGCGATGACAATCCGCTGCTCATCAATGATCCGCGTTTTGCACCGGCAGGCGTGCTTGCGCCGAAGAGCAAGGCGGACATGGCGTTCATCATGCACAGCCTGTCGTGGCTGGCGTCCAACGGTACGGCGGCGATCGTTTGCTTCCCGGGCATTATGTACCGCGGCGGCGCAGAACAGAAGATCCGTAAGTATCTGGTCGATAACAACTATGTGGACTGCATCATTCAGCTACCGAGCAATCTGTTCTTCGGTACTTCTATCGCAACCTGCATTATGGTGATGAAGAAGAACAAGACCGACAACAAGACGCTGTTCATCGACGCGACGAGCGAGTGTGTTAAGGTTACGAACAATAACAAGCTGACGCCGGAAAACATTGACCGCATTGTTGACGTATTTGCAAAGCGTAAAGACGTCAAGCATTTTGCACATCTGGCGGAGTATGCGGAAATCGTCGAGAATGACTATAACCTGTCTGTATCTACCTATGTAGAGGCTGAGGACACCCGTGAGAAGATCGACATTGTAAAGCTCAATGCGGAGATCAAGGAAATTGTGGCTCGTGAGCAGGTGCTTCGTGCGGAGATTGATAAGATCATCGCAGAAATTGAGGTGGACGTATGAGCAGACTGGACGAACTGATTAAGGAGCTTTGCCCGGATGGGGTTCCGTTTCTTAAAATCAAGGACGTATATACTCGATTAAAAGGAACCCCGATAACAGCGGGAAAAATGAAAGAAATTGCTTGTGATGATGGAGAAATTAGAATATATGCTGGTGGAAAAACCATTATAGATGCACATGAAATAGATATTCCTAAAGCTAATATTACACGAGTTCCGGCAGTATTGGTTCAAAGTAGAGGCGTTATTGATGTTGTATATTGTGAGCGACCATTTACTTTCAAAAATGAGATGTGGGCGTATACGACTGATAATATAGTAAGCGTTAAGTTTCTATACTACGTTCTAAAAAACCATATACAATTTTTTAGAGATGCTGCTTCAGGAATGGGGTCATTGCCGCAGATTTCGTTGAAAATAACAGAAGAATTTCAAATTCCCATTCCGCCGATAGAAGTTCAAAATGAAATTGTCCGTATTCTGGACAATTTCACGGAGCTTACAGCGGAGCTTACAGCGGAGCTTACAGCACGCCAGAAGCAGTATGAGTTCTATCGGGATAAACTGTTAGACTTTGGTGTCCTCGGGGGGGCAAGTGAGTGCGTATGGAAAACACTTGGAGAGATTTGTGATGTTAGAGACGGTACACATGATAGTCCTAAAGCGGTTAGTGAAGGAAAGTATCTCATTACATCAAAAAATATCAAGAATGGGTCAATAAACTTCAAGGGTGCATATTTTATCAGTCAAAATGATTATGATAAGATAAATATGCGTAGTAGAGTAGATATTTGGGATATACTATTTACGATGATAGGAACTATTGGAGAGATTGGAATAGTATCGGAACAGCCAAGTTTTGCTATAAAGAATATAGGGCTTATAAAAACAGGGGATGAACTATTATCTCGTTTTTTAAGGCATTATTTAGTTTCTACAAGTGTTAAATCGTATATTGAAACTAATAAAAGTAAAGGTACACAATCTTTTTTTGCATTAGGGAAATTACGTAATCTTCCTGTTCCGATACTGTCTAGAGAGGTAATGAAACGACTAGTCCATGTCCTCGACAACTTCGATGCCATTTGCTCCGACCTCAACATTGGTCTGCCTGCCGAGATTGAAGCACGCCAGAAACAGTACGAATATTACCGCGATATGCTCTTGACATTTGCAGAGTCCGGCAACACAATTAGCAGAGCAGAGCAGAGCAGAGCAGAGCAGAGCAGAGCAGAGCAGAGCAGAGCGCTCTAATTAAAATTTTGCAGTATGTGTTTGGGTATGCAAATCTGACATTGGATAAGATTTCTGAAAATTGTGACCGTCAGAGAAAGCCTGTAACTAAAGGCAAAAGAGCATCGGGAAAGTATCCGTATTACGGTGCTTCTGGAATTGTTGACTATGTGGCTGATTATATATTTGACGGGGATTATTTACTTGTATCTGAAGATGGAGCAAATCTTCTTGCAAGAAGTACCCCTATTGCTTTTTCAATCTCGGGGAAAAACTGGGTCAATAATCATGCACACGTTTTGAAATTCGATACTTACGAGTTAAGACGTTATGTGGAAATATATCTTAATTCGATTGATCTTAGTCGGTACATTTCTGGTGGCGCGCAGCCGAAACTTAATCAGGAGAATTTGAATAAAATTGTTATTCCGGTTCCTGATAGTGAAAGAGTGAAATATATCGTCACTATCCTTGACCGTTTCGACACCCTCTGCAACGACCTGTCCGCAGGTCTGCCTGCTGAAATCGAAGCACGCCGTAAGCAGTACGAATATTACAGAGATAAGCTGTTATCTTTCAAAGAATTACAAAAATAAGGGGGCGGTGATGTGCCGTACTTTAATATTGTAGCGGAAACATCGGAAAATACCGTTGTCACAGAATATGAGCCGGTCAAACGACGTTCAGACAGTTATCAGAGCGAAGCCGAACTGGAGCAGGAGTTTATTCATCTGCTCGGAGAACAAGGCTATGAGTATCTGCCGATCCATACCGAAAAAGATTTGATTGCCAATCTCCGAAGCAAGCTGGAGGAGCTGAACAATTATCAGTTCTCTGATACGGAGTGGGAATCCTTTTTCAAAACCTGTGTGGCTAATCCGAATGAGCATATCGTCGAAAAGACGCGCAAAATTCAGGAGGACAACATACAGGTGTTGACCCGTGATGACGGTTCCTCGAAAAACATCACCCTTATTGACAAGAAGAACATTCACAATAACCGCTTGCAGGTTCTCCATCAATATGCCGTCAGCAGGCAGGAGGGCGCAAAGCATGATAACCGTTATGATGTTACGGTGCTGGTCAATGGTCTGCCGCTCGTCCATATTGAGCTGAAACGCCGTGGTGTTCCAATTCGTGAGGCGTTCAATCAGATTGACCGTTATCAGCGTGAGTCTTTTCAGGCTGGCAGCGGACTGTTTGAGTATGTGCAGATTTTTGTTATCTCTAATGGCACGAATACTAAATATTATTCCAATACGACCAGATATAATGCTGAGGATGAGAACAAAAAGTGCGGTTCAAGCAAGAAAAAGACAAGCAACAGCTTTGAGTTTACCTGCTTCTGGGCGGACGCGCATAACCGCGTTATTCCGGATTTGATCGACTTTACCAAGACGTTTTTCGCAAAGCATACCATTCTGAATATCCTTACGCGGTACTGTATTTTTACCTCGGAGAATATGCTGATGGTGATGCGACCGTACCAGATTACGGCAACCGAGCGTATTCTCAACCGTATCGAAATTGCCAATAACTACAAGAAATACGGCAGCATTGAGGGCGGCGGCTACATCTGGCATACAACCGGCTCCGGCAAAACGCTGACCTCGTTTAAGACGGCAAGACTGGCTTCGCAACTGCCGTATATCGACAAGGTGATGTTCGTGGTTGACCGCAAAGACCTCGACTATCAGACCATGAAAGAGTATGACCGCTTTGAAAAGGGTGCGGCAAACAGCAACACCTCGACGGCAGTCTTGAAGCGACAGCTGGAAGACCCTGATGCGCGGATCATCATCACCACGATACAGAAGCTGGCTACGTTCATCAAGAAGAACCCCGGGCATGAGGTATACAGTAAGCACGTTGTTATCATCTTTGACGAGTGTCATCGCAGTCAGTTTGGCGATATGCACATGGCTATCGTCAAGAACTTCAAGAAGTACCATCTGTTTGGCTTTACCGGTACGCCGATTTTCGCGGCTAATTCGCCCGGGGCACGGAGCACGCAGTTCCTCACCACGGCACAGACTTTCGGCGATCAGCTGCACAGCTATACGATCGTGAACGCGATCAACGATAAGAATGTTCTGCCGTTCCGCGTGGATTACATCAAAACGATGGATGTCGAGGAAGAGATTACGGATGAAATGGTCTGGGACATCAACCGTGAAAAGGTTATGATGGCGCCGGAACGTATCCGTAAGGTAACGGAGTACATATTAGAGCACTTCGACCAGAAGACTTATCGCGGCGACTCAAGGTATTATTATAGCTATCGTGCTCTGACCAATATTTCGGAAGTCGCATCGGCCAAGCGGGACGAGGTGGCGGAGATCAAGCACAAGCAGCGCCTCAGCGGCTTCAACTCGATCTTTGCGGTTGCCAGCGTTCCAATGGCGAAACTGTACTATCAGGAATTCAAAAAGCAGATGGCGGCAGACCCAACGAAAAAGCTGCGTGTTGCAACAATATTCAGCTATGGAGCGAATGAAGAGGAGTCAGACGGAATTCTCGATGAGGAAAATTCCGAGGATACTTCTGCACTCGATCAGTCCTCTCGGGATTTTCTGGAGCAGGCTATCGGGGACTATAACGAGATGTTCCATACGAATTACGATACGTCGAGCGATAAGTTTCAGAACTACTATAAAGATGTATCGCTTCGTATGAAAAACAAGGAACTTGATCTGCTGATTGTCGTGAATATGTTCCTGACAGGCTTTGATGCGACCACGATGAATACGCTGTGGGTGGATAAAAACCTGAAAATGCACGGCTTAATACAGGCGTTTTCTCGTACTAACCGTATTCTTAACTCGGTTAAGACGTTTGGCAATATCGTATGCTTCAGAAGCCTGCAAAAGCGTGTGGACAGCGCGATTGCGATGTTCGGTGATCCCAATGCTGGCGGTATCGTGCTGCTGCAGAAGTTCGATGACTATTATCATGGCTACGAGTCGGCAGACGGCAAACCGATGCCGGGTTATGTAGATATGATCGAGGAGCTGCAAGGCAAGTTCCCTCTGACAGAGCCGCAAGTTGTCGGGGAACAGAACCAGAAAGACTTTATTGCCTTGTTTGGTGCTATTCTCCGTATGCGTAATCTTTTGGTTTCCTTTGATGAATTCAAGGACAAGGAATTGCTTTCAGAGCGTGATTTGCAGGACTATCTCGGGCGGTATCAGGACTTACGCGATGAATGGAAACGCAAGCGGCAGGAAGGCACGGATATTACGGATGATGTTGTCTTTGAGATTGAACTCATTCGTCAGATTGAAATTAACATCGACTATATCCTGATGCTGGTAAAGAAATACCATGATACAAACTGTGAAGATAAAGAGGTGCTTGTGACTATACACAAGGCGATTGATGCCAGTCCTGAGCTTCGCAGCAAGAAAGAGCTGATTGAGAACTTCATTGCCGGTGTCAACGATGTGGACGATGTTATGGACGGCTGGCAGAGCTATGTAGTCGAACAGCGGAAAAACGATCTCAATGAAATCATCACAACGGAAAAGCTGAAACCGGAAGACACTCGAAAATTCATGGAAAATGCATTCCGCGATGGTGAGATCAAGACTGCCGGAACAGATATTGACAAGATCATGCCGCCGATTTCACGTTTTGGCGGTGGCGGCAGAGCGAAAAAGAAACTGGGCGTTATCGAGAAGTTGAGAGCGTTCTTTGAAAAGTATTTCGGCATTGGCGGTTCGTCGAGTTTTACTTAATAAATGACTTGGAAGTTAGGCACGGGGATTTTAAGCAATTCCCGTGCTATTTCTATTTAATGGTTGACAAAAATTCTCAAGATGATATAATATAAATATTAAGGGATAACCAATGCAATAATAAGAGTCAAGTTGGTCTGACCGATTATTGCGCTTCTGCAATCAGCGGATGAAGGAGTAGGGGCCAACCACCGAAGAGCATCCAACGGATGATCCCAAACTCGGAGGCGTTAAGGAGGAAAATGGGCCGACGGGAATGTTGTGCCCAATTGTATAAATTAAAGAGTGAACACTACTTAAGCAGTAGTGAATTTATGACACAATTTCTTTGAAATTGTGTCTTTTTTTATTATTTTATCGCAGTCCGTCTAACTTCTAATAGAAAATAAATATTTTACATTAGAAAACTGAATATGCAACCATGTGACAAGTGGTTATGTGTGCTTGCTATGTTATAATATGACGATACCAAATAATTCCATTTATCGTTTTCCTGCATATATATAGCATCAGTAATCACACAGCATTAAGCAGATTTGACTACAGGCAAGATTTATTAAGGAGCAATATAATCTATTAACCGATCAACCTATTGAACAAATATACATCTTAGGGCCAAAAATATGAATAAAGATTATATTGACTGCAAAATTGAAAGCACTTTGCATACCATCGGAGCGAGGATCAGTGCTGAGCGTAATCATCAAAATTTAACGCGTGACGATCTTGAGGAGTTATCCGGCGTGTCTTCTGACACCATCAAGCGAATCGAAGCCGGATATATTGTCAAAGTCGACAAGTTTCTGCGTGTTATATTCGCTTTAGACGTTCCAGTTGATATGTTCTTTCCTTGTGAGGTCACAAGCAAGGAAGATATGGCAAAACGTATCAAGCGTATGATAGATGAACTAGTGGAACAATAAACACCATTCAAGATGTAAGAAGCAACACCAATGGTGTTGCTTCTTTTGTTTTCTGAGGCAGTATACATAGAATAAATGTCATTATATGGATAAAATGGTCAGAACTGCATTAAGAGAGTGCAGTCATGCCCTCCCCTTCTTTTGAAACATGGATTAAGATAATAATACGCAAAGCGCATTGCATTTGTAAAGAAAATTGGAGAATATCAAAAAAACGGTCATCAGATTGCCTCCTTTTCAAAGTTAGGACGCTGATTTTGAAAATCTTTGCAGCTAAAACATAATAGCAACAGACCATTGCTATGCCGGATGAACGAGAGTAGGTGAAAAAATGATCAACATTCGCGAACTGAGGATCGACCCCGATTCGTTGGGCGAGAAAAAGCTGCTGGTAGATATCATTCCAGTGCATGAGTACCGCGACAGGCAGCGCACAGATAAGGTGGTAGGATTTCGCTACGTTGTCGCACTCCCCAGCCACAGTCTGGAAAAGATTGGCGTGCGCATCGACGGCAAGCAGCAGCTGGAGAAACCGGATGGCTACGCCGAGGTCGAGTTCGAGGGCCTGGAGCTGACGCTGTACGAGGCACAGGGTCACGTGCAAATGACGGCAAAGGCGCAAGGGATAGTGCTGATTACGTAATCAGTGGTATCGGGCAGCGCATCAACGCGGCAGCCGAGGATAGGCAGTCCTATTAAGGGATTGCCCCTCGGAGGTCGCGTTTGTGCGCCCCTGCGACCCCTCGTTAAGTATTACCGAGGGGTCGCAATGTAGCATGTAGCAGAAAGGAGAAACAAAATGGCTACGGATCCTCAAAGTCGGAGATGGAATCTGACGATTAACAATCCGCAGAATGCCGGTTTTGACCATGATCTTATCATTGAGAAAATGCTCATGTTCAATCCCACTTATTTCTGCATGGCAGATGAAATCGGCGCAGAAGGTACGTATCACACGCACATGTACTTTTGTACAAAATCACCGGTTCGGTTCAGTACGATTCATCGTCGTTTTCCAGTCGCCCACATCGAGAAGGCGATCAAAAGCTCGTTTGCAAACCGCGAGTATTTCACCAAGACCGGGAAATGGAGCGATACACCCAAAGCGCAGACAACCGTTGAAGGTACATTCTACGAATGGGGAGAAATCCCTACGGAGGCAGAAGAAGAATCACCCGGAATGTTTGAAGTTCTGAAATGCGTGCAGGCGGGCATGTCGAACGTCGAAATTATTCGTCAGAAACCCTCTCTGGCATTTCGGCTGAAAAACATTGACGAGGTTCGCGATGCGTTGCAGGCTGAACGCTTTATGCAGGAAAATCGGCAGGTAATGGTAAGTTATCTGTGGGGCGATAGCGGAACCGGAAAAACGAAAAGCATTTTCGAAAAGCACGATCCTCGCGATATATGCCGAATTACGGACTACGGCGGCAAAAATGGAATCCGGTTTGATTCTTACCATGGTCAATCCGTTCTCGTTTTTGAGGAATTTCATTCTCAAATTCCGATTGCAACGATGCTGAATCTGCTTGATGTTTATCCACTTCAGCTTCCGGCACGTTATCACGATCGAACGGCTTGTTATACAACCGTTTATATCACATCTAACATCGCGCTTGAGGAACAATACCAAGATCTGCAAATAACCGAGCCGGAAACATGGAACGCGTTCATGCGTCGTATCACACATGTTATCGAATTCCGTAAGGGCAAAGAACCGAAGGAGGTCAAGAAAAATGAAGACGAAGAAGAACAAGGATCGCAATGCACTCTGGATGAGTGGCATTGATAATGCAGCTAAGTTCATTATGCTGCTGTGCTTCCTGATTGGTGCGGTGGTTATCGCGCTCAAGCAGGATGCATGGAATGCTGCGGCAGAGAACGCGGTAATGCTGTCGCCGATGGTCAAGAGCATGATGTCGAATTTGCTCTTGGTGTATCTGGTCGCAGGAGGCATCATCGTGGTTGCACTGATGTGTTGTGCAGACAAGAGAAGAGTTCGGGCACAGTTTGAAAGTATAGGTCTAACAAATCATGTCGGCATGACGCCTGTGTTACTGCGGAAGCATCAGGAACAAAACCACTCCCAAATTATTATTTGGGAGTTTAGGAATTATAGTATTCCATTAGAAGAGTGGGAGAAGAAAAGAGCAGCGATCGAAACAGCATTAAGCATAAACATCATCAAAATAGAGTATTCTGCAGCCAAAAGACACATTCGGATTTATGCAGTTCCGGCAAGCCATGAATTGCAGTCAGTCATTCCATGGAGTGACTGTTACCTGTCTAATGAGAATTTCGTTTTGACGTTAGGTGAAAGTCATTTGGGGCTGATGACAGTAAATTTGAACCATATTCCACATATCCTGATTGGCGGCTCCACTGGCAGCGGCAAGAGTATTTTGTTGAAATCTTTACTGATGCAGGCATATCGAAAAGGTGCAGTCATCTATGTAGCAGATTTTAAGGGCGGTGTTGACTATCCGAAAATCTGGCACGAAAAGTGTCGGATGTGTATGGATGAGAGATGCTTGCTGTACTATCTAACTCAATTAACTACGGTTTTAGAAAGCCGAAAAAAGCAGTTTGCAGAAATCGGTTGTCCTAATCTGGATGGTTATAATCAAGTCACTGGTGAGAATATGCCGCGTTTGGTTTTTGCGTGTGATGAAGTAGCTGAATTGCTAGATAAAACCGGTGCGGACAGCGAACGGAAAAAGCTGATTGCACAGGTCGAAAACAAATTGGCGACTATTGCGCGGCAGGGACGTGCATTTGGCGTTCATCTGATTTTAGCGACACAGCGCCCTGATGCGAACATTATTCCCGGTCAAATTAAGAACAACATGGACTTTAGGGTATGTGGGCGAGCGGATAATGTTCTCTCGCAGATTATTTTGGATAGCACGATTGCAGCGGATCAGATTCCTAAGGATACGCAGGGACGTTTTATAACAGGTGATGGAACGGTATTTCAGGGTTACTTCTTCGACGAAAGCAAACTCTGAGGTGCATCATGTCTTGCGAAATTCCAATTTGGCAGAAGTCAAACCTGACATTAGAAGAAGCCGCTGCCTACTTCAATATAGGCATCAACAAATTACGTCAGATGACCGAAACGAAAGAGTGTGAACGGTTCGTGCTCTGGGTCGGAACGCGGAGACTGATCAAGCGCAAGGCGTTTGAGGCTTATCTGCAAAATGAATTTTCTATATAATCAGTTATAGTAAAAAGCGTTCAGATATGTTATATTAGGTGTAACACATCTGGACGCTTTTCTAAAAGGAGCGTGTAAAGTGGCAGAAAAGCGTAAAGATAAAAACGGTCGTATTTTGAAGACCGGTGAAAACCAACGTAAGAACGGAACTTACGATTATCGTTATACCGGTACTGATAAGAAAGCGCGATGCGTTTATGCAAAAACACTGGAAGAACTCCGCAAGAAAGAGGAGATCATTCAGCGTGACAAGGCAGATGGAATTGACTATGCAGCTGGTGAAATTACGGTTTCAGAGCTGATAGATCGCTATGTGAACTTAAAACGGGATTGGCGAGAGAATACTCGCCGAGCTTACGGAACAGCCATCAATCGGATTAAAGAAGATGCGTTCGGGCAGATGAAAGTACGGCTGGTGAAGCCATCTGATGCAAAAGCGTTCTATATCGGTCTGCACGATAAGGGCAGCAAACGTAATACCATCACTATTTTTCATAGTGTTCTGCGTCCGGCTTTTGAAATGGCGGTGGATGATGATATTATCCGTAAAAACCCGTTTAAGTTTCAAGTTTCGGACATTCTCCAAAACGATGCGGAAAAGCGCACTGCATTGACGGATGCGCAGCAGAAAGCGTATTTGAAGTATGTACAGGAGAATAGTCAAGATAATTACTATGATGATATTGTAATTCTTCTGGGAACAGGTCTTCGCGTTAGTGAACTGTACGGTCTGACAAAGAAAGATGTTGATTTTAAGACACGTTGCATTTTTGTTGACCATCAATTATGCAGGACGGCAGATAAGCCGTATTTCATCACTGCACCGAAAACATCGAGCGGCGTTAGAACGGTACCTATGTCTGAAACGGTATATGCGGCATTAAAACGTGTGTTCAAGAAGCGGACGGCAAGTAAGTCAGAGCCCATTATAGATGGCTATGGCGGCTTTTTGTTTCTGGATAAGTCGGGAATGCCTAAAGTTGCAATGCACTTGGAAAACTATATGCGAAATCTTCAGAAGAAAATCAACCGCATTTACGGCAATGCGTTCCCTCGAGTGACACCGCACGTTTTACGGCATACGTTCTGCACGAATATGCAGCAAGGCGGCATTGATGTAAAGAGCCTGCAATATTTGATGGGTCATTCTAATGTCAGTGTAACGTTGGATGTATATACCCATACCGATTTCAACACAGTGCAGGAAGCATTCCGCAAAGTTGCATCAAACCTGTGAGAATCGCTTTGATAGCTTACGATAAAACTTACCATTTTTGCCCGTAGATCTATGAATATCCTTGTAGAGATACGTCGAATAAGTAAAAACGAGTACGTTTATATCCCTACATAACCCTACATTTCTCGTTATAAAAATGCAGAGTTTCCATGGGCGGTATGTACTAAGCAGTACCCCAAAACGCTGAAAACACTGGGGATTTCGAGGGTTAAAAGGCAAACTTGTGACAATCGTCAGTGGAAAAGCATCAGATATGTACAAGGCCGACGCCTGCAAAATGCAGGCGTCGGCCTTTTTCCGTTGTCGAAAAATTACAGATGCAAATGTGCTTAATGGATTCTTCAAGGGGCTTGAGACTTACCCGGAAATGAAAACAGAGCGCTTCACAGCAGTGAAACGCTCTGTTTTTGTATGAGTATCATCGGATTTGCGTGCGCCGGAGCTTCATGCTGTATTGCTCAGAAATCCGGATGAAGCAGTTCCGCGGCAGCCGGAGATTATTCGTACAGCGGGAACTTCTCGGTGAGTGCCAGAACACGCGCGGAAATCTCGTCCTTCTTCTCATCGTAGTGGTAGATGCAGTCTGCGATGCAGTCCGCGATGACCTTCATCTCTTCTACACCCATGCCGCGGGTTGTAGCGGCCGGAGTGCCCAGACGAACGCCGGAGGTGATGAACGGGCTGCGCTTCTCACCCGGAACGGTGTTCTTGTTGGCGGTGATGTGAACCGAATCCAGACGCGCCTCCAGATCCTTGCCGGTGCACTCCTCGTCGGTCAGGTCAACGAGCAGCAGGTGATTGTCGGTGCCGCCGGAAACCAGCTTGACACCGCGTGCCTGCAGCTGTGCAGCCATAGCCTTGGCATTTTCGACGATCTTGCGTGCGTACTCCTTGAACTCCGGCTGCAGTGCCTCGCCGAAGCAAACCGCCTTGGAAGCGATAACATGCTCGAGCGGGCCGCCCTGGGTGCCCGGGAATACAGCGGAGTTAATGCGCTTTGCCAGAACCGCGTTGTTGGTCAGGATCAGGCCGCCGCGCGGACCGCGGAGCGTCTTGTGGGTGGTGGTGGTAACAACGTCAGCATACGGCATCGGGTTCTGGTGCTGGCCGCCGGCGACCAGACCGGCAATGTGCGCCATATCAACCATCAGGTAAGCGCCGTAGCCATGTGCGATCTCGGCCATTTTCTCGAAGTCGATGGCACGCGGATACGCGGATGCACCTGCAACGATCAGCTTCGGGCGATGCTTCTTGACAGCCTTCTCAAGCTCAGCGTAGTCGATGAAGCCGTCCTCGTTTACGCCGTAGGAAACAAAGTGGTAGTTCTTGCCGGACTGGTTGACCGGAGAGCCATGGCTCAGGTGACCGCCCTGAGACAGATCCATGCCCATAACGGTGTCGCCCAGATCGAGCAGAGCGAAGTAGACCGCAAGGTTGGCCTGTGCACCGGAGTGCGGCTGAACATTCGCGTATTTTGCGCCGAACAGCTCACATGCGCGCTCGATTGCGATACGCTCTACCTTATCAACAAATTCACAGCCGCCGTAGTAGCGCTTGCCGGGAAGACCCTCTGCGTACTTATTGGTCAGCACGCTGCCCATAGCAGCCATAACGCCGGGAGAAACGATATTTTCGCTGGCGATCAGCTCGATATTCTGGCGCTGACGGTGCAGCTCCTCGTTCATCGCACTGCCCAGCTCGGGGTCGATCGACTGGATCATACCGATGGAATCCATCATTTCTTTGTACATTTGAACTACCTCCAAGCTTTAGTAGTATAAAGTTCTCTTTGACTATACCATTGCCCTCATAAAAAAGCAAGTCGATTTTATGAAAAATATAACCAAAAATGAAGGATTGCAAAAAGCCTCCTGCAAAATGAGAAAAAGGCAGGTTACCCTGCCTTTGCTCAGATATTCTGATAGAACAGTCCGTCCCTCGTGCAGTACCACAGCAGCATGCCGTGCCGAATATAGGGCAGACGCACGTCTAATCCCCATTCCGGGTACTGCTTTTTGACGATCATCGTGTCTCCGGTGAGAAATGCAACGAACGAGATATAGTGCTCGCGGTGCATTTCATGCGGTGCGGTGATATACCATTCGCCGTCGCTGTGCTCAATTTGCAGTGCATTTTCCTCGTCCGGTTTGTGCATAACGAGGTTGGTCAATTTTGCACCGCAGCAGGTCACATCTGCGTCATCGGTCGAGAACAGCAGGTTGCCGCAGGCCGGACAGCGGTAAAACCGCATTTTCTTCATATTGCCGTTAGTCATATCGTTTCCCTCCAGATCGCCTCTCAGCAGGGCTTCGGTGTCCACGCCGAGAGCCTGTGATAACAACGGGAGGAGCGAGATATCGGGAGCACCGCCACCCGTTTCCCTTAATTAAAGATATTGTTGGGTAAAAAAGAAAGGTCAGTCGATTTTGCCGATGAAGCGGTAGTAGATTTCTACTTCCTGCTCACGACTTCCGTCCTCGCCCTTGACAGCTTCGTGGACGGTTATTTTTTCAATTAGAGTGTTCAGAAGTTCGGCGGTCAGCTCCACAGGGTTGACATACTGTTTCATTAGGGCAAT
Organism: Butyricicoccus sp. AM27-36; assembly: GCF_003480945.1. Taxonomy (NCBI): domain Bacteria; kingdom Bacillati; phylum Bacillota; class Clostridia; order Eubacteriales; family Butyricicoccaceae; genus Butyricicoccus; species Butyricicoccus sp. AM27-36. The sequence goes on from NZ_QUJR01000005.1 coordinate 26,616, forward strand.
CCACTTTTCAGCATCCGCTGCGGTCTGTACGGCGGCTTCCATCATTTCGTGAAGCTGTCTTATTTTTGTTTCAAGCTCCTTTTGCTCGTTCTGGTACTTCTCGGACAGCATATTGAAGTTATACTCGGTTATGCGTCCGGCAGACCAGTCCTCATACATTTTAGCAAACAGCCCGTCAACCTCGGCTTTACGCTTCTCTGCCTTTTTCAGCTCCGCAGCCTGCTTTTTCTTCGCAGAGTTTCTTTCCCTGTCGCTGGCATTGAGTAGCCGTTTCAGCAGCTTGTCCTCGTCTTTCTGTACCATCATAGACCAGTATTGCAGTCTTGCAAGCACATAGGCATACAGTACATCATAGCGGATATAGTGCATGGAACACTGGCGTAATCCCTGTCCGTTCTTGCTGCAATGGTAGTACCCGTATGGGTTTTTGTTCTGCTTGTTTTCCCCATAGGCTAAAGACCATCCGCAGTCTGCACATTTTATCAATCCTGCGAAAATCTGTGTCGTACCGTTTCTGCGTTTCCTGCGTCTGCTTGCAATCAGCTCTTGAACTTTTTGGAACACTTCTTCGGAAATGATGGCTTCGTGGGTATTTTCCACACGATACCATTCTTCCTGCGGCTTCCGCACCTTTTTCTTGTTCTTGAATGAAATGTTGCTCTGCTTGTTGTGAACGCTGTGACCGATGTAGGTTTCCTCTTTCAAAATGCTCTTGACCTGTGCAATCGTCCACGCATAGGCTTTTTCTGCGGGCGCACCGGCGTAGATATTGGCGAAAGTCCCGTATCTTTCATAGTTCAGCCAGCCGGGGGTAGGTACTTTTTCCTCCACCAGAATCCGTGTAATGCTGGCGGCTCCACGCCCGTGTACAGCAAGGTCAAAAATCTTCTCTACAATCCAGCGTGTTTCCGGGTCGATCAGAAGATGACCTTTTTTGTCCGGGTCTTTTACATAGCCCAGCGGTGCATAGGCTCCATAGTGTGCGCCATTGGCAAATCTTGTGTGCATGGCAGCCTTGACCTTTTTGCTGGTCTGTCGGGCGTGCATTTCATTCAGGATGTTTAAGAACGGTGCAAGCTCGCTTTCTCCGTTGATGGTGTCCACATTGTCATTGATGGCAATGTAGCGTACTCCCTTGCTGGGGAAATAGATTTCCGTGTACTGACCGGTCAGGATATAGTTTCTTCCCAGACGGGATAAGTCCTTTGTGACAACGCAGTTGATTTTCCCGTCTTCGATGTCATCAATCATCCTTTGGAAACTTGGACGCTCGAAATTTGTCCCACTCCATCCGTCGTCAATGTACTCGTCTACAACGGTCAGCCCATGCTCTGCGGCATACTGTCTAAGCATCATGCGCTGGGTCTGGATACTGCCGCTTTCCCCCTGTAATTCATCGTCACGGCTCAATCTCAAATATAGTGCAGTGTTATAAATCGTTGTATTGTATGGTTGTTTCACGGTTAAAAATCCTCCTTCTAAAAGAAACAACCCACGCTTATACAATACTCGCTGGTACAAGTATATCATAAGCGTGGGCTGATTGACAGTCGTTATTCCGTATTTTTTCAGGAAGCGGCGGCAGCGTGCTGGATCACATCTTCCAGCAGGCTGTCAAGCGGCTTCCCATCCTGTGCGAAATGCTCCGATACCTTGATACGGACTTTCCCCATGACAAAATACTGGGTGCCGTCTTTTTCGGTAAGCAGGGTGCCGCTGTTTTTGTTATTGCTCTCGTTTTTGCTTTTTGCCATAGGCAGTTACCTCCATAAATGAAATATGCCCGACAAGGGAATGTCAGACAGGTGTACAGCCGCAGACTGTCTCCGTGTCAACCAAACCGTGTCAACCGGCAGAAAAGACTTTGAAAACAATCCATAGGCGCTCTATTATTACTTTTTACTTTTTCTTTGATTTCTTGGTTGACATGGTTGACAAAGGAGAGAAATGCCCCAAATATCAGGCTTTTCCCCGTCAACCGGCTGTCAACCAAAGCGTCAACCAAACTGTCAACCGGTGGCTTTTCAGAATGGAAGTTCCATTTGCCGGGCTTCTTCTTCCGTGATTTCCTGAAAACCGTCCCCCTCCGGCGGAGCTTGGTTGACACGCTCCCAGCCTTTTTGAGAACCGTATTTCTTATACCGCTTCGGGCTTTTGTAGGCTACCCAGCCCTGTATGATGCCGCCCGCAATGCCGGTATTCATAATCTCGCAGATTGCCCGTGTCTCCCAGTCTGCCGGGGAATTTAAGTTCCCCAATGCTTCCTCATAAAGCTGCTTGGAGCATACCCTGTCGCCGGTGTAGTCCTCCAAATAGGCGTAGATCATGCCAGCCTGTGTGTCCTCCTGCATGAAGTCCTGCTGATGGGCGTTCAGGTATCGGTTCATTTCCATGCTGAATGACAGCTTATACTTCCCACTGCGGTAAACCGTCATGGCTTCCGCCCACATCTGTTCGATATACGCCCTCGCCGCCGCTTCATCGTCCAGTATGTGAACCTCCGCCCGTTCCGGGTACACCGTCACGGGGAGAAAGCGCCGGTTGCCGGTGCGGTCACGGGGTAAAAAGTCCTGCCGGTTGGTCGTCCCTCCAAATACACATTGCCGCAGCCGGTCTGCCGGATGTGTCTCATACGGCACTTTGTAGGTTTCTTTCTGGCGGCTTAAGAATGACTTGATTTCCTCAATACTCTTGGCGTTGGCTGTGGCGATCATCTCCGACATCTCGATAATCCAATGCCCTTGCAGCTTGCGGTACACATTTTCATCGTCCAGCTTCTTCAAATCGTCTGAAAACCATTCGTCCCTGCCTGCCAGCAGCCGGAAAAAGGTAGATTTCCCGGCTCCCTGACCACCAACCAGACAGAGCATGACCTCAAACTTGCTCCCCGGTCTGAATACCCGCCGGATGGCTCCCATCAGGAACAGTTTCAAGGCTTCATAAGTGTATTCGTCCGTATCGGCTCCCAGAAAGTGATGCAGGGCGTAACGGATGCGCTCTGTGCCGTCCCATTGCAGGTTGTTCAGGTAATCCCTGACCGGATGGTAGCGGTTTTCATTGGCAACAATCTTGATGGCGCTCTGCACCTTTTTCTCGCTGGTAAGCCCGTAATTTTCTTCCAGATACAAAAGCAGGTAGTTCATGTCCATGTCGGTCAGCGTGGTACTGGTGCGCTCCCAGCCCAGCGGCTTCACAATGTCAATCTGCTCCGTCAAAAGGTTCAGACGCAGTGCCCCACGAAACAGCGGGTCACGCTGGAACACCGTCAGGCAGTTTCGGATGCTGTTCTTCACGCCGCCTTTCTGCGTCCCCTCTAACGTCTCCCGGATTTCTTCCGGTGTCTGCGCCGGTTCCATTGTGTCCATCGTCCTTTTGACCGCTTCCTGCGTTTCCGGCGGCAAGCTCTGAAATTCGCTGTTCAAGCCGCAGCACCTCCTTTCCCTGTGCGGCGATCAATGCCGCTTTTTCTTCTATTTCTCCGTATAACAAAATATCCAAAAGGTATTCTGTGTAGCTTATCCTCTGCAACGCTTCCACAAAAAGAGGATGCCAGATGGCATCCTGCGGCTGTGGGGCGTGTGCTGTTTTCCAATGCTCCAGCAGGCGCAGATAATCGCATAGCACCCGGAAACAATACCGTTCCGTTTCCTGAAATCTCTGCTCCGCTGATTTTTGTCGGGGCTGTGACCTGTTGTGACGCTTCCTATCTGGCGGCGCATTGCCGGATTTCTCATAGGAAACGCCGAAGTCCTCCGCAAGCCTGACCGCAGCTTCCCGTTTCCCCAATCCATGCAGCAAAGCGGCAAAGTCGATCACATCCCCGGAAGCCCCGCAGCCGAAGCAGTAAAAGCGGCTGTCCACTTTCATGCTGGGCGTGCGGTCATTGTGGAATGGACAGCAGACCATGCCGTTTCTTCCCACCCGGATTCCATAGAATGAAGCAGCCTGCCGGGTGGTAACAGACTGTTTCACCGCTTCAAATACATTCAAATACTCCCTCCATAAAAATACCGGTAGCGGTAAAGCTGCCGGTTATATCATAGCTCCATCTCATGTTTCTTTCTCTGTACTGCCTGTGGCTGCTCCCTCCGGCGCAGTGCGGTATCTACGGCGTTCTGCACCTGCCGCAGCCGTATGACTTCCTCCCGGAGTGGCTTGTGCTGCGGAGACAGTTCGGCATACTCTGTTTTTAACTGTGCATATTCCTGTTTCCATGCTTTCAGGGCAATGGGTTTTCCGTCCAGTTTTTCTTTCAGAATACGGCGGGCGGCATAAAACAGCCGTAACTCCGCATCGTGGGATGTTTCAAATTTCTCCCTCTGTTTCTTAAACTTGATATTGTTCAATTCCGTATGGACAGGTTTTAGCCGCTGGTAATTCTCGCCCTCCCGTATCAATTCCTGCAATTCCTTTATCCGGGCAGATTTCTTTTTCATGGAGCCGCTTAATGCTTCAAATTCTTCACTGACAGAGGAAAGACGCTCCTGCAAATCCTCTAATGTGAGCAGCTTGTTTTCCGTCAGATAATTGACGGCTTCGGCAAACTGCTTTAAGTTTCCGGTTCTGGCTTTATTGCTCCATGCCCCTGCGTTGCGCTGGTTGTAATAAGCGATCAGCAGGTCGGCAAGGCTCGGTGTCTGGGGTTTGGAAAGTTCTTCTTTTACCTCTGCCATCCAGACAAACAGGGCTTTGATCTTCTTCCTCACATCCTGCATGAGCCGGTTGGTGGCTTTAATCCAGCGGTTCAGTTCCCCTTTCTCGGTGCGGATGCCCTTTGCTTCCATCTGCCGGACATTAGCTCCCTCGTGGACAGTAGGTATCAGGTCAAGCCCCTGCCGCACATAGGAACGGTGGTCGATACGCACATCCAGCCCTTTTTCCTCAAATTTTGTATTAACGGCAGCCGCCCACTGCTCCCGCCAGTGTTCCAGCGTTTCCGGCTCATGCCAGTCTGTTGTATGGACAGCGTTAAACATATAATCGCCGTTTTTATCCCGGATTCGGTTTCCATCTTCATCAAGAAGATATTCCCGACGCTGTTTTTGTCCCCATGTGCCATCCGGGTTCAAAGGGCGCATGGTTGTCATCACATGAAAATGCGGGTTAGGGATGCCGCCGTCCTCTTTCTCCGGGCTGTGAAAAGCAAGGTCGGCAATCATGCCTTTTGTCACAAACTGCTCCTGTACGAACTTCCTCGCCAGCTCCATGTTTTCTTCCAGCGTCAATTCATTCTGCATGGCAATATCAAAGGAATAGGCAAGCTGTGCTTTTGGATGTTTCTCGCAGTTCTCCACAGCATTCCAGAGGGTCGCCCGGTCAAGATATATTTCCGGCGCATGGGGCGGCAGCATGATTTCCGAAGCGATCACGCCGCCCTTTTTGGTGTAGTCGCTGACTTCTCCATAGTAGCTGCTGTAAAGACGCTCCCCGGCTCGGTAGGCTGCGCTGGCAATGGCGCTCTGACCGGCGCTGCGCTTGATCTGTGCGATTGAAAAATGATAAAGTGCTATCCTTAGTCACCGCCTTTCTCCTGCCCGGAAATACGGGCGTGGTTCTCTGCGGCAGACCGGATGAAATGCTCCGCCTGCGGCAGATTCAAAATGCTTTCCATGAGGGAATAAAATTCCGCTTCGGATAGCTCCTTTGTCTGTGGTGCAATGCTCTCAATAGCTGCCCCACGGGTAATCAGCCGGTGCGTCCTCTGTTTCCGGGAACCGCTTTCCAGATACGCCTGCCGGTTTTTCAAACGCTGCATTTTCCGTTTTTCCTGTTCCAGCAGGACAGTGGTTTTTTCATATTCCTGCTTCAACTGTTCCAAAGATTTTTCCATGTTCTCACATCCTTTGCTGATAAGATAAAGAAAGACCATCCGCAGACAGTCCGTGTGTCAGTGCTTCTATAAAACCCGATGAAAAGGGAAAACCGCAGAGCGGATTTCTCTTTGCGGCGGGTACACAGGGGATAGCCGCTTTAGCGGCGCAAGGGGGTGCAGCCGCCTTGTCGGAGCGAAGCGAACGCAGACCTCGGATTGCTGATTTTATCAGCGGCAGAGGTAAGCTCCGCAGGACGCACGATACATGGTCTTTAGACTATGTATAGAAGTGCGCCCTTAGTTCCTAAGGGATTTTTCCGTTTCCGGCAGTCTTGTCCTTTTTCTTGGAACGCTTGGAAAGATACTTCGGGCAGTCAACCACAACCGCCCGGAAGCTCTGTTTACATTCGTGCTGGCATTTCCGGCACAGTTCGTTGTAAGTGATACGGCTGCGGTCATTTAAGAAGAAAGACCATTCCAGCCGCCGCTTGTTGCTCATTCTTGCCATAACCGGCTCCTTTCTCCGTTTCTATCTGATGTACGCAGATAGGCTGTTTTGGTGTAGCGTCTCGGTATCATTTTTAAGGTTTTTTCTCTCTGTATGCCCCTTTGGAAAGTGCGGCAGTATTGCAGTCAGGGAATGATACCTCACGCTTATTTGTCGCTTCCCGGTACGGTTTCGGAGCCTTTTGCCATCCATTCAAAGAAAGCAATTTTGCTGACCTTGATAAGCCTCCCCCTGCGGAACGCCGGAAAGCCGGGGGTGTGTACCAGCTCATAGGCGCTCGCTCTTGAAATTCCCATAATCCGCTGAATGTCCGCCACATCCAGAACCAGCGGTAAATCCTCGTAGCTGTTCAATCTCTTTTTATCGTTCATTCTGTTCCTCCCATAAATCAAATAGGTTAAAATGCTTCCTGCTGCCGCTCTCCCCAAAAGCCGTTTTCCTGCCCCATTCCTGCGGTGTTTCCCTGCATTGGTGCGCCGGATGCGTCACTTCTCCTGCCGGTCATATCCTTTTTGGACGGTCATTCACTTGTCAAGGTACTGTGCGGTACGAAATTACCAACCGCAATCATCATAGCGTACTATCCTTGACAAAACAATGATTCTGCGATACCATGAGTGTAACTGATATAACTGAATTATATAATTACCATAAACAAAGGCAGGGGATAGGGATGGAGAATCAGTTTATACGGCATGAGCCATGTTTTGAGAGGATTTTGTTTGTCCTGACGCTGGACAGGAAGAAAATGAAAGAGCGGATTTTGATTGGGGAAGAACAGCAGATCCGCTTCCGGCTGAACGGGAGCCAAAACGCAGAGGTGCTTTGTGATATGACACGCCCGCTGGGAACTTTTTTGATAAACTTTGAGCGTGACACGGACAGAGATTGGAACTTATACGGGCTTTCTCCGCTGCGGCAAGCCCTCCACTCCAACCGACGGAAACAGCCGGAGCTGGAGCAGACGGCAAGCGAATTTCTCTGGGGAAAATATCTTAGCAATGACCCTCTGAAAATGTATGTGGCGTTCCGTATCTGGAACAGCTATCTGCTTGCCAGAGAACCCCGTGACCGTAACGCTGCCTGTGACCGCTTCATGGATAAAATGAGCAGCCTGACCGGGGTATTCCATAACGAAGCCATGAGCTTTGACAGGGAGACAGGAAAACCGAAACATTTTCAAGCTGGCAGCCTTTATTTCAAAGGCGCACCGTCAGAAGATACCCGGCTTGACCTCTGGTTACCGGACAACCGGCGCACAGAAGAATGTGTGTCTGCCTATGCGTCCCTCTACCCGTTGATTACCTATTATCTGAACAGGCTGAATGACTGGGGGCTTTGCTTCCGGCGGTGCAAGGTCTGCGGGAAATATTTTCTGGCAAAGAGCCAGCGGTATGAGCTGTGCAGCGACAAGTGCCGAAAAGCACAGGCACTTCAAAACAAGCGGGAATTTGACGAGAGGGCAAGAGAAAATAACTATGACCTGCTTTATAAAAATGAATGCCAGAACTGGCGCAACAAAATAAACCGGGTAAAAAATACCGCAGGCTTTCCGGCTGACCGTCTGGAAAAAATACAGGCTGCCTTTTCCGACTTTAAGAAAGAAGCCTTACAGAGAAAAAAGGCTGTAAAAACAGGAACGGCCAGCCCGAAAGAATTTACGGACTGGCTGTATCAGCAGAGTAATGTAATTGTGAAGCTGACTGAATACTAAATTTTTTCTCGTTGTGAGGTTTCTGTGACATTTGCCTGATGGCAGTATCGAAATTGCAGTAATTACTCATGCAAAATGCTTCTTCGTTTTATACACTATACCTATATGGTGGAGCACCAAATGAAAGGAGCAAAAAATATGTCTGAGATTCAAAATGCGATTGAAGTAAAGAACTTAAAAAAAGGTTTTGGTGGCAGAGTTTTGTTTGAGAATTTTAGCCTGAATGTAAAAGCAAATACAATCCATGCGATTATTGGCCCGAACGGTTCTGGAAAGACAACACTGCTACGCTTGATTACAGGGGTATACCAGCCAAATGCAGGGACAATCAACATTGCAGGGAAATATGCAATGGAGCTTGAAAATGACTATCTGTATGAAGAACAGACTGGTCTTGAAAATTTGAGAATTTTTGGGAAATACTTTGGATTTGAAATAAATGATCGTTCAGACAGTTATTGTACGCAATTAGGATTGACCGAGCATTTAGGAAAGCGTGTTAGCACTTATTCTAAAGGAATGAAAAGAAAACTGTCCCTTTTGATTGTGATTATGATGGGACGGGATATTCTGCTCATGGATGAACCAACATCGGGTGTAGACCCCATATCCAGAGTAGAAATCCGTAGTTTGATAGAGGCTCTAAAAGCTGACGGAAAAACGGTTATTATCACTTCACATGACCTTAGCGAGATTCAAAAGTGCGCTGATGATGTATCTATGATTAAAAATGGCAGATTGCTGTTTGATAAGGGTATTCAAGAAATGCAAGGACAATCATTGGAAGAAATCTTTATTAAGGAGGGCAATCGGTATGAGTAACATGGGAAAAGGCGCAGTCTACTATCTTACCAGAAGCAAAAGCCTCCTAATTGATACTGCGATTGTTGCCATTCTGGCAACTTTTATGAGCTTTGCAATGCAGATGGACGCCTTGCAGTCTAAGGGAGAGGATTATTTAGTCTTAATGCTCTATGCGGTTATTTTGGGTCTTACCTCCCTGCAATCCGGTGCTATGATTGTAGATTTGACAGCAAAGGATAAGTTAAGCCGGAGAATTGAATTTTTTGCAGCTTCTGGAATTGCGGTAAAAGAGATTATAAAACAGTATTCGGTACAGATTTTCCGCTTTTCTGGTATTATCCCGTTCTTTGTTTTTATGAGTTGCTATTACTTTACCGACTGGACAATGAGCTTTGGGCGGATCGTATGCGTTTATCTTAGTATTCTTGTACTTAGTTTTTGTGAGATTGTCGCTTTGAATATCATTGTACTGGATGTGAAACGAGTAAAACTGTTCAAAAATGTTCTGTTCTTTGGTAATTTTGCACTGGTTTATTTGATTGCGATGTCGGCAGAACGAATTACAGAGCTTGTGAATCAACATCATATAGGAATTGACTATTTGATTATTGTGGTTGATGTTGCACTTTGCATGATGTTTGCACTATTAAGTTTCTTTAAGACTCGGCACATGAGCAACGAAACAGTTATCAGGAGGGATGGCGAATGGGTTTGATAACCTTAAACCTTAAAAGGGTATTGAACTGGAATTTTATATTTATGAGTGCGGTAGCAACTATCTTCGGCATAATCTCTCTGATGAACTTTGGGGATATTTCAGAGAACATTGTATTTGGCGTTGATATAAAGTATTTTATGCTTGATGGCTACCTGTGCTTATTTATCTTTTTTGCCGGAGAAATAAGCAAGGATATGTTGCAGCAAGAAAAAATTACAAAGAGAATAGAATGGAAACTTGCTAATGGTATTAAAATCTCAAGTATTGTTAAAGAGAATCTGCTATCACTATGGATTGGAACGCTGATTCTTTTGTTTCCTCTGCTTTTGATGATTTCCATTCGTCTGCCAAACCTTATCTTGTTATCAGGCACCTATTTTCTGATCCTTAGCATATTGTATTCGGCATTTATAAATGTTTTGATTCTCTGGATTAGAAATATGAACTGGTTTAAGAGTATTCCTATCTTTGCAACACTGCTTCATATTTTGCTGGTTTTCTTAAAATGTGGGATATTTATGAAAACGAATAATGTGTGGGTGTTGCTACTATTTTCTCCAGTGAGTATAATAGTTTTGACTGCGTGTGGTTTATGTCTGATGACTAAAGAACGGATCGTATCATCATATTACTAACATAATGAATTTTAGCTGAAAGGAGGGGGGTCTATGCAGGATAAACGCTTCTATCCGTATCTGTTTCTTCATGCGGGTATTGTGACTTTATGGGTTATATTGGATAGAACACATAAAGGAATTGCGAATGACGGAGCCATCAACTTATTGTCGATTGCCGTCTTGCTTTGTTATTTCAATCTGCTCTATCTACATGTAATGACATCACGGCGAAAGGCAACAATATCTGAATGTGGCTGGAACCTGCTTTCTGTTTCCTTTATTGCGGCGCTGATGTATGATGGATTTTCCACCTTATACACGGGTGCATTTCTGGTTTTTGCATTGATTATCGGAATAATGCTGGTAAGAACTGACGCAAGCCGGGGAAAAATGGTTCGCTTGCTGTTTGGAATTGCGTCTATCATACTGTCGTTTTTCAATTTCCGAATTCTACCTGCGGTAACTATGTTAATTGGAATGTTCGTGGGAATTTTCCTTGATTATAAATATATAAATTTGAAACAGGTTAATATTCTTCCGATTGCCCAGAGGAAAGCAAGATATGTCCTTGTTTTCATGATTCCTTTGCTTACAATCGTACTTTATTGCTTTGATTTGTCCACCCTGCAAGTCAATGTATTTTTTCAGCTTATAATGCTTTTATTTGAGGCTTTTGCTGTCATTCATCTTGGCGACATGGAAGCTCGTTACAACGAGCTGACAAAGTATTATGAATTAACGAACTATATTGCAAGTGAGAGGGAAGATTTTTCAATGCTACTTCACAACGATGTGCTTCAAGATATTGGAGGTGCCAAAAATCTTCTGTCGCTTCGCTCACCAGCTATTGATGAAACAAAAAGGATATTATCTGATTTGGAACTGCGAATAAGAAATATGATGAATTTCTATTCGTCTAATATCTTTTCGGGGTATGCTTCATGGGAACATATTGAATATATGCTTGACGCCATTAAGAAGCTGTACCCAAAGAAAAATATATTTATAGATTTTACCATTGACAGCGAAGCAAGGATTGCTTTGAAAAAAGATAACAGTTTGGAACAGACTATGCAGATAATCAAAGAGCTTGTCAACAATGTTTATAAACACGCTGCCGCTACTTTTATCCATTTGGAAATCGCGTTAAATGAAGAAAGTAAACTCGTAATTACCTGTCAAAATGATGGAGCGAAACCAAATGACATTGAAAATATTCTTTCTTCCAAAGGTGGCATGCTGTTCTTGACGGTGTTGATAAATGGGAATGGTGGTAACATTCAGTATTTAGAGAAAGATGGTATTTTAACTGCAACGGCAGTTTTGGGGAGAAAAAATGAAGATATTACTATTTGATGACCACAGGATATTTGGAGAGAGTTTAAGCAAACTTCTGGAAGATTGGGACGCAATCTCAATCTGTCACTATGTAAGTAATGAAACAGAGTTTTGGAATATTCTTTCCGTAGACGAATGGGACATTGTATTATTGGATGTTAACCTAAGAGATCAGTCAAAAAATTCTGGCATTGACCTGATAGAAAAAATATATAACAAAAACCCAAAAACAAAAGTGGCTATGCTATCCTCTTATGATATGCCGGTTTATAGACAGGAGGCACTTAAAAGAGGTGCTGTAAGTTATATTGACAAGTCGGCTTCTGCTGATGAACTGGTAAAAAAACTTACAGCTATTAGTAAAGGTCACAAATCCACTACGCCCCCTTTATTAAATCCCCTGACAGATCGTGAAGCGGAAATTATTAAGGCGATTGGAACAGGGAAAACAAAGCATGAAATAGCTCAAGAACTGTATATCAGTGAACGGACACTTTACAACCATATCCAAAGCATCTATGATAAGCTGGGGGCTAAAAATGCTATCGAAGCCTATAACAAGGCTATTGCACTTGGATATATCACACCCTTAATATGAGTTTAGGCAATAAGAGGGACAGATATATCAGAACACAAGTGACAAGTATGCACATTATGTAAGCAGATGGCAAAAACAAGTATCATTGAACGACTTCATCAAAACAATAAAGAAAAGCTGGGAGCAAAATTAAGTCTGCTTCCAGCTTTTTTGTATTTGTTATTGTATGTGGTTGACTAAGAAATATTGTTTAAGCGTGAGTTTGTGATATTGGGTGTGGTATCTTTAACTATGGGAATGCCCGCGCTCCCATTTGGATACCGCTTTGTCGCTGACACCAAGCTGTTTGGCCAGCGCAAGCTGTGTCAGTCCCAGTTTTGTCCGCAGAGCGCGGATCAGTCTGCCGGTTTTTACCTGATCCATTCGGATCACCTCCCTTGCATTCTATTATACGGAAAACGGAGGAGAATACAATGAACGCTCCGTAGAGTTGCGGAAAATTGAGAATGGAGAATTAACGTAAGAGCGAACCTGCGGCATTCTGCTCCCAAAGCAGGCGCACTGCAAGCATAAGGCGAAAGCTGCGGCTCCTTTATGCGGCATTGCCATAAAAATCCCGCGTGAAATTCAACGCGGGATTTGTTATCTTATCGGAAGACAGACTGCGGAAACGCTTCCGGGTCGGCTGCCTTTGCGGCGGCATCGTCGATGCGGACCTCTCCGCTGCGGACGAGTTCCCCGAGCGAATCGTCCATCAGCATCATACCCTGATTGCGGCCGGTTTGCATGGTGCTGATCAACTGATACGACTTGTTCTGACGGATCAGGTTGCGCACGGCAGAAGTGCCGGTCAGAATCTCAAATGCGGCTACGCGGCCGCCCATGGTGCGCGGTATGAGCGTCTGGCAGACAATGCACTCAAGCACCTCGGCAAGCTGAATGCGAATCTGCTCCTGCTGCTCCGGCGGGAATACGTCCACGATACGGTCGATCGTACCGGCAGCTCCCTTGGTGTGCAGTGTGCCGAATACAAGGTGACCGGTCTCGGCAGCCGTGATAGCGGTCGAAATGGTCTCCAGATCGCGCATCTCACCGACGAGAATAACGTCCGGGTCCTGCCGCAGAGCTGCTCGCAGGCCGCTTGCGAAGCTGTCCGTATCCGCACCGATTTCACGCTGGTTGATCATTGAGCGAATGCGCGGGTGTACATACTCGATCGGGTTTTCAAGCGTGATGATATGGCGTGCCGCGGTGCGGTTGACATGGTCGATCAGTGCCGCCAGCGTGGAACTTTTACCGGAGCCGGTCGGTCCGGTAACGATAACCAGTCCGCGCGGCTTTTCGGCCTGCTGTATAATGATATCCGGCAGGCGAAGCTGCTCCGCAGTCGGGATTTCCATCGGCAGCAGACGCAGCGCCAGCGCCGTGTGGTGTTGTTGGCGAAACAGATTGCAGCGCATACGCACGGAATCGGCAAACGTCACTGCAAAGTCGGACTCGCCGATGGTTTTCAGCTCGTGCAGCTGATGCTCATCCGCAAGCTGCTGCGCCGCATCCTGTACATCCTGCTCGGTCAGAGGTACGTCACCGTGGGTACGCAGCTCACCGTCGATACGCAGCATCGGCGGGAGACCAACGGTTAAATGTACATCGGAGGTGTTTTTCTCCTTGGCGTAAAAAATCAGAGTTTGTAAATCGTACAAGGCGTGTCTCTCTCCTTGGTGTCCCAAAGCAGGGGACAGAGTTTATATGGGTATTGTACCGCAAATTGCCTGCTGATGCAAGTAAGGATAAACGAAAACGGCTTCGGAAAACCGAAGCCGTTGAGACCGTTGGAACACTTTGTTCTTCTTTTTGTTTTCGCGTGTTATTTCGGCGGGTCGTTTCCTTTGTTTGAACTGCAGTGTGCTATGACTTCGTTCAGATAGACCGACATGCCTGTACACAGGACACCCTGTACCACACCTTCAAACAGAGCGGCTGCCCAGTTGCCGTAGCTGGCATAGCGCGATGCGACTGACAGACAAGCCAGTCCGATCCCGCAGAACGTGAGTGCCAGAGGGATAAATTGATTGGGAAACCGCTGTATTGCTTTGAGTCCGCGTCCGATGCAGTACAAAACCGCTACCAGAACCGCGAAATCCGCCTTGATATACTGCGTTAGTTCTTCCATGGGTTCACCTCCCTCTGTATCAGCTTATGCGGAAAGAGAACGATGTTTGCCAGGCATATCGCAGGGCGGTATGACCTCATGCCGCCGTTCGCAACGATCTGCATATACTTACAGGCGGCGGGCCGGGATCAGTCCGCCCTGCATGATACGTTTATCGCTATCTACTCCTCACTCTCTGCAAGCTGGGCTTGCAGATTTTAGTTTGCTGCTGTATAATACAATAGATTAGGAATGTTCATCGCCAAATAAAAGGCTGGAAAATATGGGAGATACGAAGATGAATACTGCTTCTATTCTGGGCGTGCAATTTCACGCTGTTACCAAGCAGCAGGCTGTTGAGCTTGCAATGAGCAAGATCCGTTCCCGGCAGAAGGGCTACGTTGTTACCCCGAATCCGGAGATCGTCGATCTCTGCCGCCATGACGAAAAATTCATGGGCGTTGTCAACCATGCGACGCTTGTCCTGCCGGACGGCATTGGCATCATCTATGCTGCGAAGATCCTCGGTGAAAAGCTGCAGGGCAAGGTAGCCGGCATTGAATTTGCCGAGAGCCTTGTTGCCGCGATGGCCAAGGAGAACATGCGCCTGTATCTGCTGGGCGCGAAGCCCGGTGTTGCCGAAAAGGCAGGTGCAAATCTGTGTGCGAAGTATCCGGGACTGGTGCTCGCCGGCACGCATGACGGCTATTTCTCCGACCCGCAGGAGGTTGTGGACAGCATCAACGCCGCAGGCGGTGCGGATGTTGTGTTCGTTTGTCTGGGTGCGCCCAAGCAGGAGAAATTTATCGCGGACAACATGGACGATATCCACAGCACACTGTTCTGCGGTCTCGGCGGCTCGCTGGATGTGTTTGCAGGCGTTGCCAAGCGCGCGCCGGATATTTTCATTAAGCTGGGTCTGGAGTGGTTTTACCGCCTGCTCAAGCAGCCCAGCCGTATCGGCCGCATGATGAAGCTGCCGAAATTTCTGCTCATCGTTATCAAGGAGCGGCTTTTCGGCAGGAAGGGGAAGTGACAAGAATGAAAGTAAAACTGCTTGCTTACACGCCGGACCCGGAAAAGCTGGTCGCGGCTGCAGCAAAGAACTGCTATTCCTCCACGGACGTTGACAGCGTGCTGGATGGTCTGACCGAGGAAAAGACCGAGAGCTTTGTCAACATGCTTTCCGAGATCGGACACGAAAGCCCGATCGAGCATGTGTCGTTCACCTTTGCAATCGAGGGTGTATCACGTTCTCTGCTGGCACAGATCACGCGCCACCGCATTGCATCGTTCTCGGTACAGAGCCAGCGCTATGTGCGTGAGAAGGGCTTCGAGTATGTTGTTCCGCCGGAGATTGATAAAATTCCGGCTGCCCGGGCAAAATTCATTCAGGCGATGGAGGACGACCAGCGCACCTACGAGGAACTGACGGCCGCGCTGATGGAAGGCTACCTCAAGGAGCTGATCGAGCAGGGCGTTCCGGAGAAGACCGCCCGCAGCAAGGCTGAAAAGCACGCCATTGAGGACGCACGCTACGTTCTGCCGAACGCCTGCGCGACCCGCATTGTCATGACGGCGAACGCCCGCAGCCTGAAGAACTTTTTCCGCCTGCGCTGCTGCAATCGCGCTCAGTGGGAGATCCGTGCGCTTGCCGAGGAGATGTACAAGCAGGTATACGCTGTTGCGCCGACGCTGTTTGGTCACTGCGGACCGGCCTGCGTGGACGGTGTCTGCACAGAGGGCAAAATGTCCTGCGGCAAGGCCGCAGAAGTGCGCGCGCACTATCAGGCGCTGCGCGAGGGTAAGTAATCCTCAAATCAATCTTGAGAAAGGCATTATATGTTACCGTTTAGAGAAATTACTTTAGAAGATAAACCAATGGTCGAGCACTGCGGCTCGCATTACAACTATCATCTGTGTGAGCGCTGCTTTGTCGATCTTTTCATGTGGCGCAGTCACTACAATACGCAGATCTGCTTCAAAGATGGCTTTATGCTGGTGAAAATGTCTCCGCTGGACGGCGGGCACGACTGTTATCTTGCGCCTGTCGGTCAGGGCGATCTCGGCGCTGCGCTGGATGCGCTTGAGCAGGATGCCGCCGAACGCGGTCTTCCGTTCGTCATCGTCTCGGTTGCTGAGCCGATGATCGAGCGTATCGAAGCCGTTCGCCCGGGCAAGTTCACATTCTCGCATGACAGCGAGGACGGTGACGATTATATCTACCTCGCGGAAAAGCTGCGCACGCTGTCCGGCAAAAAGCTGCAGAGCAAGCGCAACCTCGTCAACCGCTTCAAGACCGCCTATGAGGGCCGCTGGAGCTACGAGGATATGACCAGGGAAAACATCAAGGATGCCTTCGCGTTCCACATCCACTGGTGCAACCTGAACGGCTGTGCACGCGAGCGCGATTTTGAGGGCGAGACCTGCGCAATCGTGCAGGCGCTCCACAACTTTGACTACTTGAATCTGCGCGGCGGACTGCTCCGCTTGGACGGCGAGGTTATCGCGTTCACATTCGGCTGCAAGGCTACGTCGGATATGTTCGTGGTACAGATTGAAAAGGCCGACCACACGATTCAGGGCGCGTACCAGATGATCAACCAGCAGTTCGTACAGCGCAACTGCAATGATGTGGAATACGTCAACCGCGAGGAGGATCTGGGACTCGAGGGTCTGCGCAAGGCGAAAAAGTCCTATTATCCGGTCATGCGCGGCGTGAAATATATGGCTGTGCCGAAAGGTTGATTGAAATGATGCGATTTGCCGAAAAAGGCGATTTTCCTGCCGTTCGTGCCCTTTGGGAAACCTGTTTTCCGGATGAGAGCGGCTTCAACGACTACTTCTTCGCGCACTTTTATAAAGAGAAATATACGCTGCTGTATCTTGAGGGCGAAACGCTCGTGGCGATGGTGCAGATGCTCCCGTACCGCATGACGGTGGGCGGCCTCTCCCGCGAGGCAACGTATATTTACGGTGCATGCACCGACCCGAAGCATCGCCGCAAGGGTTATATGGCGCGGCTGCTCGAGCGCTCGTTCGAGCTGGACAGGGAAGCGGGGCGCATTGCGTCCGTGCTCATTCCGGCAGAAAAGTGGCTGTTTGATTTTTACAAACCGTTCGGCTACGAGCCATTCTTCCATATTTCCCGCCGGGAGATTACCCGCACGGCAGGGGAGCGCGAAGCACCTCAGCGGCTGACCTCGGCGGATGTGCCTGCACTGGCGGCGCTGTATGACAAACTGGTGCCGAAATGCCGCATCGAGCGGGACACGGCGTACTGGAACGCGCAGCTTGCGCTGTTCGACACGCTTGGTGCGGGCGTATACGGTTGGTTCAAGGACGAAACGCTCACCGGCTATGCGTTCTGCTGGGAGGACAATGCGCAGGAGCTGCTCGGCGCAGATGACGCGCAGTTGCAGGGTCTGCTGCAAACGCTCGGCCGCGGCACGCTCACCGTGACGGAGATTGGCGCAGAAACCGCACTCGGCGTATGCAAATGGCATGAGAAAGCGGATGAAACCGCTGGATATATGAATTTAATGCTCAACTGAAAGGTGTGACAAACATGGTATATGTATTACTGGCAGAGGGCTTCGAGGAAGTCGAGGCGTTGACTCCGGTCGATCTTCTGCGCCGCGCAGGCGTGGAGACCAGGCTGGTCGGTGTGACCGGTGCAACCGTGTGCGGTGCACGCGGCATCAATGTCGTAACCGACCTGTCCATGGACGAGGTTGACCTTGCAAAGGCCGATATGCTCGTTCTGCCGGGCGGCATGCCGGGCACGACCAATCTGTACGCGGACAAGCGCGTTACCGATGCGGTTCGCACGATGGCAGATGCAGGCAAGTACGTTGCGGCAATCTGCGCGGCTCCGTCCATCATTCTGGGCGGCATGGGTCTGCTCGAGGGCAAGAAAGCCACTTGCTATCCGGGCATGGAGGACGGCATGACGGGCGCGACCCCGGTCAAGGCGAACGCCGTCACCGACGGGAAGATCATCACCGGCTGCGGTGTAGGCGGCGCACTGGATTTCGCGTGCGAGCTGATTACCGCGCTGTGCGGCAAGGCCAAGGCGGACGAGATCGCAGAGTCGGTCGTACATCATGTGTACGGATAAGAAAACGCTGCGGGGGCGCTATCTTGCGGAACGGGCAAGCCTGTCCGCCGCGGAAAAGCAGGCGATTGATCGCGCCATCGCACAGAACATCCTGCAAAGTGAGTTCTATCAGCAGGCAGACTGCATTTTCTGCTATGTTTCGACTGCTGAGGAGATTGATACCCGTACGGTGCTCGAAAACGCGCTTGCGTCCGGCAGGACGGTCTGCGTGCCGCTGTGCGGCAAGGGCGGCAGCATGACCGCGCGGAAAATCACAGCGCTCTCCGAACTGCGGACCGGTCACTACGGTATCCTGGAGCCGTCCGACACGGCGCCGGAGATTGCACCGGAGAACATCGACCTGATTCTTGTGCCTGCGCTCTCGTGCGACAGAAAAGGGTACCGTCTCGGCTACGGCGGCGGCTACTATGACCGGTTTCTCAGCCGGACAAACGCGGCCTGTGCGGCGCTGTGTGCATCGCAGCGCATGAGCGCAGCCTTGCCGCACGAGGCGTTCGACCGCTGCTGTCATTACATTATCACCGAAAGAGAGGTGCTGCGCACCGATGAATCAAGATAAACGCACACTGCTGCCGGGCCTCAGCCTGTTTGTGTGCTTCTGCCTGCTGACAGGCATGGAAAAGCTGATCACGCACTTTAATCTGCCGCCGTCGCTGATGGCGCTCGGTGAGATCGTGTGCTTCGGTCTGGCGCTTGCAATGGCGCTGCCCGGTATGGATCGGGAGCGCTTTAAGCAGCGGCTTGCATTCAAAATGCCGCGTAAGGGCGGCTGGCTGCTCATCCTGTTTATGGGCGCGGCGACCGCATTTGCCGCCCTCAGCCTGAACATGCTGGAATACCGTCTGCTGGCGCATACCGGTCTCCGGCTGACGATTGCATCCCTGCCGATGCCGCTCGGCGGTATGTCGTTTGCATGGCGGCTGCTGATCGGCGTTGTGATAGCAGCTCTGGTCGAGGAGATCTATTTACGCGGTGCACTGTTCAGCGTGTACGGTGAAGAAGTCGGTACCTCGGCGTGCCTGCTGTTCGGCGGCATCGTGTTCGCACTGCTGCACGGCAGTCCGCTTGATCTGGCGGCAGGCTTCTGCGCCGGACTGGCGTTTACCTATCTGACCTATGTGTTTGATACCGTATGGGCGGCGGTACTTTCCCATGCTACGGCGGCATTTGTCACCGTGGTGATGCAGTGGATAGCAGATACCTATGCACCGTTTGGCATTTGGAACATCCTGCTGCCGCTGACTGTGCTCTTTTTCCTGCTGTTCGCGTTCTTAACGCTGGACACACTGGGAAAAATGCTGGCGCGCGGTTCCATTCCGCACTTTGAGGTCAGCGCCGGCTGGTACGACCTGTGGCTGCTGGTGAAAGAGCCCGGATTTATTGTGTTCGTGCTGGCATTTGCCGGTAAAATCATTCTGAATTACTGGATCGGCTGAGGCTGATCCGCAGAGAGGTGAATTATGGATAATCATTTTAACAACGATGAAACGCGGCGCGTACCGCTGCCGGGTTCGGAATCGCCGGTGCCTGAGCAGTTCACGCCGGAGCATTTCGATGACGATCGGGAGCCGGAGCAGCCGCAGAAGCAGCCCAAACGCCGCCGCAGCCGCCGCCAGATGAACGCAGGCTGTGCAGGCTCGATGGTGTACATGATCGCAGTAGTCGGCGTTTCGCTGGTGCTGTCGATTGCAGCGCTGTTCATGGCAAACGACATTTTTGCCTTTGTCAAGGCGGATGCGGTCAAGGAGATCACGGTTTCGGAGAACACCTCGGTATCCTCGCTCGCCAAGGAGCTGGACGACCAGGGCGTTATCAATTATCATTCGGTGTTCAAGCTGTATCTGAAGCTCAAGCACCAGACCGATACCTCGGTTCTGGCAGGTGCGTATCAGCTGAACCCGTCGATGGACTACGGTCAGATCGTAGACGCGCTGACCAACACTGCAAGCACAGAGACCGTGCAGATTACTATCCCGGAGGGTTATTCCATCTCGCAGATCCGTCAGGTGCTGCTGGACAACCATATCTGCACCGAGGATGCACTGGATGAGGTGCTGAATGAATATTCCTTCAAGCACGATTTCCTTGAGGATGAAAAACCGGCCGCGGAAGGCTGGCTGGAAGGCTATCTGTTCCCGGATACCTATGAGGTATACAAGGGCAACGCTGCGGTAGTCGATACCATCAACAAGATGCTCAACAACTTCGGCAACAAGTACGATGCGGACATCAAGTCCGGCGCGGAGAATCTCGGCCGCTCGATGCACGATATTGTCACGATCGCCTCTCTCATCGAGCGTGAGGCACAGCGTGACGATGAGCGCGCACGCATTGCGGGCGTTATCTACAACCGTCTGAACAATTCCTCCGAGTTCCCGTATCTGCAGGTGGACGCGTCCGTTCTGTATGGTCTGGGACGCACCGGCGGCAAGCTGAGTGACGAGGATCTCAAGTCGGATTCCGAGTACAACCTTTACAACCACGAGGGTCTGCCGCCCGGACCGATCTGCAACCCGGGTCATGCTTCGCTGTACGCAGCAAGCCATCCGGAGGACAACAATTACTACTATTACGTTGCTATGCCGGACGGCTCGCACCTGTTTGCAAGTAGCTATGAGGAGCACGAGCGCAACATCGAGGCTTCTAATCAGGCACAGGCGCAGGCTGCAAACGCTTCGGCAGATACGACGACAACGGAGGCAACCGGTGAATAACACACCTGAATTACTGTCGCCCGCAGGCGATCTGGACAAAATGCGGTTTGGCATTGCCTACGGCGCGGATGCGGTCTATATGGCCGGAACGCGCTTCGGCATGCGTGCCGCTGCAACCAACTTTGACGATAACGCGCTGCGCGAGGGCATTGCCTACGCGCACGCGCACGGCGTCAAGTGCTACATTACAGTCAATATCATGCCGTCCAACCGCGATCTTCCGGCACTTCCGGCCTATCTGGAGCTGCTGCAGGACGCAGGCGCGGACGCACTCATCATCGCGGACGTAGGCGTGCTGCGCATGGCGCGCAGATACGCGCCCAAGGTTCCGGTGCACATCTCGACCCAGACCAGTATTCTTAACCACGAGGCGGCAAACTACTGGGCGGATGAAGGCACCGAGCGTATCGTGCTCGCGCGCGAGCTTTCTCTTGAGGAGATCGCCGAAATCCGTGCAAAGACCCCGAAGGAACTCGAGATTGAGGCCTTCGTTCATGGTGCCATGTGTATTTCGTACTCCGGCCGCTGCCTGATTTCGCAGTACATGACCGGCCGCGACGCCAACCACGGCGCATGTGCACAGCCGTGCCGCTGGAATTACTCTCTGATGGAGGAGAAGCGTCCGGGGCAGTTCTTCCCGGTCGAGGAGGACGGACGCGGCACCTACCTGTATAACTCCAAGGATATGTGCATGATCGAGCACGTTCCGGAGCTGATTAAGGCCGGTATTACCTCGTTCAAGATTGAGGGCCGCAACAAAACTGCGTACTATGCAGCCTGTGTCACCGGTGCATACCGTGCCGCGATCGACACCTATAAAAAGGACCCGGAAAACTTTGTTCTGCCGCAGTTCTGCCGTGATGAGGTCAATAAGGTCAGCCACCGCGAGTATTACACCGGCTTCTACTTCGGCAATCAGGAAAACGGACAGCATTACGGCGACAGCCAGTATATCCGCGAGTACGAGGTTGTCGGCATGCCGGTCGAGTGTGACGACAGCGGCAAAGCCGTGTTCGCACTCAAGAACCGCTTTTTCGATGGGGAAGAGCTGGAGCTGATTCAGCCGGGTCAGGCACCGTATACGTTCTGCGCGAAAAACGTCACCGATGACGAGGGCACTGAGCGTGAGCTGTTCAACGTGCCGCAGATGCGCGTACACTTTGCGTTCCCGTTCAAGGTCAGCGAGTGGGCTATTTTGCGGAAGGTCAAAGAAAGACCGGAGTAAACAATCAATGAGGAGTTAGGAGGCAGGAATTTTCCTGCGTGTCGGCTTACCGTAGGGGCGCACATTGTGCGCCCTTTTGCGTTGCCCACTTGCAAATCGCTTGAACAGGCGAACACGGTTCGCCTCTACGGCATGGTTTCTCCTGCCTCTTATCTCCTTTTTATGAATGGTTGCAACGTATGATAAATTGTGGTATCATTACAATTAAGTATGGAAACCTTTCGGGGTGAATTGAACCGAAAAATTCTAAGCAAGGGAAGTATATACATGAGCGATAACCAGAAGAAAACGATTTTCTCCGGCGTGCAGCCGTCCGGCAAGCTGACGCTGGGTAACTATTTGGGTGCTATCCGCAATTTCCCGATCCTGCAGGAGCAGTACAACTGCATTTACTGCGTGGTCGATCAGCACGCCATCACGGTCCGGCAGGAGCCTGCGGCGCTCCGCCGTGCAACGCTTGAACTGATCGCGCAGTACATTGCCTGCGGTCTGGACCCGGAAAAGAGCATTCTGTTCATCCAGAGCCATGTGCCCGCGCATGCGGAGCTGGCGTGGGTGCTCAACTGCTTCACCATGTTCGGCGAGGCTTCCCGCATGACCCAGTTCAAGGACAAATCCGCCAAGCATGCGGACAACATCAATGTCGGTCTGTTCACCTATCCGGTTCTGATGGCGGCAGACATTCTGCTGTACCAGACCGATCTTGTTCCGGTTGGCGTGGATCAGAGCCAGCACATCGAGATCTGCCGCGACATTGCAAACCGCTTCAACAATCTGCATCCGAACACCTTTACCATTCCGGAGGGCTACTACCCGAAGGTTGGCGAGGGTGCCAAGATTACCAGCCTGGTTGACCCGAACAGCAAAATGAGCAAGTCCGACCCGAACCCGAACGGCTACATCCTGCTGATGGACAAGCCGGAGGATATTATGCGCAAGTTCAAGCGTGCGGTTACCGACTCGGATTCCCGCATCATCTTTGACCCGCAGAACAAGCCGGGTGTTTCCAACCTGCTGCAGATTTACGCACTGGCGACCGGCAAGACCATCGAACAGGCGGCAGCCGAGTTTGACGGCAAGGGTTACGGTGAGTTCAAGCCCGCAGTCGGCGAGGCCGTTGTCGAGCTGCTGCGTCCGATTCGTGAAAAGACCACCGATCTGCTGAACAACAAGGATTATCTGGAGCAGGTCTACAAGGAGGGCGCACAGAAGGCCTCTTATCTGGCGCGCAAAACGCTGGATAAGGTTTATCGAAAGGTAGGCTTTGTCGCACGCTGAGCCAAAAGGGAGTAAACCATGTCTGAATATATTGTCATCGGCACGATCATTGCAGCGTTTGCCGTAGCTGCCGTGCTGAGCTATTTTTTCACACCGCCGGTCAAAAACTTTGCACACAAGGTCGGCGCGATCGACGTGCCGAAGGATGCACGCCGCATGCACAAAAAGCCGATCCCGCGGCTGGGCGGTCTGGCCATTTACGGCGGCTTCCTGTGTTCGATTCTGATTTTCGGGCAGCTCGATGAGACCATGCTGTGCGTCCTGCTCGGAGCGGCCATCATTGTCGCACTCGGTATTTTCGATGATGTGCTGGCGCTCGGCGCCAAGCTGAAATTCGTGGTGCAGATTGTAGCGGCAGCTATTCCGGTCTGCATCGGCGACCTGCAGATTGGTCTGTTCACCAATTTGAATCCGCTGTCGGATACGCCGTTTGTCCATCTCGGCATTCTGGCAGTGCCGGTCACGATTATCTGGATTGTCGGCATCACGAATGCGGTAAACCTGATTGACGGTCTGGACGGACTTGCGGTCGGCGTTTCGTCTATTGCGGCGATTACCATGCTTGCTGTTGCGCTGCTGACCGGCAACATGCCGATTGCCATCACGATGGCGGCGCTCGCCGGCGCGTGCATCGGCTTTATGCCGTACAACCTTAACCCGGCTAAGATCTTCATGGGCGACACCGGCTCGACCTTCCTCGGTTACATGCTGGCAACCGTGTCCATCATGGGTCTGTTCAAATTCTACGCAGTCATCTCGTTTGCGGTGCCGTTCCTGATTCTCGGCCTGCCGATTTTTGATACAGCTAATGCCATCATCCGCCGTGTGGCGGCAGGCAGAAGTCCGATGAGTCCGGACCGCGGCCATGTGCATCACAAGCTGATCGACATGGGCTTCAACCAGAAGCAGGCGGTTGCTATTCTGTACGCTATCAGCGCAACGCTCGGTCTTACTGCCGTGGTGCTCACCTCGTCCGGCGAGGTTAAGGCGATCGTGCTGCTGCTGGCGGTTCTGGCTGCAATTCTGGTAGGTGCATGCATCATTTACGGTGCGGAGCACTGGAGCAAACACGCATCCGAAAACAAGGAGGATAAAGACGATGAATAAAATCAAGGTAATGACGGTTTTCGGCACTCGCCCGGAGGCCATTAAGATGGCGCCGCTGGTGCATGCGCTCGAGCAGAATGAAAACACCGAGTCCATCGTGTGCGTTACCGCGCAGCACCGCGAGATGCTCGATCAGGTGCTCGATATTTTCGATATCAAGCCGGATTACGACCTGAATATCATGCAGCCGCGTCAGACGCTGGCGACCATCACCGAGAAGAGCCTGCACGGTCTGGATGAGGTGCTCGAAAAGGCACAGCCGGACATCGTGCTCGTCCACGGTGATACCTCGACTACCTTTGCCGGTGCGCTTGCGGCATTCTACCACAAGGTGCCGGTCGGTCATGTAGAGGCCGGTCTGCGTACCTATGATAAGTACAGCCCGTTCCCGGAGGAAATGAACCGCAAGCTGACCGGTCAGATTGCAACGCTGCACTTTGCGCCGACTCCGCGCAACCGCGATAATCTTGCAAAGGAAGGTATCACAGACGGCGTGTTTGTCATGGGCAACACGGTTGTTGACGCGATCCACATGACCGTAAAGCCGGATTTCGAGTTCCGTGATGAGCAACTGAAGACGCTGGATTTTGAGAACAACCGCGTTGTCCTCGTTACCGCGCACCGCCGCGAGAACTACGGCGAGCCGATGGAGAACATTTGCCGCGCCATTGCCGAGCTGAGCGAGGCATACCCGGATGTACATTTCGTTTATCCGGTGCACCTTAGCCCGTATGTCCGCGAGACTGCGGAGAAATTCCTCGGCGGCAATAACCGCATTCACCTCATCCATCCGCTGGCCGTGGACGAGATGCACAACCTGATGGCACGCTGCTATCTCATCATGACGGATTCCGGCGGACTGCAGGAGGAGGCGCCCAGCCTCGGCAAGCCGGTTCTGGTGCTGCGCCGCGAGACCGAACGTCCGGAGGCCATCGAGGCCGGTACGGTCAAGCTGGCAGGCGTGGAGCAGGCCAATATCGTTAAGCTCGCGCGCGAGCTGTTTGACGATGAGGACGCTTACGCAAAAATGGCGCACGCTGTCAATCCGTACGGCGACGGAAAGACCTCGCAGCGTATCGTGCAGGCGATCGAGCAGTATTTTGGTCTGCGCGAGGACGGTCCGGCTCCGTTTAACCCGTGAAACCCGTAAAAAAAGAGAAGCATACGCCGAAACACTATCTGCCGGACACTACGCCGAAGATTGCGGCTGCGGGCGCTACTGTGCTCGTGCTGTTGGTGGTGCTCAGCTTTGTGCTGTCCTCCGGCTGGATGCACGGCAGCAGCACCGGCATTATCCTGCCCGGCAGTGAGGGCGATTCGCCAACGGTTGGCACAGGCAGTGCGCTGCTCACCGGGCAGAGCGTGGATGATATTACCATCGATATCAATAACGCCAAGACCGTCATTGCGACGCTCGCACGTCCGGCGGCATACAGCAGCAGGATCGAGAACACGATCTACTATGATGGCGGCTCGGCGGCTCTGTACTGCCATCGCTATGCGCGGGATAATGTTATGCGCACGGATACACTCGGCAGTGACAATCAGGTGCAGTCTACGCTGATTCGCGTTCCGGACGGCAAGGTGTATGCGTGGAATGCAGGGGACAGCATTGCTTATCAGGGCAAAGCCGGCGATTTAACCGATGACGCAGCGGCTATGCTGCCGACGTACGAGGATGTTCTGGCTGACGAAGTACAGTTGACTGCTGCCGGTCGGCAGGACATTAACGGTGAACCGTGTATTGCCGTTACATTTGAGCAGGATGGCTATCGCTGTGTATATGGCATTTCAACGGTCAGCGGTCTGCTGGCGCAGGCGTCGTTCTATGACGGCGATACGCTGACGCGCAAGGTCACCGTCAGCGAAATCAGCACGGAAACGCCGGACAGTGAATTGTTTACGCTGCCGGACGGCGAAAGCGTTATATAGAAAAAGTGGAGAGTGGAGATTGCAGAGTGGAGAGACAGCGAAACCGTTTCGTTATCTTCACTCTTAACTCTCCACTCTTCACTCTGATAGAAGGAGATTACACATAAATGTCTGAATATATTAAGATTTCACCGGAGATTCGTGCGCTCGGCCGTGAGGCTGAACGCGAGATCCGTCCGTATTTCGAGCGTCTCGAGGAGATCTGTGACCGCAACACCGAGAAGGTGTTGGCGGCATTTGCGAAGAACCGTGTATCCGACAACCTGTTTGCCGGTACGACCGGCTATGGCTACGACGACTACGGTCGTGATACGCTCGACAAAATCTACGCCGATATTTTCGGTACTGAGGCCGCACTCGTGCGCATCGGCTTTGTAAACGGCACACACGCGCTGTCCTGCGCGATGTTCTCCGCCGTCAAGACCGGCGACACCGTGCTGTCCGTCACCGGACCGGCATATGACACGCTGCAGAACACGATCACCGGCGATTACTGCGGCAGTATGAAAAGCTACGGCATCGGCTACAGGCAGGTTGACCTCAAGAACGGCGAACCTGATCTGCCTGCCATCAAGGCAGCGGCGGCAGATGAGAATATCAAGCTGGTATTCATCCAGCGCAGCCGCGGCTACGGCGTCCGCAAGACGCTTTCCGTCGAGGAAATCGGCGAAATCTGCAAGACCGTGCGTGAGGTCAATACGACTGCGGCCATCATGGTCGATAACTGCTACGGCGAATTCACCGAGGAGATTGAGCCGACGCAGGTCGGTGCGGACATCATCGCAGGCTCGCTCATCAAGAACCCGGGCGGCGGTCTGGCCCCGACCGGCGGCTATATTGCAGGCCGTGCCGATCTGGTCGAGAACGCCTCCTACAAGCTGACCGCACCCGGCATCGGCGGCGAATGCGGCTGCACGATGGGTCAGAACCGGCTGCTGTATCAGGGCCTGTTCATGGCGCCGCATGTCACCATGCAGGCCATCAAGACCGCGATGTTCTGCGCAAAGGTCATGGAAAAGCTCGGCTACGAGGTCAGCCCCAAGGCAGAGGAGCCGCGTTACGACATCATCCAGACCATCGCGTTCGGTGCGCCTGACCCGCTGCGCCGCTTCTGCGAGGGCATTCAGGCCGGTGCGCCGGTCGATTCCTATGTAACGCCGGAGCCGTGGGCAATGCCGGGTTACGATGATCAGGTTATCATGGCTGCAGGCGCGTTCGTGCAGGGCGCGTCCATTGAGCTTTCCGCCGATGCACCGATGCGTGAGCCGTATGTCTGCTATATGCAGGGCGGCCTAACGTATGAGTCCGGCAAGCTGGGTATTTTGCTTGCTGCGGATAAAATTACCAGGGCAAAGGCACAGTAATGGGAGAATGATGTTATCCTGCATTTTTCAATTCCTCATTTTTCATGCGAAATCGGTTGACAAAGCGCGGATATGAGCGTTATAATAAATTTGTATTTATTGAGTTATAGGCAATGACGGAAATCCTGTTTTCCGAAAAGCATTTGGCAGAGAGCGTGCGCCACGGCTGTAAGCACACGCAATGCGGAGAAAACAGTACCGATTCCCGAGCCGCACAGCGGAAAACCGCAGTATGCTGTGCCGTGTCGTTCGCGTTAAGAACTCCGAGCGGCAGTCCTACAAGGGCTGCAAGCAGGGTGGAACCGTGGGCAAGCGGCCCCCC
Source organism: Butyricicoccus sp. AM27-36 (assembly GCF_003480945.1). Taxonomy (NCBI): domain Bacteria; kingdom Bacillati; phylum Bacillota; class Clostridia; order Eubacteriales; family Butyricicoccaceae; genus Butyricicoccus; species Butyricicoccus sp. AM27-36. The sequence goes on from NZ_QUJR01000005.1 coordinate 54,879, forward strand.
C